>PAVC01000010.1 GCA_002713885.1 Fidelibacterota bacterium
CTAGATATTGCATCTAACTCGTTTTCCATTTTTGCTGTAAAGTTTTTATCCACTAAGGTTGTAAAATGATTTTCTAACAGTTGTGTAATAGCCAATCCTAAATAAGTTGGTGAGAGATTGGTCTTTGTTTTTTCCACATAACCTCTTCGGACTATTGTGTCAAGTATGGATGCAAAAGTCGATGGTCTTCCTATGCCATTAGACTCCATTTCTTTAACCAGAGATGCTTCTGTAAATCGTGCAGGGGGTTTTGTTTTATGGCCCTGAGCAGCAAGACTAGAACAAACAAGCTCTTCATCGACTGATAAATCAGGAAGAATTTTTTCTTTATTCGCAAGCTCAGCATCAGGATTATCTCTTCCTTCAACATATATCTTCATGTAACCTGGGAAAACAATGATCTGGCCACTAGCTTTAAACTCAGTTTCTTTGTTAGCGATGACTACTGATGTTTGTTTTAATTTGGCTGGCAGCATTTGGCTGGCGATTGTTCTTTGCCAAATTAGTTCATACAATTTTGCAGCTTCCGCACCCAGTTTTGAGGTTACATCATCGACACTTAAGAATACTTTGTGTGCGGGTCTAATTGCTTCATGCGCTTCCTGAGCATTTTTCACCTTGGTCTGGTATTGATTAGGCATTTTTGGCAGATAATCATCCCCAAAAAGCTTAGAAATAAGACTTCTTGAGCCATTCAAGGCCTCTTCAGAAAGATGGGTAGAATCTGTTCTCATATATGTGATAAAACCATTTTCATATAGTTGTTGAGCGACTCTCATTGTATTTTTTGCCGAGAAACGTAATTTACGAGCTGCTTCCTGTTGTAACGTACTCGTTGTGAAAGGAGGCTTTGGGTTCGAGGTTCTTGGTTTTTCATTAATACTGCTGACTGTCCAATTCCCCTTTTCAAGATTAGAGATTAGTTTTTCAGCTTCTTTTTTGTTTAGTATTAATGATTTAGAATTTTTTATTTTACCTGTGTCCGAGTCAAAGTGATTACTGGATACAATCGTTTTCCCATCAACCTTACTTAGCACAGCTTCAAACATGGTCTCAGATTGATTCTTATTTAGTTTTGCTTTTAGATCAAAGTATTCAGTCCTTAAATACTTTTGTCTTTTTCTGTCTCTCTCAATCAAAATTTTTACGCATGCCGACTGCACTCTTCCAGCTGATAATGTAGTATTAACAAAATTCATATTTTTTTGTAGCGTTGCCCATAACACAGGTGAGACTTTATAGCCTACAAGCCTATCAATAATTCTCCTAGTTTTTTGTGAACTAATTAAATTATTATTGAGCTTTCGGCTATTGCCCATGCCTTCTTTTACTCCGGCTTTTGTAATTTCTGTAAACTCAACTCTTTCTAGCTTTTCTTCAGGAACTTCGCTTGCGAGGTGTGCAGCAATTGCTTCACCTTCGCGATCAGGATCGCTTGCAATATAAACTCGTTCTGCTGACGCACTCTTTTTTCTTAACTCCTTAACAAACTCTTTACGATTTGGGAGTATATCAAGTGTCATTTCAAAATTATTTTCAATATCTATTCCAAGTTTATTAGACGGCAGATCTTTAACATGACCCACACATGCAATAACCTCAAATTCACCTTCAAGATATTGTTCTATTGTTCTTGCTTTAGATGGTGACTCTACTACTATTAGGGATTTTTGACTCATATATTTATAATTATTATGGTAGTTAAATTATTGATTATTTCTTCGCGCGTATAAAATCTAATAGAAAAAATTAAAATGTCAAACTTTTGAAATGATTAAATAAGTTTTTCTGATCAATTGTTTCCTGGTNACCATCGTTTAAATTTTTTACTTGGACAGTTTTTTCATTATTTTCTTGTTCACCAACTATAACCGCAAAGTCAGCACCACATCTATTTGCCTCTCTCATTTGTGCTTTCATACTTCTTCTCATTGTTTCTAATAAAANATTATAGCCTAAGTTTCTTAAATCTTTTGCTATTCGCTGCACCGAACCTAAAGCATCTTTTTCAACGCAAACTATGTAAATAGTTGGTGTTGTTTTTTCAATATCTTTGTTTGTAGATATTGCTAGCAGTATTCTTTCCATACCTGCTGCAAAACCAACAGCTGGGGTATCTTTTCCTCCTAANGATTTAATGAGGCCATCGTATCTACCTCCACCAAGCAAGGCATCCTGAGCGCCAATATCATTCGATATAATCTCAAAGGTAGTTTGAGTATAATAATCAAGTCCTCGAACTAGTAATGGGTCTAAGCTAAATGGGATCTCGATTGCTTTTANGTAGTCCTGNACCTGCTTAAAATGTGNGCGATCTTCTTTTGTGTAAAACTCNTCAATTTTAGGTGACGATTTNATGATATCAATCTCATCTTTATTCTTTGTGTCAAGAATACGTAACGGATTATCTATTAATCGCTGTTGACTTACTTTTGATAGCTTTGATTTGTACGGCTTCAAAAAATTTACCAATTCACTCCTGTATTTGTTTCTACAATCCTCCGAACCAATGCTTGATAGTTTAAGCTCTAAGTTACTTATACCTGCCTTTGAAAGAATCTCCCAGCCCAATGCTATCACCTCGGTATCTTGTTCTGGATTATTACTGCCGATTGCCTCAACCCCAAACTGATGAAACTGCCTTTGTCTGCCTTTTTGAGGTCTTTCTCTACGAAAAGAGGGTCCCATATAATACAATCTTTGTAGTGAAGACTGACTGCCTAGACTATGCTGGATAAATGATCTCACTACAGAAGCAGTCATCTCTGGTCTTAAGGCAATGGTGGTATTATCTCTATCAACCCAGGAGTACATTTCCTTAGAAACAATATCTGTGTTTCCTCCAATCCCTCTATTGAATAAACCAGCCTCTTCAATTATTGGTGTCCTTATTTCGTTATACCCAAAAAGTGAAGCATTTTTATGGATTATTTTTTCTAGCCTTTGCCAGTCTTTCGATTTTTCTGGCAATACATCATGAGTTCCTTTTATTGTTCTTATTTGGTTCATTTTTTTTCTCCAGAAATAGCATAAACTATATTTGTTGCTTGTTGTTCATATGATTTAGGAACAAAAACTCTAATGACATCATCAATTAATTCAGATCCTCTGGTGCTTAAAACAGAACTACTCCAATTACTTTTTACATAATGAGGGATTTCTTTCTGGTTTAATATTTCAATAATCATATCCGCATATGTGCTTCCAATAAATGTTGGTAATGGTATCCATGTCATCTCTGGGACAGGGAGGTCAAGCGAGCAGGCGTCTATAAGGCTCACTTTGCAGTCTCCACATTCATTAATATTATCTAAATACTCAGCCTGACAATCCGGGCATATCATGTTTTAACTCTGGATAAATCATAGTGTTAATTTCTTAAAGATCGTTGATAGAACAAATAACAGATTAAAATGGAGATTTAGAATAGACTCCACCTTTTTTTTCAATTTTTAAATCTTTTAGAGTAGGTGATTTTACATTGAGCCTTACATATACTCCTTGTCCTATACCACCCGGCGTCCAGTTAAGTGATAACTCCCAACAGTGCAGGTCTCGGTTTAAAGATATATTGTGACTTACCAAGTCTTTTTTAATCATATCAAAACGTGCGCGGTAAGCCAATTTCCAATATTTTGACACTTGAATATTTGAGGAGGTATTAACCCAAAATGTCTTATTTTTGTTTAAAGGATTATAAGCGTTATAGCTATAGCTAACGCTTAAGTTAGTACTCCATAAATTTCCATCTTTAATTGTATTATTTATTGATTTGATTGGGTTTTGTAATCCTGGTCCTGCGAGATCATTGTTTGTCTCTGAAGAGTCAATATCTTTTGATTTTTGTTCATTATTTTTCTGCCAACGATTGCCATTTAACCTAAAGCCAGTGGATAGTCTAGCGTTTGTTAATCTTGGAGATAGAACACCATTTTTGTTTACACTATATTCATTGCTTCTTGCTCCAGTTTCTCTATCGTATCCGTAAAAGTCATGCGTCATTGATAGATCAAGATTAAGTTTCCCAAAAAGTTTAGATCTAATAGATGATCTAAGATTAGCAAGTTTATATTTTTCAGCTGCAAAATTATAACTACTACTCATTCTCCAGCTAAAAAGGTCTATCTTTTTTTCCTCTTCATTTGTAATAGTTTTTGCTTGGAAAATATTATTCAATGAAAAATTAATATTTTTTTGTTCATTGCTTGGAGTGCTCCCAGCCATTGTCCCAGAGAACCGATCATGCTTAATTGCATTTCCATCCGTGGGGTTATTATAGGTTTCAATATATCCTAATTCATGTCCAAAAACAGGTTTCGAAAAATCTGGGGTCCATGAGAATCCTATGGAAGGAGAAGCAACATGTCTGATGACTTTCAGCGGGCCAATAGGTAAAGCAAAAACACCGTATAGCTTGGTATTAGCATTTAATGAAAAAGAGCCAGTAGTCCTTGTCGCAAACCCTCTGGTTTCAATATTTTGAAAGTTATTGGTTGAATCATTCCAAGCCTTATCAAATGTTCGGTTTACCCATGCAGACCTTAGGTTTATACTTGGATTAATATTTATATGTTTAAATAATTTTGTTGGAGCGTTTATTGAAGCGCTATGGGTCCAGCCATTATCAATAAATACTGTGTCTATTGGATTGCCATCTGCATCGCGTTCCCAGTCAAAATTATTAAGTGAATCAATAAATACTGATTCATAATATTTTCTATCTTTATTGGTAAAATAAAATCCATAATTCCAGGTAATATTATTGTACCAGCGTTTTTGATCATTTTTTGTAGGGATGAGATTGCTCTGTCCATGTCTAAATGAAATTTTTGGCAGTGTTCTGTTGATTATGTTTAACTGAGATCCTGCTTGAGTCGGAGCAATATAATAGTTGCTTGTATTATCAGTTTTTTTATCCACTAAAAGATCTTGATTTGAGTACAGATTGAAGCTCATTGAATTTTTTGATTTTGTCCATCTTTTTGTATAGGTAACATTTGATGTTGCCTTTTGATCCATACGCTGAGCTATATCAAGACCATATTTTCTATTGTAATTACCGTTACTTGAATAAGTGGTGTTGGCATTGAAGGTTTGATTATTTCTTAAAACCTGAGCATGATTCCAGCGGAACATAAAATTGCTATTTCTATTTTCTTTGAGAGAAATTATATCTTTGCTACCAGATAAAAATTGTTGATTTCTGATGTAAAAACTTCCACTAAATTTGTATCGTACTCTGTATTGATTTTTTATATTTAATACTGCACCTTGTCGATCACCAAAACTCATTGTGAACTTCGAGTCCCAGTACTCGTTAGGCGCCCAATAGTAGCCTAGCCCATCTATATATTGTCCCCTAGATCGGCTTTCTCCATAGGCTGGCATTATCCAACCTGAGTGTCTTCTTCCACCCTGGTGAGGGAAAATTGCTAGTGGAATGCCGGCAACTGGAATATCAGCTAGTTTTAACACAATTGGTTTAGCGATTACAACATCATTTTGAATTATTTTCATTTTATTTGATTCAAAATGAAAATGTGGTGTATCAAGATCGCATGTAGTGAACACTGAATTCTTTATATAAATAATATCATCACTCTCGTTTCTAATTTCTTTACCCTTATAGTAACCATCTTCTGCTTTTGTTTTTCCATAAATAATTTTTCCTCTTTTAGTATCTAGATTATAGATCATTTCTTTGCCCACCATTGGATCGCGACCTTTTTCAGTAATAGTAGGCTTAATTGTTTTATAGATCGAGTCTGCTATACTTCNAGGATGTGCATTAAGCATTTTTGTTGGCCAATCAACTTTTATGTATCCAGCCTCTAGGTCTGTATTATCATGATGTGCTTTTGCATTTCCGATGAGTTCGGTTTCTTCTGTTTTCAAATGATAATCTATTTTTTCTGCGGAATATATTAGAGGATANTCAATATCACTTGATACCGTATCAGGAATATATTTACCCTGTGACCCACCATTTACTAAAATATTGTTTAGNTCTTTTTCTGTAAAATTCATTATGATTGTATCACCTGATGTCACATTTTTTCCTTTGTATAATGAATCCTCAAAAATGTGATAGATAGTGGTGGCCATACCACTTAGCCTAAGTGAATCCAGCGCGCCATTATCAAAAAAACCTTCCAAGCTTGTGCTAGTCATGTCATCATTAAATTGCAATTTTAATCTGGCTNTNGTAGTATCTTTTTTGTTGTACTGGTATCCCTCTGAAGTTGTTGATGCTTGAGCATTTTGGGGGATATATATTTCTTTTAATTTCTTTTCGTCATAGCTCATAATAATTTTTTCCCCATAAAGAGCACGTTTCTCATCTAGTATTTTTGGTTTTATTTCTAGATAAGTTTTTTCATTAGTATGGTCATATATGGCCATACCACATGTGGCCGTTCTAAGAGAGTCCTCAATAATTACATTCCCGATAGCGGTATAGGACACAACGCTTGAGCCTGGTCTTTTAATGTATTCTATTCTATTCGCCTTAATTTTTTGATTNTTTTGAAACAATTCNACCTGCCCAAGTGCTACNCCACTATCTATCTCAGTAAAGTAGATTAAAGTATCAGAGTTTAGACTATAGTCTAAGTCTTTGACTTTAGGATTTCCTGTGCTTTCGACTCTGTCTTGTTTAGAATAAAATGTTATNCTGTCACATGTTAGNGAGAGTGTTTCTTTGGTAAGGTTTACCTCATCAAATAAATAAGCGATATCTTTTTTTTCTTTGTATGTGCCGTACTGGCACTTTAGTTCAACTGAGCCTTTTTGAAATTCAACGTTACCNCTGAGATATTTTACAGATTCTCGACCAACCTTTTTACTTTCTAAAATATCTGCTTTTTTTAGTTTTAATCTATTTGCTGATACATTTGATATGATAAAAAGCGAGAGNAAAATTATTTTTGATAATGAATTCAAATTTTATTCAATTTTATTAGAATTTTAATTAANAAAGATATTGGTTAAACCAATTAGAAAATATATTTGTTCAAATAATTATCTAGATATCTGTTTTTCCTCGTTTGATATCTGAATTTAGCACGCTTACAATTTTTCAAATAGATAATCATAAGAAACAATATTTAATATAAGATAAGTAAAATTTTTGTATTCTGAGACCAGATCGCATTCTTAAATTAACTTAATNATTGCCGGGTTAGCTGAGTTGGTTCAAGCGACTGATTCGTAATCAGTAGTAGGTGGGTTCGATTCCCATACCCGGCTCTATCAAAGATTAATTGTTGGCTTTGTTTTTTTTTGGCGGTTGATAATATTTTGCTGCTCTCCATCCTCCATATATCTCAGCAGCATAAAGAATAGCGAAAGTTGTACTGAAGGCAGGGGCTAAAATTAGCTGCTTNTTTTTTATTGNTATGGAAGATGCTTTCCATGATATAGTCAAATTTATTATACTATATAAACCATCATAAAATCTTCCAGCNTAAATACGCCCTAACCCAGGAACTATTGATAGAATTGCAGCAATAGCTGGTGATTTTTTGTTCTTTTGATAGATTTTAGGATTTACAAAATCGATTAGCCTTCCATCATCATCNTTGTACACTCCATTAATTTTTTGATGATAGTGTAACGCAGAAGGGTTGCACCTAGTAATCCTCTCTGCGGCAATAATTGAGCCCGCTATAATACCATTATCTCTAATGGATATTGTACAATAATTTGAACAGCTTGGATAAAACTGACAGTTAAAAATATTAGAATTATATGAAATGCGTTGCCACCTAGTGACAGGATAGATAAAGANTTTTTTCATATATGAAATATTTTCAGATTCTAATAATGAATCTGCAGGATAGTCCACTTGGGCGGATATCANTGATAGAAATATTATTAATACTATTTTTTTCATACTTGCTAATCTATTAATATTATGTATCGAACTCTAAACTGAATATTTGATAAACCATCAATTAAAATAAAAAATAATGGAAAATATAATAGAAGCAATTACCGCTAACCCTGTTTATCTAGCGATAGCGGTTATATTAGCGATTGTGATTGTCTATGGATTTATTAAAAAAATTATAAAGCTCGTTCTTGTCACTGCATCAATTTTTGTTTTATACATCGCGTATTTGCATTATACNGGGAAGAATACTACAGAGATTTCACAGTCAGTATCAAAATCAGCAGAAATATTAAAAGATGCCATCTCAAAAACAGGTGAGAAAGTGAAAGAATCAGCTATAAAAACAATCGAGAAAAAAGTAGAAGATAAATTAACTAATTAGTTTAATAGCGGACCNGTAGATAACAAAAACTTCAGCTGATTAACTGTTTAAACTCTGATAGAATCATCGATGTAGCACCCCATACTTTCTCATTATTTAGATTAAAATATGGCATGGTTACTGGAATGCCTCTGAGGANAGTGGATTTTTTTCTTTGATTATNATTATTTAATAACTCAGTAATCGATGCAAAAATTATTTTTTCCACTTCTTCGGCAGACGCCTTTAGGTTTGGGATTGACTTTGTCCAACCAACATAGGGATAAATTTTAAACCCTGAATAGGGGACATAGATTGTAGAAAGTTTTCCAATAATCTCAACTATTTCTGGCAAAACTCCAATCTCTTCATTGGCTTCTCTCAAAGCAGTTTCTGCTAAAGACTCATTTTCTTCTTGAACGCCGCCAGGAAGTGAAATCTGTCCTTTATGTGTTTCTACTTTTTTTGATCTTAGTGTTAGTATAAAGTTGAATGTATCGCGCTTAGGAAATAATAAAATCAACACCGCAGAGGGTATGGGAGATTTTGTTAAATATTCTGCGGCTTTAGGAAGCTTTGGCCCAGTCCTCATTATATCATGCGCTTTTTCACCCGGAAGTTCAGATTTTAGATTATTTTCTAATAGACTAATGAATTCGGGTTTATTTTGTTGTATTGACACTATTTGTTGTATTTCTATTTATCTAATTTTGATATCAAATTTCTGGATTAAATATATAAATGAAATATAAGCATATAGTGTGGGACTGGAACGGTACACTTTTAGATGACAGGTGGTTGTGTATAGAGGCGATTAATATTGTATTAGGATCCAGGGGTATGCCTTTGGTATCCAATAAAAATTACAGAGATGTTTTTTGTTTTCCTGTTATAGAATATTATGAAAAGTTGGGATTTGATTTTACGAAAGAGCATTTTCCGATCCCCGGGTTTTTGGAATATTATAAAAGTCGATTTAAAGATTGTACTCTTCACAAAGATGCTGAATTTGTACTTAAGCGGATTAATGAATCTGGGCGTACACAATCGATACTCTCTGCTGGAAAGCAGAGCTCTTTAGTCAGATGGGTCAATCACCATAATATTGACCACTTATTTAATCATCTAATTGGTATTAAGAACGAAAAAGCAGATGGTAAAATAGAAGCTGGGATTAATTGGTTAAAAATTTCACGCCTTGAGCCGGAGAATATTTTATTGGTTGGTGATACTATTCATGATAGTGAAGTGTCCCAGGCAATGGGCGTTAAATGCCTGCTGATTGATATTGGCCACGTAAGCACGAAAAGGCTAAAAAGGACAGGAGAGAGAGTGTTGCCCACTTTGAGAGGTATACTTGAATATTTAAAAATTGAGTAGATATTAAAAACCCTCATATTGAATGAGGGCTTTTAATACAAAGTAACCGCTGACCTCCTAAAAGGTTCTAACCCTTAGGTGTGTTACACAGCTGATCCTTTGGAGGTCAGCGGTTTATTAAAATTAGACAACTGATCACCCCCTTTCTATATTATTAATGAAATACACACTTAATTTTATAAATAAAAATTGATAAACAGCAAATCTGATTCCAATGAAATTTATATTTAATTAAAAATTATAATAGTTAAGATATTCTATAAAATATTTAGCCATTAACTCATTAATATTAACCTATGAGAAATATAATTATTTTCTTTTTTATTCTTGTTTCCATTAGGTGTGGTAGTGATTTATTAAATGTTAAAGCAGTCACTGTATCTGAATTGTATAATAATATTAAAGAAAACAATGTCTCATCTTTAGTGCTTCTTAACATATGGTCAANATCATGNATACCATGTATCGAGGAGTTTCCATATATTGTAAAACTAAAAAAACGATATGATATNAATAAATTAGATGTAGTTTTTTTAAGTACTGACTGGGATGAAAATGAAGAAGCTGCTGAAAATTTTCTTTTAAGTCAAAAGGTTAAAGGACAACACTATAGAAAGCTAGAAGGTAACACCCAAGAATTTATTGATGATATTTGTCCTTCTTGGTCTGGCGCAATTCCTTTCACAGGAATTTTTAACCAAGAATTGAACCTGCTTTCTTTTTGGCAGGGCAAAAGAGATGAAAAGTTTTTTATTAGTAAAATTGATTCATTATTAGGANCTAAAGGATAAATATTATGATCAGGATATTAACATTAGGAATTATTGCACTTTCAACTTTAATNAGCGAAGAGATCTCCATAGNTAGTAAAATGCCCGGATCAGACTATATATTAAAAAATATTAATGGCAAAGAGTCTGAGCTNAGTACATATAAAAAAGAAAATGGACTACTTGTGATTTTTAGCTGCAACACGTGTCCCTGGGTTATTCGTTGGCAAGGCAGATATAATCCCATATCGGAACTNTGTTCAAAAAATAATATAGGGTTTGTTGCCGTAAACTCTAACGCGAGCCAGCATGATGGAGTNGATAGTTTTGATTCAATGAAAGAACATGCTAAAAAATATGAATATATATTTCCTTACGTATTAGATAGTGGATCTAGGCTTGCAAAAGCATTTGGGGCNATGGTTACACCTCATGTATATCTTTTTGATAAAAATGGAGATTTAAGATATCGAGGGGCTATTGATGATGGTCCTAAAAGAGTGAAGCGTAATTATCTTGTGGATGCAATCAACTCTNTTTCTAAGGGCAAAAGCGTAAGAACGAAAACGACAAAATCCTTAGGATGTTCTATAAAATATTGAGAATAGGATAATTNTTATTTAATTGTTTTNTNTTTCTGAAGTGGCTCGGGCCGGAATCGAACCAGCGACACATGGATTTTCAGTCCACTGCTCTACCAACTGAGCTACCGAGCCAACAACAGAAAATTATTATTTATAATTAATTATATAAAATATTCTAAATAATTATAGGCTATGATTAAATGAGCGGCGAAAATTAATATATTTTATCGTCTTTTCAACTTTTCTTCTATAATGAATTAGATATTTATAACAANAAATAATGATCNTNNTCTNTATTTNATCAATAAAACNNTTAAATNTTATTATTGTAATGCTAGTTATTAACAGATAGGTTTCNTTTATTTNTCGANNATAAATACCAATGGAATTAGTTAAAGACATAGTAATCGCTACTCATAATCCTGATAAAAAAAAGGAAATTATNATTGCCCTCCATGAATTAGGGGTAAATATATTATCTCTTGATAATTTCCCAGAAATTGGTGAGATTGAGGAAACGGGTTCGACATTACTTGAGAACTCTTTAATAAAGGCTCGTACCGTTAGTGCTATAACTGGTATACCAGCGATAGCCGATGATACTGGCCTGGAGGTTGACGCTCTAAATGGAGCTCCGGGGATTTATTCAGCACGCTATGCGGGAATTAACGTCTCTTATGAGGATAATGTCAGGAAATTACTTTCTGAGATGTCTTCAACTGACATGGATTCTAGAACTGCTCGCTTTAGGACGGTTGTTAGTTTTCATTCGCCAAATAAGGAACTTTGGACCGAAGGTGTTATTGAAGGTAGTATAACCATGAGTGCCATTGGAAATGGCGGATTTGGGTATGATCCAGTGTTCAGAGTGGAGCAAACTGGAAAAACTTTTGCAGAGATGACGAGGCAAGATAAAAATAAAATAAGCCACAGGGGAGTGGCGCTAGAGAAAATGTGTAAACTGTTAAAAGAAAACATAGAATAGGAAAGGATACTCTATCGAATACATTGCTATCAGTTAACTAAAAACTGGAAGTTGGTTATAAAACACATATACTCATTTATCTTGGGCATAATATTGCTTTTGTCCAATGCTCTATCTCCTTACCAAAACCTNATGGCACAAGAGNNAGACTCTACATTCTATAGCNATTCAGAATTGTATTCACAATTTCTATATCTTCCAGCATCTGATTTTGTTGTAAACCCATTCCCTGATCATATAATAAATCTCGTCCAGCCTATTGACTCAACCTCCAATCCTAAGGGTATATTGAACATAAAATATGATAGCCGAGAAACAGTGATTGTTCTCGCAAAAGATTGGAGCGCTATAACAATAAATGAATATATAGATGGTAANTCTTATAGGATGCCTTTCAGCTCAAANGTAGAATGGTATCTAAAAAAATATAACGAAAGAAAAAGNTATCTAAAGCTAATTGAAATAATGCAAAAAGATTCAAAAGATGGTTCTAGTAAACGAAAAGGTCAAATGATGGAGGTGGTGGGCGTGGACCTTGGTAATCTAGGACGTGCTTCTCTTAGTCTAAATGGTAATGTAACAATAACGGGGAACATGATATTTCAAGATCAAGAGTTAGTCAGGTCATCACTTAGTCAAACACAGAATACACACTTAGAGTTTGATCANAAACAGCATCTTAACATTCAGGGCAAGATTGGAGACAGGATAACGGTAAGTATGGACCAGGATTCTGAGAGACAGTTTGACTGGGAGAATAACATACGGATTGCCTATGATGGTTTAGAGGATGATATTGTTCAAAAGATTGAAGCGGGTAACATTTCACTATCACTACCCTCTACAAAGTATGTTACGTTTTCAGGAAAAAACCAGGGACTATTTGGGATTAAATCTATTTCTAAACTAGGACCTATAGACATTACGACTATTGCTTCAATTGAAAAAGCAAAGAAGGAGCAGGAGGAATACAAGGGCGGTACTCAGTCTAATACACAACAGATTCGTGATGTGGACTGGCTCAAGAATAGATACTTCTTTATTCACCCTTGGTTTAGAAATGGGGTTGACACAGCCGTTGTCCAGGATCTAGTAATTCAACAGGTAAGTATCCCGTCTTTTTATCCCTTGCGTAATGGGTTACACTATATTGGTAATCTTGTAGTAAAGAATTTTGAGCTATATAAATCAATTAATACCAATGAAGCCGGTGCAGTCACAGGAACAGCATATATAAACCCTCTAAATAAGCTAGACTCAGCATATATTGATGATAATGAGACAGGGAATTTTATTAGACTAGAGACAGGAACAAACTACGTACTTAGTGCAGACCTAGGTTATATACGATTAAGAGATATGGTAATGAATGAGATCCTTGGCTGTTCTTTTGTTTTAGAGGATCGTAATACAGGAGATACGGTGCTAGTTGTTGGTGCTGCTGCAGACTCCGCAGGGACAAATCTGTCATTGATGATGCTCAAGCCTCGTAATAGCCACCCAAATCATCCTATTTGGCCGTTGATGTTCAAAAATGTATACTACCTTGGAACCACACAGATTAATCAAGAAGGGTTTGAAGTTAAGATAATCAACAAACGTTCTACACCTGAGAGTGACCGCGACAGAGCAACTAGTTTACCATATATTACACTATTTGGTCTCGATAGCCTTAATGTAAACGGAGTACGGCAGTATGATGAAATAATTGACACCCAATCTGGGAACATATTAAACATGCTTAATGGGGAGCTACTTATTCCATCGTTACATCCATTTGCACTTTCAGATTCATTACAAGGAGGGAATACGGTAGAAGGGTTAAAAGACCAGCTGGGCTCAGGCGTTATGTATACCTCTTCGGTCAATTCAGAGGTTAACGGTGATAATCGATTTGTGATTGAGACCAAGTATAGTAATCAAAGTTCTACAATTAATCTAGGGTTTATGCTGGTTGAAGGCAGTGAAGAGGTGGTCCAAAATAATATTGTTTTAAAGCGAGGTGTTGACTATCAGATTGATTATTTTACTGGTACAATAGTTCTTATGGGTAGCGCAGCCGAAGATCCTAATGCAGATTTAAAGGTTCGTTACGACAGGCATGAGATAGTGTCTTTTGATAAAAAAACAATCTTTGGAACTCGTGCACAGATGGATCTAGGAGAGAAATCATTTATTGGTGCCACGGCTCTTTATTATAATCAGTCAATAATGAACCAGAAAATAGAAGTTGGTTATGAGCCAACCCGTAACTTTATTTGGGATCTTAATGGCCGTTATGAGTGGGAGCTGGATGGGGTCACGAGATTTTTAGACAGGCTTCCTGTCATTGAAACAGATAAAATGACTAGTGTATCGGTCGAGGGCGAGATTGCACAGGTGTTGCCTAATCCTAATTCGATAAATAATGCTTCCACTGGAGATCCTAACGGTGTGGCATTTATTGATGATTTTGAAGGCTCAAAACGTACAACCTCTCCATCTATTCAGCGCCGCTTTTGGAAAGAATCTTCGACTCCATATTATTACGATGAAGATTTGGGAATATTTTCTGGAACTTTTTCTCAACTTAATCGAGGCGAGATCTTCTGGTATAACCCATATATACCAGTACGAACTAGAGAGATTTGGCCAAATCAGTCAACCTCTGTACAAGCCGGGAATGAGACCACGGATGTTTTTGTTCTTAGACATCGTAAAAGAGCTCACCAAAAAAATGTAGATAATGATTCAACATGGGTTGGAGTTACCACATCGCTCTATTCTGGAGATTATGACCAAACCCAGAGTAAATTTTTTGAGATTTGGCTCAAAGGAACCAGGGGCAAGTTAACTATAGATTTAGGTAAAATAAGTGAAGACTGGGATGGTAATGATGTGTTAAACACGGAAGATATTCCAGAAGCTGGCCTTACACTTGGTAATGGATTTTTAGAGGATCCAGAAGATACGGGATTAGATGGTTGCTTTGATGAGTATGAAAATGGTTGGGGAGGCTGCCTTGAGCAGAATTCTTATCAATACTATATCGATCAGGGTGAGACAGAGTTGATTAATACAGAAAGCGATGTTGACCTTAATGATCCTAATGGAGATAATTGGAACTATGACCAAGGCAGCCAAGACTATTCTAAGGCGAACGGTACTGAGGGAAATGGAACTGGTTCAAAGATCCAGGAAGGTGGGAAATATCCAGACACTGAGGATCTAGACAGATCTGGATTTTTGGATAAGGTCAATGACTATTTCTCTGCCAGTTTTGATCTAACGGACACCACATATTTAGCAGGTCAAACGGAAAAAAATGGCATACAAACAGGATGGAAGCTATATAGAATACCTCTGACTGATTTTAATAATGTAAGCTCGACTGAGTGGAATGAAATAAGGTATATAAGATTAGCTGTTTCTGATTTAGACTCTACATTTTCAACACTGCAGATAGCAAAAATTGAGATTGTCGGTAACGAGTGGCAAGAGCTAGGAATATATTCACCGCCTTATGAAAGTAATCGCAATCTTTCGCCAGTATTAAAAAAAGAAAATTTGATGGTTGATCCTAAAAGAGAGATTGAGACAGCTGATAAAAATATACCGTCGTTTCAGATTGCTGTAATTAATACTGAAGATAATTCAGACTATCAGCCTCCAGATGGAGTAAAAGGCGAGTATGATAGGATAAACCAAATAAGGTCAAAAGAACAGTCTTTGGTAATGCAGTTTAATAATTTGCCTCCTTATCACCATGGATCGGCACAGAAGACGTTATACACATTGAATGATGATCAAAAAAGAAGTTTCATGACATATGACCTAATGAAAATGTATGTATTTGGTAATAGTCCATGGGTAACATTTTTGAACACAGACGTTGAAATCTTTCTTAGGTTTGGACTCGGAGATGATTATTATGAGATCACCCAGCCTGTATACAATGGGTGGGATGAGGATAAAGGCAGGAATAGTGTTGAGCTTGATCTGGACTGGTTGGCAGAGCTCAAACTGAAAGACTCTATCTCTATAAAACGATTCAAAGAAACGGATATTTTTGTGGACTCTGCTGATGTAAAAAGATATATATATACGGATGATGAAGGACGAAAAACAGGTAAACAAGTATATATCAAGGGTAAGCCAGCTCTTAATAGGATCCAATATTTTATTATGGGAGTAACAAATACTTCTGATAAAATTATCAGTGGAGAGGTCTGGGTAGATGAGCTTCGACTAAGTGGTGTAAAAAAAGATCGTGGTGTTGCTATGCGAGTACAGTCAACGCTGAAGCTTGCAGACTTAGGCACAGCTAATTTTACCTATAGCAGGCAGGACGCAGACTTCCATCGTTTGCAAGAAAGGCTATCAAAGGGAACAAGTACATCAGAAAATTTTAATATATCTGGAAGAATTGATTTACATCGATTGTTACCAAGATCATGGGGGTTTAGTTTACCAGTTAACGCTTCAATTAGCAGAGCAACCAATACCCCAAAATATTTTCCAGGCGAGGATATTCTGGTAGATAAAATTGCTCCGCCTGATACAATTGTTTCTCAGAGTGAGTCGATTAGTTTTAGTACATCTTTATCCAAAACTTCAAAATCCGATAATAAACTAATAAAGTATACGATTGACAATATCAAAACTAATTTTAGCGCATCACGGTCTAGGTCATCCGATATTACATATACTCAAAAATGGTCAGAGTCTTATTCAGGGAAAATAAGCTATAATTTTCCTTTTGGAAGAGACAACTACATAAGTCCATTAAAGTGGACGAAAGAAATTCCTGTAATCGGATCTTTAAGTGACTGGCAACTTTATTATACGCCATCAGCGTTTAACACAGCACTAAATTTTACAGAGAAACTTTCATGGAACGAGACCAGATCATCAATAAGGTCTCCTGACAGTTATAACTTTGGGCTCAGTAGAAATATGAACCTAGATTACAAATTTACAAATAGTCTATCTACTAAATATGCTTGGGCCGGGCAGAGCAAGTTAAACGATTATCGAGGATATGCTTGGATGGCATTAAAGAATCTAGACCCAGGACTTGTTACAAACGTGACAGAGACAATGAACACAACATATAGTCCTCAATTTTTTAAGTGGCTAAAGCCAAACATGAGCTATACTGCTAGTTACCGTTGGACAGATGACCTATCAAGAGAGGGACAAAATATAAGTTCTAATCTTAGGTTTAGCTCAAGTTTTACACTCACTCCTGTACAGATCGTGGAATTATTATATAAACCGCCTTCAAAGAATACAAGAAACACAAGTCGAACTAGAAACAGTAGATCTAGGGCAAGGGGAAAATCGGAAAGTAATAATACAAAAAATAATAAAGAGACGAAGGAAATAAAATCTCTCACATTTATTCATGGCCTCATTGATAAGATTAATCCAATATCACTAAGCTATACAGAAACGCTTAACAGATCAGCCAATCAAGTGATTGGTGAGGTTCCTACTGGCTATAAATTTGGTTGGATTCCAGATCATGACCTTCAGCAATCGGAAGAGGTTGGTACTAATCTTGGTAGCTGGGACCACAAAAGAGATGGCTCACTTCGCTCTGGATTAAAACTATCAAGGTTAGTTACAATTAATTTTAATTTTTCTCAAAATTTTTCTAGTGTAGTCAGCGGTACGGGAGTTGAGCAGAGGACTATGACCAGAGATTATATCACATTTGATGAACTCTTTAACGATGGGATACCTTTCCCTGGATGGAGTTTTAGAGTTAGTGGCGTTGANAAATGGCCGATTATTAAGTGGGTCGCAAAGAGTGCTTCGNTTGATCATAGCTACGCNGGAAAGGAAACAAGGTCNTGGCAGTTTGAAGATGTCACACCAGACGATATGGGCTTTTTTGACCTAGGAAGTTTTGTAAAAGATTATAAAGACTATGAGCGCTCATCCAGGATAAATATGAATTACTCGCCATTGCTTGGTTTAAACATGAGCCTGAAAAAAAATATTTCCCTTACATTCAGACACAATAGGAACTTGTCTCTAGATGAGCTACCAACTGGCCTTACCATAAGAAAAGATCATAGCTATACATCTACAGCGACCTATACTCATAGAGGCGGAATGACGATACCAATTCCTTATTATGGAGATCTCAAGCTGAACAATAATATAAGTTTTACGCTAAATTTTGATATGAATGATAGTAAAGAGTTCAAATCTGGGGATAAAATTGACCTTGAGGAGGGTGCATTTTCTTCAAACTGGAAAGCTGGATTAAGGATCTCGTACCAGTTTTCAAATAAAATATCTGGTGGTTTACGCTATGAGTATAGAGAGAGTGATAGTAGGACGATGGGTGAGAAGGTAGACAGAGATTTTGGCTTTGATATTAACATAGCGATAACAGGATAGTAATGCGTTTTATTCTCATATTTTCTTTTCTTTCAGTCGTGTATCTAAGCTGTGATACAGGGCTACCTGCTTTTGATGGACAAAGGTCCTATAAACACCTTGTAGATCAGTGCGAGTTTGGGCCAAGACATCCTGGTTCTATGGGTCACTTGGCAACAAAAAAATATATCACAGAGATAGTTAAAGACCTTGCGGACACTCTATTGTTACAGGAATTCTCGTACGATGTTTATGGAAAAGACGGAAGTTATAATGGTACGAATATAATTGCGAGATACAATCCTTCAAGTCCAGAGCAGGTTCTTATAGGTGCACACTGGGATACCAGACCGTGGGCTGATAGAGATAAGAATAGTGCTAACAATAATAAACCAATTATTGGAGCCAATGACGGGGCATCTGGTGTGGCTGTACTCCTTGAGCTCGCAAGATTACTTAAACTTTCTTCTCCGCCAATAGGCATCAACCTAGTCTTTTTTGATGCAGAAGACAGTGGTACTTCTGGCAATAATGAGAGCTATTGTAAGGGGTCTATTTATTTTTCAAAGAATCTCCCTGTTGACGGAATAAAAGAAGGTATAATACTAGATATGGTTGGCGATAAAGAGCTATCGCTGCCGATAGAAAGATACTCGCTGAATTTTCATGGAAAACTTGTTCGAAAGCTGTGGGACAGAGCTAAAGATATGGAGCTCAATGCTTTTAAGGGTGTAGTCGGGCCTGCTATTTATGATGATCACGTCCCCTTAAACCAGTATGCAGGCATTCCTACTATAGACATTATTGATTTTAAATATCCAAACTCTTTTACAAATTATTGGCATACAATGAATGATATACCGGAAAATTGCAGTGCACATAGTCTTCAGCAGGTCGGGAAGCTAATGGTGGACTACATATATAATCGTAAATTCTATAATCCATAGAGTAGCTAACTTGTTAAAGTAGAATGCATACTAATAAACTAAATATTTTGATTTTGATTTTATTCTTTTTTGGGTGTACTGTGAAAGACTCAGATGATGATTCAGCAGTCTATATATCTGATGCTCAGTTTAATTTTCATCAGGATGTGAATATGCTTTATGTTAGTGCCAAGGTTTTGCCTGAGGCAGAAGGTAAAATTCTTGATAACGTGATTGTTGAATGGTACGGAACCAAAGAAGAATATGATCCAGATAGTTTGATTTTAAAAGATAATGGCATGAACGGCGATATTATTGCAGAGGATGATATATATACTTTAAAGTTTCAGAATGATAGTACGGTTATCAATAATACACTCGGTGGAGATTCTGGTAGCGTATATATTAATATTTTAGCTATTTATGTTGGGCAAACAGAAAAAAAGTCTGCTTCTTTTAAGATCGGGAATATTATTCCTAGAATAATTAGTATTGCATCTCCTGACACGATTACCAGGCCTGNTGGTGCCACTCTATCGCTGCACCTTGTTAGTGCTTCTGTTTTTGATGCGGATGGGCTGGATAATATAAAGTGGGTTGGGTTTACATCTTATCATGTTGAGGGAGACTCAATGATGAACAAAGGTAATTATATCTATTTGTATGATGATGGCAGTGAGAATATTATATACCTACCAGATATAACGAGTGGTGATATAACAAGTAGCGATGGAACCTATAGTTTTAAAATACCAGTTTTTGGTAGTGGAAACACTGACCCGGAGTATCAGACAAAAACAGGAACATTTCGATGGGAGTTTATTACACAGGATAAGGAGGATGAATACAGCCTTCCGATTACACATGAAGTTGTTATTCAATAATATTTTTTTGCATTTAGCATCGCTGGCTATTATTTATGGTCAGGTCGCTTCGCCTACAAGGTTCAGTCTAAAATCAGCCGGTGATGGTGAGGTGTCTTATTTCGATGATGGTTTTGCCAGTAATGTAGTCGCAGAGATTCGGTTAATGGGTGACTCACTAACATGGTTTGGCACTGGCCGAGGACTGTCAATGCATGATGGAAACTCTACATTTACTTACCAGTCAACCACTGATTCAATAGTTGATGTTTTGAGCAATCCAAGTGCGGTTACGAATGCACTTCCATATGGTGGNGTTTCTGCTATTGCTACAAAAAATGATTCACTGGTTGTGGCATTTGCTGGAGATGATAATGATACTCCTATAGGGCTGGGATTGGCCATCGCATCAGATGCTGGTTCCTGGTATGATACTCCGCCAACAACGGTCATGGAATATAGTTTTTTATGGGACAGTCTAGGCACAGATACTACCAATGGCGCTTATTTCGGGTTTGACAGCGAGTATCAGCCTGGCACAGGATATACAGGAAGTTTTATGGTACTAAGTCCCGTAAATGAATCAGACAGAATAAGTATGTTAGATAGTATTCAGGCAAATACAGTAATAAAAATTAGAAATAGTAATTCTTCAAGAGTTTTATACTTCACTGTGGAATCAGTATCTGAGTTTGGTGTTGGTCAGATTCAGCTTTTAATTGTGCCGGGTTCAATAAGTTATACCTCGGCGTATGACAAAGGTTTTACCAACTATGAGCCAATTATATTTGGGATCACGAAAGCCACAAAAGCTATCCAGTGGCAGTATCTACCTCAGCCGACAGATAGTGAAGCAGATATAGAGGTCCCTTTTGGAGAAGGTTATTTCTGGCAGCTGCCGGTCACAGTGCCTCAGGCAAATGTTACTTATGATGCCTCTATCTCGGGTAAGTATCTATGGGTCGCAAGCTGGGCAGGTGGGCTGCGAAGGTATGACTTATCTATTAGTCTAAGAAAGCCACAGAACATACCTATGCCTATGGACTGGCAAAATGCTTTATCTACCTGCCAAGATAGTGCATTTATAGATACCTCATCACGTATTACTGGTGATGAGATACCGGTACTAAAAAATTATTATCTGAATCCTCGTGACCCTGCTGACGGGGGCAACCATAACCATAAAGCTTTTTCTGTATTAGCATATGGAGAAAGGGTCTGGGTTGGGACAGCAAATGGTATTAATAAAGGAAAATTAATCGAGGAAATAACACAAATATCCCCAAATGAATATGAGATTTTAAGTTGTATAGAGTGGGACCATTATAAGTATCCCAACAATGGGCTTTCAGGGAATTTTGTTGTTGGCCTTGCAAAGCAAGTATGGAGAGGACAAACAACCATATGGGCTGCAACTGTTAGCACTGGTGAAACAGGAGAGATGCAAGGTCTGAGCTACTCACGAGATGATGGCGTTTCTTGGCAGACAGCTCTTATCGGAGAGAGAGTGTATAATATTGATGCGAAAGACTCATTGGTTTTTGTAGCAACTAAATCGGGACTTTGGAAAAGCCTAGATGGTGAAAACTGGGCCAGGTTTGATCCTGCAATTGAAAAAAGTATGCTCAACCAAAGGCAGATACTAACGAACACCGTTTATGCTGTTTCAATTGATGACCGTGATACAATTCCTAAGCTTTGGATTGGCACTCCTGATGGAGTAGCTTTATCTCCTGACGTTCAGGGCAGTACATGGGAAATATATCAGGCGGATCATGATCCGAAAGAGGTTTATGCTTATCCAAATCCTTTTTCACCATTATCTCACAATCAGCTAGATAATGATGGGTATGTTCGTTTTCATATTGGCAACATTGTAAACAAAGAGGTAAAGCTAGATATTTTTAATTTTGCTATGGAGAAAGTGCACTCAAAAATATATAATCTAAATTCTTACTATGGAGCTCTCAAATGGGACGGTCGTGATTTGACTGGGAATCATGTGGCGAACGGTGTTTATTTTATTAGGCTCAATTTTTCTAGCTCAAGAAATCAGTCTCCAGGTGATAATTGGACAAAATTAATCGTAGTAAAATGAGAAAATATTTATACACACACATATTATTTATTACAGTCTTATTTGCTCAAGATTATGGGGGCCTTTCTGGCAGTTTTTTGAGGCTTGGTATTACTGCTCGTTCGATTGCGATGGGTGGTGCTTTTACCGCAGAAAAAGACCATGGTTTTGCTACTTTCTATAACCCGGCATGGGCAGCATTTTTGATAAACAGACAGGTTGGTCTTTCCTATTCAAGTATGTCTCTTGATAGAAGGCTCTCAGGTCTTAGCTTTGCAACGGCTTTGCCTCCGACTGCTGGCTTGGGTATCGCCTGGGTCAGTGCTGGCGTTACAGATATACAAGGCAGAAACAGTGCTGGTGAAAAAACAACAATGATGCAGACAGGGGAAGATGCTTTGATGATATCTTTTGCACAAAGGATACTGCCTTGGTTCTCTTTTGGTGCAAACATTAAAATTCTACAGAATCAGTTGCCGATAAATGAGTCCTACAAAGGGAGTGGTATTGGTTTTGATATTGGTTTTTTAATTAAATCAGGAAAATCAACCACTTTTGGTTTAATGATACAAGACATAAACTCAATGTATAACTGGGACTCGGGAGATCTTTATGCTGAAGGAAGGATCTACAGCGAATACTTTCCTACTATATATAGGTTTGGAACGAAGTTTATATACAAAAGCATACGTGTAGTCGCTGACGCTGGTCTTATCACAAACTATAGAGTCGGGAAAGAAGTATCAGAGGATACTTTTGTTAATCTATCACCTAGAATAGGTATTGAGTATACCTACCTGGATTTATACTATATTCGTGGGGGACTTGGAAACGGAAGAATTGCATTTGGATGGGGTCTTGAATATGACCTAATCAAAGACCATGACTCACGTATAGACTATACTTTTTCAATGGACTGGGCTTCACAATTAGCACACACGTTTTCATATGGGTTTAACTTTTAGAATATTCATTATTTATCTTACTTTTTATTGTTCTGGTTTGTCTGCTATTGGCACTCAGTTTTTGACCTTCCCTGAAAACGCGTATGATCTTGCTATGGGTAGTCATGTTTCTTTTGGGGGCTCAGCCAGTGTAAACCCTGCGCTTATAGAGGCTGCCCAGTCTTCTCCATCACTGTATTTTAATTCTGGTCAGTGGTATGGAGATATAAGAATGTCTGGAGTCAGCTATGTTCACAAAGTCGGAAACTATAATAATAAAATTTTTTTGAGACAGGCAGGCGTTACTGATCTAGAGTATAGAGATGATAGACCATCAGATGATCCAAGCACGACCTTTGCCGCTTATGGATTTTCAATCGGGTCTGGACTTTCATACAAGGCCTCTATTGGTCAGATTGGGGCTACCATTAGTGCACTTTATTTTACTATTTATGATCAACATTCCACGGGCGTTTCCATAGACCTTGGATATTCAAACGTTTTTAATAATGGCTGGGGAATCGGTGCGTCTCTATTGAATATAGGTACTGCTTCCAAGTTTTATCAAGAAAAACCGAAGTTACCAACTAGGATACTGGCAGGTGTTTCTAAAGATTTAGTATTAAATAATATCAAAAATAAGTTTCATATAACCAGTGAGTTTTCATCATTGAATGATGCCTGGAAAATAAAAATAGGGAACTATGCTCAGTGGAAGCAAATAAGGATACTTGGTGGTTTTTCTACTACGAAGCATTCGACCTCATTATCAATTGGGTCTGGTTTTGTATATGGTCGTTTTGGTGTAACCTATGCGATACGTTTTGGATCGCAGGATATTGGTGTTCCCCAAAATTTTAGTATAAGCTTTCGGTTGCCCTAATGCAGCAGGACTATAAAACCTTAGCGATTTATGTTTTAACGCTTTTTGTTGTAGTGCTTCTAATTGTATTAAAAAAACAGCAAGATCATTTAACAGACTTAGAGAATGACATTGTTGAGACCGAAATAACAACAATATCCCCGGATATATTAGAAGAGCAAAAAAGTAGCCAAAGCCCAGTTGAAACTGCTAAGGTACCAATGAGAGGTGTTATAGGTTTAATTATTGATGATTTTGGTTATCGTAATGACCATGTTTCAAACGGATTTTTACAGCTTCCTGGAAAACTAACCTATGCAATAATCCCTGGACATGATTATAGTCAATTATTCTCCAAAAAAGCGTATGATTCTGGGTATGAGATTATTGTTCACCTGCCTATGGAAAATATTGGCAAAACATATGGTGAAGAGGAATATGTTTTGATGTCGTATTTTCAGGATGATGAAATAAAAAATCGGATCAATAAGGCATTTGATTATCTTCCGGAGTCAGTCGGATTAAATAACCATCAGGGCTCAAGAGGAACAGCAGACTCTCGTGTTATGACCCTAGTTGCTGGGGTGATAAAAGAGAAAAAGAAATTTTTCATTGACAGTAGAACTACGAATAATTCCTTAGCAGAGACTACAATGCGCAAGTACGGAGTTCCCACNAATAAGAGAGATATTTTTTTAGATAATGAGTTAGATGAGGAAAAAATTAAGATTCAGTTATTAGAGCTTGCTGATGTTTCTGAAGAAAAAGGTATCGCAATCGGTATCGGACATGTTAAGCCTCAGACTCTGAATGTACTCGCAAAAGAGATTCCTGTATTGCAGGAAAAAGGTTTCCGATTCGAATTTGTGTCTAAACTGGTATACTGATNCTGATGCCAATCCTTTGCAGAGTTACCCGCGGAGATTTAACAGAAAGCATACACGTTATCTTTGCAACGGTTGTAGATGATACTGGCACTGTTCTTTATTCGGCGGGAGACTCTAACTATCTAACCTGCATAAGATNCTCTTTNAAACCTTTTCAGGCGGCCACATCTATCAAAGCCGGAGCNGTAGATGCTGCTGGCTTTGCCGACGATGAGATTGCTCTTATGTGTGCATCCCACTTAGGAGAAAGTGTTCATGTCAAGACCGCCAAAAGCATGNTAAGCAAACTTGGATATACTGTTGATAATTATGAGTGCGGGGTTCACCCTCCAGCGAATATTACTTCCAGNNACGATCTAATTCGATNAGGCAAAGACCCTAATCCNCTTCATAATAATTGCAGTGGAAAGCATGCGGGGATGTTATCACTTGCAAAACATCTTGTTGGAAAACCTGAAGGATATATCAGTCCTGACCACCCTGTACAGAAATCTATTTATAATCTTCTGCAGGAGTATACAGGGATTGAAGATATTCCAATGGAAACGGACGGCTGTTCAGCGCCGACTGCTTTCTTTACACTGGAAACAATTGCGCGATTATATCAGCTATTAGCTACGGATAAATACACTGAGCTGGTTCGGGCTTATAACGCGATGGTATCTTACCCATATAATGTAGCAGGAAAAGGCCACTTTGATACTAAATTCATTGAGGCATTACAAGGCAATGGTGTAACAAAAGGTGGCGGAGAGTCTGTAAGAGGTATTGCGCTTAAAAACAGAGATGGAAAAAATTTAGGTATAGCGTTGAAAGTGCTAGATGGTAGCAGTAGGGCAATGCCTATCGGCACTATTAAGCTTTTAGAACACTTAGAGCTCTTAACAAAAAAAGAACTTTCAAGCCTAGAAGAATTTCGTAAGAGAGACCGAAAAAATTGTCTTGATAAAAATATCGGCTGTGTAGAAGTATTTGTCGAATCATAGAAAAACAAATTAACATCCAAGTTTATGGAGAATAAAATGAAAAAAATGATATCTAGTATTTTATTTATTGTAACCTTATCTNTNNNTCANGGNCAGGTAGACTATGAAACCCAGNTCCAGACTATATTTAATAATAGNTGTACAAGTTGTCATCTATATGGTCACAATAGTGGTTTAAATCTGACCACATATTCTACGACGATGTTTGGAGGAAATAATGGTTTGGTAATAGCAGCCGGAGATCATGCTAATAGCGAGCTTTATAATCGAATAACACTGCCAGAGACTGCTAATGGCGATATGCCTCCGACTGGCTCATTATCTCAGTCTGATATTGATCTGATTGCTCAGTGGATCGATGAGGGGGCTTTAGAGGTTCCTGAGGTCGATGATATAACACCTTTTATTAGTGAATATGCTGAGGGAAGTTCAAATAATAAATATCTTGAGTTTTATAATCCCACTGATCAGACTATAGACCTCTCAGGCTACGCGTTTGCAAGTGCAGCCAATGAGGTAGACAATCCAGGGCAGTATGAATATTGGAATGAATTCGATGCAGGTTCTGAGATTGCACCTGGAGGTATTTTTGTAATTGCTCATGGTAGCGCTGACGCATCAATCCTTGCGCATGCTAATATGACTCATACATATCTTAGTAATGGAAATGATGGGTACTGTCTGGTACAAGGTACAGAAGGTAATTATACAGTTCTAGATTGTATTGGAGACTGGAACGGTGATCCAGGCGTAGGCTGGGATGTGGCAGGCGTTACAAATGCAACTGTAGATCATACATTAGTTAGAAAGCCAACCGTGACAACAGGGAATACTGACTGGGATGCTTCATCTGGAGCAGACGCCGCAAGTTCTGAGTGGATCGTTCATGATAACGAAACATGGGACTATTTAGGTTTTCATACGTATGGCACTGGTGGTGAGAATATTGATCCAGTAGCAAATGCTGGTCCAAGTCAAACGGTAGAAATTGGTAGTTTGGTTACAATGGATGGCTCATCAAGTGTTGATCCTGATGGAACGATTGAGTCTTATAGCTGGACTCAGACTGCGGGAGAAACCGTAGCTCTAAGTTCTACCAGTCAAGCGACTGTCAGTTTTACTGCTCCTTCTACGGTTGATAGTCTTTCATTTACGTTGACGGTCGCTGATAATGATGGTTCCTCAGCCTCTGCAACTATTTATGTTAAAACTGCGNAGGGTGTGTCTAATGCAATCTTTTTTAGTGAGTATGCAGAGGGTACATCAAATAATAAATATCTAGAAATTTTTAATGGTACNGGATCAGATGTTGACCTTGCCCAGTATGCTGTTTCTAGCTGTTCAAATGGATGTGCAGATAACTCTTCATGGGATTTTCCGGCTAACATTAGTTTCGATAGTAATACGATCCTGGCAGCGGATGAGGTGTATGTAATTGCTCACCCTAGTGCTGACGCTCAGATTCTTGCACAAGGTGATGCTANGTTTACGTATTTAAGTAATGGTAATGATGTCTTTGGATTAGTTAATNCTGCAACAGGTGAGATCATTGATATTATTGGTGAGAGAGCAACGGAGGATAACTCTCCTGAAAACGGTACAGGCGGATGGCCTGTCGCGGGGGTTGACAATGCAACTTTAAATCATACCNTGGTCCGGAAAAGTTCAGTAGAACATGGGAATACTGATTGGGCATCTTCGGCTGGGACAGATGCTAGCAGTTCAGAGTGGATTGTTTATGATAACGAAACTTGGGCCTATTTAGGATCTCATTCGCAAGCTTTAAACGCACCTGTAGTAGCTTTCAATTCTATTGCTCCGGTTTTTATTACAGATGCGACAGAGATTGAATTTACTGCATCGATAACTACTCCTGTAGGCAGTGTTTCTAGCGCTGTAGTAAAATATGGTACAAGTGGGCAGCTGGTTAACGAATCGGAATTATATCTGGAGAGTGGAGAAATATGGGCCGGAACAATACCAGCGCAACTAGGAAACATTGTTTTGCAGATGAGGGTACATGCGACCAACAGCGAAGGCGTTGAAGGGCAGTCGGTTATTGAAGAACGAATGATTGCTAGCTCGACACCAAGTTTGATTTCTGATCTTTATTCAAATCAGAGTATTGATGAAGTTGTTACTGTAAAAGGTGTTGTTACTATTGGATCTGGTTTGCTNCATTCTACATGGACCAAAGCCTACATACAAGATGCTTCAGGCCGTGGTTTAAGTCTCTTTAGTTTTGAATCTTTATCAGATATTGAAAGAGGTGATGAATTAGAGGTTGTAGGATATACGCATTATGAAGAAACAACTTTTGAGTTAGTAGATTTTGAATATAGAGAATTGTCAAGTCTGAATTTTCCTCCTGATCCAATCATGGTTACTCCTTCAGGTGCAAATTCTTCTGACTATGAAGGAACACTTATTTNNTTTATTGGAACTGTCACTGATTTGCCATTGATTAGCAATATGACNAATCTTGAAATTGATGGAGANACTAATGTTGTTATTTGGAACTCAACAGGTATTGATGTGTCTAGTTTTGCTGTTGGATATCNCGGTCANTTTNTTGGCNTCGGAAGTCAGTATAATGACCAGTACCAGCTNCTNGTTGGATACCAGAGTGATATTACAACCGTAGTNGCNGTGGATGNTGATATCATGGTTGCAGATAGGTTTGATCTAATTTCAGCCTATCCAAATCCATTCAANCCATCTACTAAAATTTCTTTTACTATTGATGCTCCATCTGAGATTCGACTAGAAGTATATGATATTAGCGGAAAACTGATTGATACCATGATCAAAGATTTCTATCAATCTGGTCTGCATGTGATAGAGTGGAACGCGTCAGAATTTGCTTCTGGAATGTATTTTGTTAACCTTGTTAAGGGGAGTGAGATGCGGACACAGAAAATTATGCTGCTGAAATAACTGATATTGAAAAAGGAAATTATATACGTCTTTTTTAGAGGTCTTTTTTTAGTCTCTACGGTTGCCTTTGGACAGGCAGATCATATAGTTTTTAGTGAGATTGTGCTTACTCCGTCTGATGGTGAGTATGTTGAGATCACAAACCCGACCGCTAATGATATTGATATGTCGGACTACTATCTTACTGATGCTACTGACACTGGGCTTGAGAAGGTATATCATAAGATTGCAACCGGCGCAGACTATTGGAGCGGTTCAAGCTCAGACTTTATCTGCAGGTTCCCTTCCAATTATTCTTTGTCGGCTGGTGCCTCGATCA
>PAVC01000011.1 GCA_002713885.1 Fidelibacterota bacterium
GCAATTTTTTTAATCTTAAATTTTCCATTCCCTTTTCCGCGTGCTGTTTTAAGTAAGAAAAGTTTCTTATTATACAGAGTAAGCCGAGCATTTGGAACCTTTTTACCAGCGTCGTCTTTTATAGTACCTGATATTTCATAGGTCTGCCCCCAAATAGTACTAGCAATTATTAACAATATAAGCGCTACTCTATTTGTAACAAAAAATGAGCGTAAAACGCCCTTAATACCATTAGATATTTTCTTTTTTAACACTTTTTATATATTCCTATTCCAAATCGAAGCATTTACCTCGGTGTTTGGACTCCGCTTTTAACTTATTTGCATCAATTAATACGACACTTATCAAGTTAAATAACAGAATAATTAATTACAAGAATTAAGGAAAATATAAATATTATTTGTTTTTTATGTATTTGATGGTTCGATCGCTGCATACTTCTGCCAAAATCTGATTGACTTTGCCCATTCTTTAGAGGAGTAAACAGCTTCTGTTCCACCTACCAGATTTAGTTGGTTTCTCATCATAGTGACTGGTCCTATTGGCATGACCTCCTCACCCTTAGGCAGGGCATTGATACTAATTAATTCCCAATCTGAATCTGTAGTGTCCTCATTATTCTCAACCAGCACATCATGACGATATAAGATTAGACTGACAGAGCCAGTTTTCAACGGAGTTCCGTTTAATGCGCGTACTTGTATATATGGTTCTTCTTCGGGCCTTCTATTCACATGTTTTGCAATTAATCTGGTTTCTTCCGTTATCTTTACATATGGACAGAATACCTTCTCAACATGATCATGGTCAAGCTTTACAATCCGAACCCCATCTCTGTACCCATCTTCAAACTCATTCCTATTCAATTTATCTTCAGCATGTTTCGCGAAAAACTCAAAAGATAACTCTTCAGAATAGGTTTTCCCTGATTTTTTAGTTTGCCTTCTAACAAAATTATTTACTGCAACTTTCATATAATAATTTATATAATAAAAGTAATAACCTTGCAGTATGGATATGAAATCAAATAATTTGTAAATATGATGAATAATATTTTTATAGATCTGGTTACAAATGAGTGGTATCTATTTCTACTATTTTTTATCTCAATAATTATATTGATATCATTAAGCGAGCTCTCATTAAGAAAAAAAATCTGGTCGACCCATGCGAATAGGATAATAATTCATATAACTGTTGGCATAGCAGTATCGTTAACACCTCATATTTTCACTACTAGCTTACAACCAGCTCTACTTGCGTTGATTTTTTTTCTCATTAATCTAATTAGTTATAAAAATAAAATGCTCAATAGTTTTCACTCTATCGGAAGGGTCTCTTATGGCACCATATTCTTTCCACTTTCATTCTTATTGATCGCTATTCCATTTTGGGATTATCCGATTCATATTACAATATCATTAATGCTCTTGGCAATAGCTGATCCAATTGCAGCTATTGTTGGGGAAAATATAAATAGGCCTGTTTCTTATACTATATTAACTGATAAAAAGACTGTACAGGGCTCAGTAGCTATGTTTATATGCTCTATGATAATTATATTTATACTATCTAAATATTTTTTCCAGGATTGGGATTTAGATTTTCAGATAGTTGCAGCAATATCTATCGGTTTAGCAGTGACAATGGCAGAAGCTATAAGCTATAAGGGATCTGACAATCTCACTATCCCCATTATAGCTTTTCTTTTCATCGAATTATTCAATCAAATAAATAAAAATGGTTTAATAATAGATTATTTTCTTTTTGTAGCATTAATTTTTCTTATCCTATTTATTTCATATAAAAGAAAGTATTTATCTATTAGTGGATTTATAGGTGCGGTGATAATGGCCATACTATTATATGGATTTGGAGGTAGTAGCTATATATACCCCTTAGTAGTTTTTTTCATTATCTCTTCTATTTTATCTCATTTCAAGAAAGATAAGTTTGAAATAAAAAAAAGTAATAGAAATATTTCTCAGGTTTATGCTAATGGTGGAGTAGCACTATTTATTTGCATAATAAATTATTTTTATTACCACGATCTAATGTATCCTTGTTTTTTAGCATCAGTTGCAGCTGCTAACTCAGATACTTGGGGAACAGAATTAGGAATAATCTCAAATAAAACCCCAATAGATATTATCTCTAGGCGCGAGATAGCACCCGGGACATCAGGCGGTATTACTCTAATTGGTACTATCGGGTCTATTTTAGGGTCACTAGTAATTGGATTAGTAGGTCATTTTTTTTATATCAGTTTTAATCTACTATTATTAGTGGTTATTTCTGGATTTTTGTCATCCATAATCGATTCAATGCTTGGAAGTACAGTTCAAGCTAGGTACATATCAGAAGATGGTTTCATCATTACAGAAAAATATAAAAAATCATTTTACTTATTCACGGGCTCAAACAAAATAAATAATGATGTAGTAAATCTATACTGCACTCTATCAGGGCCATTTATTTTTTTATTATTATTTTCTATTATATAAAAAAATAGAGCCTCAAAAGAGACTCTATTTACTATGTTTAATCTGATATATCTGTATATATCAGATAACTTTATATACTAGCAAACCAACCATCACAATAAGAGAAATAAAAATTAGAGCGACACCCATGTTGCCCTTTTTTATTTCTTCCCACTCATCAATTTCAGTTGATAGCCAATCAAAAACCTTTAGCGCTATTCCTACGCCAAACGCAAATCCTACNGCNGCAGTAATAGACCATCCTACAGCTCTAAGATATTGTAATAATGTTTCTTCTAAACCAAGACCAAGCATATTCCCTCCTTATGATGTTACTAAATCAATTTTTTGCATAAACTCCGATGAATCTAAAGTACCAGCTGCAAGCTCTATCGCAATATCTGAAGAACATGTTGCTTCAAAAACCATTGTCTCNCCTTTAGAGGCTGGNACATTTACTCTTACGCTGATTTCTTTAGGCACATAAGCATTTGATAAGCCTAGGCTATTCTGATGAGATACAGCCTGGCCAGCAGATGCAAAACCAACAAGCATAACCATTTCAAAGTTATTTCTATTACTTTCGAGCGTCAGAGAAAATAGGTTATTCCCAAAATCCATAACTGAAGCATCTACAGACACTCTATAAGATGAACAGACNGTCTTTATTTTCTTTTTAAATGCATANTTCGCNAANGTATAGTTNAATGCNAATANTGAGAGGCAACATATAANCGCTATAGATCTNTTGTTTATCAAAATATTTTTCCTAAAACNNTNNNCAATTTTAATNTTTAGATATANTNTAACAAAAGGTTAAAATATAAATTTTCCGGATTTTATTACTGATTTTATCGGATTTGTAGAAAATTTGTAAGGTATCTGAATCGGGNTGTATATATCCCAAATGACTATATCCGCGTTCTTACCATTCTCAATTGAGCCATATTTGTCACTAATGTTTAGCAATTTTGCGGGAATATAGGTACTTGAATAGATTGCATCTAATATATCCATCTTCATAAAAATTGATGAAACAGTAATAATAAATACCATAGACTGAATATTACAGCTACCTGGGTTATAATCGGTGGCAATAGCAACCTCTATACCCGCCTCTTTTATTTTATGATATGGAGCAAAATTTGAATGCCCTAAAAAAAATGTTGTGCCTGGTAACAGAACAGCTTTTGTTTTTGATTGAGCCATACTTTTTATATCGCTATCATCTATATTCATTAAGTGATCGGCAGAGACAAANTTTAAACTACTAGCTAGTTTTGATGCTCCCAGATTATTGAATTCATCTGCGTGGATTCTGGGTAGCAAACCATACTCTAACCCTTTAATTAAGATACGCTCTGATTGATCAAGAGTAAAATATCCCTCCTCGCAAAATACATCATTAAAAACTGCAATTCCTTGNTCTGCGACTTCGGGTATTATAATATCACATAATAGATTCACATAAGANTCTGTATCATTTTTATATTCTATTGGCACTGCATGAGCCCCCATGAATGTAGGAATTATATCTATATCATGATCAATATTTACTTCATGTAATACTCTAAGTGATTTTAGCTCTGAATCTAAATCTAAGCCATATCCACTTTTTGCTTCTATTGTGGTTGTACCTAATTTTAGAAAATTATTCATCCTTGCTGTAACTCTATTAATTAGTTCGATTTCAGATGAACCACGCACCCCATTTACACTATTATTAATACCACCGCCTTTATTAGCAATTTCTTCATAGGTATATCCCTTTGTTCTCATATCAAACTCAATTTCTCTTTCATCAAGAAAAACAGGGTGCGTATGGCAGTCTACAAATCCTGGAGTGACTAATTTATTCTCGCAATCAAATTCCTCATCAGCATCACCTAGCTTTCTTCCTATGTCAACTATTTTACCATCAGAAATAACAATTTCCATNTTCTCTAAAGAAACCATAGAATTATCTCCAGAGCTATATGTAACCAGATTACCAATATTAATTAATTTTACTGCTTTCATATTTAGCGATCTTTACTCATAGGTATATCTATATCCCATCTATCAGCATTATTAATAGCANCATTATATCCCGCATCAGCATGTCTTATAACTCCTATCCCCGGATCATTAGATAATACTCGCGTTATGCGTTNCGCCATATCAGGGGTTCCATCTGCAACGATTACCTGCCCGGCATGGATAGAATAACCCATGCCAACGCCACCTCCTTGGTGTATCGAAACCCAAGATGCGCCACTGGCAGTANTAATGAGAGCATTTAACAGAGGCCAGTCAGCCACTGCATCTGAGCCATCNTTCATCGCTTCTGTCTCTCTGTTTGGAGAGGCAACAGACCCACAATCTAAGTGATCTCTTCCNATAACGATTGGTGCTGACAAGTGTCCAGAGGCGACCATATCATTTAATNCTAAACCGAATTTTACCCTATCTTTGTAGCCTAGCCAGCATATCCTTGATGGAAGCCCTTGGAACGACACTTTTTTATTGGCCATATTTATCCAATGACATAATGCTTTATCTTTTGAAAATAATTTTAATACAAGCTCATCTGTTTTATATATATCTTCCTCATCGCCAGATAATGCTACCCATCTNAAAGGTCCTTTTCCTTCGCAAAAAAGAGGCCTAATATATTCTGGAACGAAACCTGGTATGTTAAATGCATTATTAATACCTGCATTTTTAGCCTGAGCCCTTATATTATTCCCATAATCAAAAGCAATAGACCCTTTTCCTTGCAAATCCAGCATTCCCTGCACATGTTCACCCATAGATCTAACACTCTCTTTTTTATATTTAATCGGGTCATTAGTCCTTAATAATATTGCATCTTTTAAAGAAATATTATTTGGAATATAACCATCTAACTCATCGTGTGCAGATGTTTGGTCTGTAACCATATCGGGTATAATGTTATTCTCGGAAAATTCTGGTATTATATCTGCTGCATTACCCAATAAACCAATACTAAGTGGTGTTCTATCTTTTATCGCTTTCTTAGCCCATAAAATAGCCTCGTTTATATCTTCAGTCGATCTATCTAAATAGTTAGTGTCAATCCTACGTTTTATTCTATTATGATCTATTTCAACACATATTGCTACACCTCCAGCCATAGTCACTGCTAATGGTTGGGCACCACCCATACCTCCGAGACCCGCCGTTAGTATCAGTTTGCCATTAAGATTATCCATACCCCAATGTATCTTAGCTGCTGAAATAAAAGTTTCATACGTACCTTGGAGAATGCCTTGGGTACCAATATAGATCCAACTTCCAGCTGTCATTTGGCCATACATCATCAATCCTTTTGCATCAAGATCATTAAAGTGCTCCCAATTTGCCCAGTTAGGAACAAGATTAGAGTTTGCTATTAACACTCTAGGAGAGTAGGTATGCGTTTTTAAAACACCAACAGGTTTTCCAGATTGAATTATTAATGTTTCATCAGGCTTTAATCTTTGCAGTGTATTCAATATTGATTCAAAACACTCCCAATTTCTCGCAGCCTTACCTTTTCCACCGTATACAATTAGCTCATCAGGGTTCTCAGCTACATTTTGATCTAGGTTATGCTGTATCATACGATATGCAGCTTCAATCTGCCAATTATTGCAGTTTAAGTGGTTGCCAGTCGGAGGTGTTACTTTTCTATGCATTTACNAAAATAGAATTTAATAAAAATATTTTCTTAATCTTCTCCAGTAATTAGGTTTTTCAACCATCGTATTATATGAAAAAATAGAAATATTATTAAATCTCATTCTTTTTAATTTATTAATTTTTTTNCCTACAGATCTNGGAGACTGATTATATGTAGAAATTCCAACAATAATTTTATCATGATATTTTTTTGGAAGATTGTCTTTNATCATATACATATTCTGAACGAAATCATTGTTGTCTGTAACATAATTCATCGGCACTGCCCAATCAACATACCCTGCAGAAAGCCATAAATCCCATTCTTGGAAATAATTTAATTTTGCATTATAAATATTTGGCTTTACGGCTGCAGAAATAATACAATTAGGTAAGTTAATTTTTATCTGAGTATTTGCAATTTTTACAAACTCTGTTATTGCATTCCTTTTAAAATCAGAAAATATTCTATTAAAATTATCTTTTAAATAATTATCGTCATAATCATTCATTTCCGAAAAAAAAGAAAAGCCGGCCTCATTATATCCATAATCTAAACTATGATACCTTATATAATCATAATGAATACCATCAATATGATAATTCCTAGATAATTCAGATATAACATTGATCAGATAATCATTTACATCAGGATTTGTAGGGGCTAAAAAGAACCCCTCTCCATCGATAAGTATATCTTTATCCTTATTTAAATATGATCTATTCAATATATATTTATCACCTTTTTCCTGATCTAACCACTCTGGTCTTTGAAAAAATAAATGATCATTTTGAGGCGGGTGTTTCTTTGAGGACCACAAATAATATACATTAATCCATGCATGAACTTTTATCTTTTTACTTTTGCATTTATTAATTAAATAATTGAGAGGATCAAAATTAGGATCAACTAAAATAGATTTAGGAACAAATTCAGAATTATAAAAGGAATCNCCTCGTCCTCTAACCTGAGCAAATATATGATTAAAACCATTATTTTCAGCAAAACTCAGAGCNTCATCTATCAAATAAGGATTAGTCATATGATCTCTGACTATCCACAAGGCTTTTACATTAGCATCNGGGTTAGAGTATATAATACTGGNTAAGAAAAATATAGATATAAACTTTAAGATCACCANAATAGTTATTATTAGGCTGGGCTTAAAATTTATTTTTTAGGAAGCATNAGTCTCTTTTTCTTCAGAAGTAGAAACATCAACCATATCTACAAATTCGATAATGGATACGGGAGCCCTATCATTATCTCGATAACCTANTTTAACTATTCTTGTATAACCGCCTGGTCTATCAACATATAATGGAGCAATTTCATCANATAAAGTTTTAACAATATCTTTTTTTGGTAATTTTCTAATGATCATTCTTCTAGAATGCAGGTCATCTTTTTTTGCCAATGTAATTAAGGGTTCTATATATGTTCTGAGCTCTTTAGCTTTTGAATCAGTAGTTTTTATCCTCTTATGAGTAATCATTTGAGATGCTAAGTTCATGAGCAGTGCTCTACGATTACCAACCTTTCTNCCTAACTTACGACCTTTTTTCTTGTGTCGCATTTATCTACCCCTCTTCAGCCATAATTTTCCGTGTATCCATACCAAAATGGAGCCCCATTGAANTTAATTTATCAACCAGTTCTGTTAAAGATTTTCTACCAAAATTTTTATACTTTAGCATCTGATTTTCTTCTTTACTAACTAACTCATGGATATATTTAATCCCAGCCGCTTGTAAGCAATTAAAACTTCTAACNGATAGTTCCATCTCATCTATTGCTTGATTCAATAAATTTCTGAGCGCGAGTGTTTCATCAGATACNCCTTTAGAAATCTCAAGAATTTCAGGATTAGCAATAGCCTCTACAAACTTTAAATGCTCTCTAATATATGTTGCAGAATAGCTAATTGCATCTTCAGGATTAATCGAACCATCAGTTTGAACTTCCATAGTTAATATTTCAATAGGCTCTTTTGCACCAGGGACAGGCTTAACACTATAACTAACTTTAGTAACTGGATTAAAAATACTATCTATAGAAAGAGTGCCAAGTGTTAGATTAGGTAATTCATTTTCCTCAGATGGGACATACCCCTTACCAATGCCTATTCTAAGCTCCATCACTAATTTACCGCTTGAATTAACCTCAGTTATGTATTGCTCAGGATTTAATATCTCAAACTGGTCACTAGCATTCTGAATATCTTGAGCAGTAACAACAGACTTNCCTTTAAATGAAAGATTTATTTTATCTGGATTGTTATCCATTANATGAAATCTTATTTTTTTTAGATTCATTATAATATCAGCGACATCATTTTTCACTCCTTTCACAGAGGAAAATTCATGCTCTACACCTTCGATCTTAACATGGGTAACCGCTGCTCCAGGAATACTAGTCAATAATACCCTCCGCATTGCGTTACCCAATGTTATCCCATANCCTCTATCTAAAGGCTGGATTATAAATTTACCATCAGTTTTTGTTAATGATTTTTTATCAGTTTTAACTTTTAGTTTAAATGACTTATCCATTAATAATTTATCCTTTTTTATTGTAAAATTATTTAGAGTACAGTTCTACAACTAACTGCTCGTTAATTGTTAGATTCATTTGATCTCTTTCAGGAATGCTATTAAAGACACCTAGCATTTTTCCTTTATCAAGATCAAGCCAAGGTAAATCAATATCACCTTTAATNGTTCGTATAGAATTTAGAATAATATCCATCTTTTTACTTTTATCACGTACAGAGATTTCATCTCCAGGTTTAACTANAAATGATGGAATATTTACTAATCTACCATTTACCAAAAAATGTTTATGGTTTACCAATTGCCTCGCTGCTGGCCTAGTCGGAGCGAAACCTAATCTATAAACAACATTATCTAATCTACTTTCTAGTAATTGTAACATATTTGTTCCGGTTTCACCCTTAAGTTTTTCCGCTTTTTTAAATGTGATTCTAAATTGCTTTTCTAAAAGCCCANACATGAATTTAATTTTTTGTTTTTCTTTTAATTGAGTCCCATAATTAGAAACCTTCGGNCTACGAGACTGGGCATGCTGACCAGGGCCATATGGTTTNCGATTTAACAATCTATCATATTTAGGGTTNCCAAATATATTTTCACCNAATTTTCTTACTAATTTACCTCTTGATTGTCTTNCTTTTGCCATATTAGATATCCGCNTGTTTTTTTAGACGCGCCTTCTTTTTGGTGGACGGCATCCATTATGTGGCAATGGAGTAACGTCCTTTATTGATGTTATTTGTAATCCTGAGACTGCTAAAGCTCTAATCGCAGATTCTCTTCCTGCTCCTGGACCTTTCACCTCNACTGAAATACTAACTATACCCATTGCAAGGGCAGACTCAGCAACCTTTTGAGCAGTCAATGTTGCCGCATAAGCAGTACTCTTTCGAGACCCTTTAAAACCTGNAGACCCAGCTTTTTGCCAAACTAAAACATTGCCAAGCTTATCCGNGATTGTGACATGAGTATTATTGAATGTGGATTTAATATGAGCGACCGCATTAGCGTCGACCACTTTCTTCTTTTTCTTCTGTTTCTTTTCAGCCAAAATTTTTCCTCACTTATTATTTTTATATAGCAGCTTTCTTACCAAGACCAATGGTACGCTTTTTCCCTTTGCGCGTACGTGCATTTGTTTTTGTACGTTGTCCATTAGCGGGCAATCCCCTTCTATGTCTTAAACCTCTATATGTTCCAACATCTTTTAATCTTTTAATATTCATGGCATTAAAAGAACGTAATTCACCTTCTACATTAATACCTAAAGCACTGATAGTTTCTCTAATGGAGACAACTTGTTTTTCTGTAAGGTCTTGTACTCTTTTTTCAATATCTATTTTTGCTTTATTGCAGATCATAACTGCTGTAGATAAACCAATACCATGTATATAGCAAAGAGAATATGCAATTTTTTTATTTCTTGGAATGTCTACACCTACAATTCGTGCCATTATTTCTTACCCTTGCCTTTGNTTATGTTTCGGAGTCTCACATATAACCATTACTTTTCCTTTACGCCTAATGATTTTACATTTCGCACACATTTTTTTTACTGATGCTCTTACTTTCATATCTACTTCTTTCTGTANACAATCCTCGCTCTAGATAAATCATAAGGACTCATCTCAAGAGTTACAACATCACCAGGAAGAATTTTTATAAAATGCATCCTCATTTTACCACTCACATGAGCTAAAACTGTATGATTATCACCACCTATTTCAACATTTACCCGAAACATAGCATTTGGTAAAGTTTCTTTTATAACGCCATCAATAGTAATTGCTTTTTCTTTAGCCATTTCCGCGAACCTCACTTAATATATGTGGACCATCTTCTTTTATTGCTATGGTATGCTCAAAATGTGCTGATACTTGCCCATCCATTGTAAAAATCGTCCAGCCGTCTTTTGCAGTATATACTTCTTTTGAACCAAGATTAATCATTGGCTCAATTGCAATACACATCCCNGCATGAAGCTTGTAACCCTGATTAGGATTTCCATAATTAGGNACCTGTGGTTCTTCATGCAATTTTTCACCTATACCATGACCAACTAATTCTCTAACAACAGAGTACCCATAAGATTCCGCATGAGATTGNACAGCATGGCCTATATCACCTACAAAATTTCCCGGCTTGGCTTGCTCGATACCTTTATACAATGATTCTTTAGTAATCTGCATAAGCTTATTTTTTTCATCAGTGATATCACCAACTGCAAATGTCCTAGCATGATCACCATAATATCCATTTAACTCAGCACCACAGTCTATACCTACAATTTGCCCTTCTCTCAAATATCCATCATGAGGAATGCCATGAACAACAGCATCATCAATAGATACACATAAAGTAGAGGGGAATCCCATATATCCTTTAAATGCTGGNCTAGCCCCACAAGAGACAATGTATTCTTCTGCTTTATTATCCAAATCAATTAATGATACCCCAGCAATAACGTANTCTGATAACATTTCAATAGTATCTGCTACAATTTGGCAACTTTTACTTATCATATTAATCTCACGCTCTGACCTAGTATATACCATTACATTCTTCTCCTACCACGAATTTTTCCTTTTGTTAAAAATCCATCATAGTGTCTCATCATTAAGTGTGATTCCAGTTGCTGTAGTGTATCTAATGCTACCCCGACTATGATCAGAAGACTAGTGCCACCAAAAAATGAAGCTAGATCATATTCAACATCCATTGTCTGCATTAGTATATAGGGGAATATCGCAACCATAGCCAAAGCCACAGAGCCAGGAAGTGTAACCTTAGATAATATGTTATCTATAAATTCTGAGGTTTTTTTACCTGGCCTAACCCCTGGAATAAATCCGCCTTGTTGCTTCATTTGTGAGGAGACTTGAATAGGATCAAAAGCTATTGCAGTATAAAAATATGTAAAAAATATTATCATCAGCCCAAAAAATATCCAATAAACTGGATGCTCAAATGAAAACCAACGCATAATACTTGTTGAAAAATCACTATCAGTAAAAAAAGTTGACACTGTACTTGGAATAAACATAATTGATTGAGCAAAAATGATCGGCATAACTCCAGCCGTATTTACCCTTAGAGGGATATGAGTATTCTGCCCGCCATAAACCTTCCTNCCTACAACTCTTTTGGCATATTGAACGGGTATTTTTCTTGTGCCTTGCGTCAGCAGAACAACAAAACAGATAACCAAAAACATAATTCCCATTAATACTAACTCAGAAATAAAAATCTTTTCCCCAGCAATTACTGCTCGTATTTCATTACCAATGACAAATGGTANCCTAGAAATAATACCAACCATAATAATCAGAGAAATTCCATTACCAATACCTCTTTCAGTTACTCGTTCTCCCATCCACATAAGCAGGATAGTTCCAGTAACCATACTAATTATAGCAGTAAAAACAAAGAGNGCTCCTGGATTTACTACAACCTGGAGTTCTTTTTCAAGAAAAACTGTAACCCCATATGATTGCATCGTAGCTATTAAAACGGTNCCATATCTAGTAATCTGTGTAATCTTTTTTCTACCAGCTTCACCCTCTTTTTGCAGTCTTTGAAAATATGGTAACACTGAACCCATCAGCTGAATAATAATAGAGGCTGAGATATAAGGCATTATACCAAGAGAGAATAAAGATGCTTTTTCAAAGGCACCTCCAACAAACATATTAAAGAGACCAAATAAAGTATCTTGTAACCTTTCAAACGCGACAGCTAAAGCATTAGCATCTACACCGGGTATTGGAATATGTGCGCCAACTCTTACAACAATTAAAATAGATAGTGTATAGATTATCTTAGCCCTTAACTCAGGGATACTAAAAATTGTTCTTACCTTATCTATCATAATATGGTTGCTGTNCCACCAGCTTTTTCAATTTTATTTTTTGCCGATTCACTGAATGAGGATGCTGTGACATTGAGTTTTTTATCAATATCACCTTCTCCTAATATTTTTACGGGTTTTAAAGAGGATCTAATCAGACCATTTTCTTGTAATACAACTGGATCTATTTCAGAATTTTTCTCAATTCTAATCAAATCTGATATATTTACAATTTGAATTTCTTCTTTAAATATATTAGTAAAGCCTCTACGAGGAAGTCTACGCGCTAGGGGCATCTGCCCACCTTCAAACCAAGCTCTTCTTTTATTCCCNGATCTTTGTCCAGCGCCTTTATGACCTCTTCCAGAAGTTTTTCCTAGGCCGGATCCATGACCACGACCTATCCTTTTTTTATTCTTTATTGAACCTTTAGATGGTTTTAATGAATCCAGCTTCACGGACTATACCTCTTCGACNTTAATAAGATAATCAATTTTTTTAATCATCCCTCTTATTTGTGGAGTATCAGTTTTCTCTACGTAATGATTCATCTTTTTTAGACCCAATGCGAATAATGTACGCTTTGCTTTTGGCTTATAGCCAATAGCACTTTTTATTTGAGTAATTTTTAACATATTATTATTAATTAAAAACTTCTTTGATAGTGATTTCTCTTTTATTAGCAATCGTTACAGCATCTTTAAGATTTAATAACCCGTTTAATGTCGCATATACTAAATTCATTGCATTTTTAGATCCATAGCGTTTTGTAAGAATATTATGAACTCCAACCTGCTCCATCACTGCCCTAACTGGCCCGCCTGCTATAATTCCTGTACCTGGAGATGCCGGTTTTAACATTACCTTNCTCGCTCCTTGCTTTCCTATAATTTTGTGTGGAATAGTACCATTTATTACAGGAATTTTATACATACTTCTTTTAGCAATATCTTTACCTTTTTGGATGCACATTATCACTTCATTCGCCTTACCAAGACCGATTCCAATATGACCTTTCCCATCTCCAACTGCAACCAATGCAGAAAATCTAAATCTTTTTCCTCTAGAGGTCACTTTCGCAGTCCTATTTATTTTAATTACGGATTCTTCTAGTAAGTCTAATTCTGATGGATTGATTATTGACAATTTATGCTCCTTTAAAATTCTAATCCTGCTTCACGAGCAGCATCTGCAAACGCTTTAACCCGACCATGAAAAGGATACCCATTTCTATCAAATACTACTTTNGTTATCTTTTTTTTCTTTGCCATCTTTGCAAGATTATTACCAACTATTACTGATAAATCAGTTTTATTTTGAGAATCTTTTAGTTTTTTCTTTAGGCCTTTATCCTTGGATGAGCATGAAGCAAGGGTTTGTCCTTCAAAATCGTTAATTATTTGCGATTCAAAATGTTTATTACTTCTGTATACAACTAATCTAGGATATTCTGCATGAAACCTAGAAGTGGCCTTACTTCTATTTCTTCTTCGTCTCTTACGCCTTAAATTATTATTAAATATTCCCATTATTATTCGCCTACAGTTTTTCCTTGTTTAATCTTGATATANTCACCTTTATATCTTATACCTTTTCCTTTATAAGGCTCAGGACTACGAAAAGACCTTATCTTTGATGAAACGGACCCAACAAGTTGTTTATCAATCCCTTCGATAGTTATAGTAGTACGCTCTGCTGTAGCTTTTATACCCTCTGGCAAATCGAAGTATATATCATGAGAATATCCTATTTGTAATTTTAATTTATTTCCGTCCATATTTGCCTGATAACCAACACCTACTATTTCTAATTCTTTTTTAAAACCAGCAGATACACCAATGACCATATTATTTACAATCTGCCTAGTAGTTCCATGAAGTGACCTATTCAATGCACTATTATCATCTCTTTGAAAAAGAATATTATCATCTTTGATTAAAGTTTTAATATTTGGATGCACTGACCAAGATTGCGAGCCTTTTTGTCCAGAAACATTAATCAAATTCCCCGTTAATTCAATCTTAACCCCATCAGGTATAGTTATTGGATTTTTTCCGATTCTAGACATAATCAAAATACCTCACACAATATTTCACCACCCACTCCAAGTTTAGTAGCAGTTTTGTTGCTGACTACACCTTTAGATGTTGATAGTATAGAAATTCCAAGGCCATCAAGCACACGAGGTATTTTGTTGTTGCCAACGTAAATACGCTGACCAGGACGACTAGAACGCACAATTTTTTCTATTACTGAGTTCCCGTTTAAATCATATTTTAAAAATATTCGAATAGTAACAAAATTACCATCTTTGATAAAGAAAAAATCTTTAATATACTTTTCTTCTTTAAGAATATATGCTATACGCTTTTTCATATTTGATGAAGGAACATCAACCCACCTTTTATTTGTGCTATATGCATTACGTATTCTAGTTAAAAAATCTGCTATAGGATCAGTCATAGACATAAAAATTTTCCTTACCAACTTGCTTTTGTTATACCTGGAATTTCACCATTTAAAGCCATTTCCCTAAACGATAACCTAGATAACATAAAGCGACTTATAACTCCGCGAGGTCTACCTGTAATAAAGCACCTGTTTCTAATCCTTATAGCACTAGAAGATTTGGGGAGTTTATCTAGTTTATTTACCGCAGCCTCTCTTTCTTCAATTGAAGTATTTAGATTGCTAATGATTGACTTTAATTCTGCTCTTTTCTGAGCATATTTTTGAACATTCCTTAATAATTTTTTCTCACGAACAATTTTTGATTTTTTTGCCATTATGCAGCCTCATCCATTTTTTCTTTTTTAGGTTTTTCTATTAAAGGAAGACCCATCTCTTTTAGTAACCAATATGCCTCATCATCACTATTCGCTGAAGTAGTTATTGTTACATTTAAACCTCTAACAGAATCAATGTTATCATAATGTATTTCCGCAAAGATAATTTGTTCCTTAATACCAAAATTATAGTTTCCTCGACCATCAAATGATTTAAAAGAAAGACCTCGAAAGTCTCTGCTTCTTGGCAAGGCAATACAGACTAATCTTTCAAAAAATTCATACATTTTTGTAGAACGGAGCGTTACTTTACATCCAACGGGGTAACCTTTTCTAATCTTAAAATTTGATATATCTGCTTTAGCTTTAGTTATGATTGGTTTTTGTCCCGAGATTGCAGTTAACTCTCCCATAGCACTTTCTAGACTTTTAGAGCTAGTCTTTGCATCACCAATACCCATATTTAAGGAAACGGACAATAGTTTCGGTACTTCCATAGCATTATCATAAGAAAATCGAGATATCATATTTGGAACGACAACTTCCACATAGGACTTTTTCATATTAGAGACAAAAGAAACTTCACTATTTACAGCGGGTTTATTATCTGGCGTTTTCTTACTCATTATTGGACTTCTGTCTCTTCATTTGTTTTTTTAAATATTCTAACTTTGGAACCATCATCTAAAATTTTATAACCTACCCTAGAAACTTTCCCCCCTTGTAAAATCATAACATTAGAGATATGTAATGAAGCTTCTTTTTCAACTATACCTCCATTAGGATTATCTTGAGATGGCCTCGTAGATTTTTTAATAAAATTTACTCCTTCGATAATGATACGTTGTCTTTTAGGTGAAACAAATAATACCTTACCTTCCATACCCTTATGAGCACCGCTCACAACTCTAACAGTCATACCTTTTTTTAAGAACATTACTATAAAACTTCCGGAGCTAATGATAGTATACGCATATAACCTGATTCACGTAGCTCTCTGCCAACTGGTCCAAATATTCGAGTGCCCCTAGGCTCTCCTTGGCTGTCTAGTAATACCGCTGCATTCTCATCAAATCGAATAGAACTTCCATCTATTCTACCATATTCTTTTTTTGTCCTAACGACTACTGCCCGATGTACTTCTCCTTTATTAACCATCCCACCAGGGATAGCTTTTTTTACAGTAATAACGATTTGATCCCCAACACTAGCATATTTTCTACCAGANCCACCTAATACCTTAAAACAAAGAACTTCTTTTGCGCCTGTATTATCTGCTACTTTTAATCTTGTTTCTTGCTGTATCAAACCCTATCCTAATATTTTTGATTCTTGTATTATTTCACTTACCTGCCACCTTTTATTTTTGCTTATAGGCTTCGTAGATACGATTCTAACAATATCACCCTCTTTAGGTGAGACAGTCGAAACATGTGAAAGATATTTCTTATATTTTTTTACTCTTTTTTTGTAAACCGGATGGGATGTAACTCTAGTTACTAATACACTAACAGTACTATCCATTTTTGNTGATACCACCTTACCAACTAAATTTTGTCGCCTTATATTCCTAGACATATTTAATTATCACTTTCCATTTCTATATTCAATTCTTTTTCATGAATAATTGTTTTTATTCTAGAAATTTTCTTTTTTACCTTTTTTATTTGCGACAAATCTTCAAGCTGTTGCATACTTTTTTGAAATATTAAGTTTTGCAACGCTTCTTCATTCTCTTCAAGTTGAATAAGAAGCTCAGATGTAGGAGTTTCATTTATGCCGTTATCTGCCATTAAATCACTCTCCTTTCTACCAACTTCGTTTTTATCGGTAACTTATGACCAGCATTTCTAAATGCCTCCTCAGCCATGGCTCTATCTACGCCTTCTATTTCAAATAATATTCTACCAGGTTTTACACTAGCAACCCAATAATCTAAAGCCCCCTTACCTTTACCCATCCTAGTTTCTGCAGGCTTTGCTGTGACTGGTTTATCAGGAAATATTCTAATCCACATCTTACCTAATTTTCGAACAATTCTAGATATCACAATTCTTGATGCTTCAATCTGCCTAGCTGTAATCCATCCAGCTTCCAATGCTTTTAATCCATAAGTTCCAAATGCAACATTANTTCCTCTAGTNGCCATACCGCGTCTATTTCCTCTATGATGCCTTCTATATTTTATCTTTTTAGGTTCTAGCATATTAACTTATTAATTATTCAAGGTTTACAAATCCAAACTTTTACACCAATAATACCATAGGCAGTTTGCGCTTTACTAAGAGCATAGTCTATATCTGCTCTAAGCGTGTGCAATGGGACACTACCATCTGAATATTTTTCACTTCTAGCAATTTCCACACCACCTAACCTACCAGCAATATTGATTCGAATCCCATTGGCTCCCATACGCATCGTAGCTTGCATAGTTTTATTGATTACTCTTCTATATGATATTTTCTTTTTCAGCTGTTGGCAAATATTTAGGCCAACTAAAGCAGCATTTAATTCAGGCCTCTTGACTTCAGAAATATTAATCTGAGCATCTTTTTTATTAGTTAACTGTCTTAGTTCTTTTTTTAATTTATTTACTTCTTCACCACCACGGCCAATTACTATACCAGGCCTAGCTGTGTGAATAGTAANTGATACTTTCTTTGAAGTCCTGTTTATTTCCACTTTAGATATTCCTGCATTTGGAAGTCTATAGGAAATATATTTTCGAATATTNACATCCTCTTTTAAAGGTTCAGAAAAATTATTCTTTTCAGCAAACCATATCGAGTTCCAACCTTTGTTTACACTTAGTCTAAAACCTACTGGATGTGTTTTTTGTCCCAATTTTTATCCTTTATATTATTTCGCTGTTAAAACTATAGTTAAATGGCTAGTTGGCCTACGTAACCTTGATGCCCTNCCCATTGAACCAGCTCTAAATCTTTTCGAAACTGGTCCCTGATTTACATAAGCTTCTTTTATCTCAAATGAATCAGGATCTAGCTCATTATTACCCTCAATCTGCATTAAGTTTGCGATAGCTGACCTAATGGTTTTTTCAATAACGACAGNTGCTTTTTCTGGAGAAAAATGAAGAAAGTCTATCGCAACTCCAACTTTAAAACCACGTACTTTATCTAAGGTTTTTCTTACTTTTCTTGCAGATTGTTTATTATATCTTGATATGGCCTTGGCTTCCATTATATTATTTCCTATCGCCCGAATGCATTCTAAATATTCTGGTTGGTGAAAATTCTCCAAGTTTATGGCCAACCATATTTTCAGAAACAAAAACAGGTATAAACTTATTACCATTGTGAACTGCAAAAGTATGGCCTACAAATTCTGGAATAATCATTGATCTTCTTGACCACGTTTTTATAACCGTTTTTTTACCACCATCATTTATTTTTTCTACCTTTATAAGAAGTTTATTATCTACAAAGGGTCCTTTTTTTAATGATCTAGCCATTATTATTTACGTCTCTTTATTATCATTGAATTAGATTTTTTATTCTTTTTCCTCGTTTTATAACCCTTCGTAGGCTTCCCCCACGGAGTTACAGGATGACGACCNCCTGAGGTTTTACCCTCACCTCCACCATGTGGATGGTCAACAGGGTTCATCACCACNCCTCTAACGCTTGGTCTTCGACCTAACCATCTTGAACGACCAGCCTTGCCAGACACTACTTGTTCATAGGCCTTATTGCCAATCTGTCCTATCGTAGCCATGCACTGGTCTGAGACCATTCTTATTTCACCAGATGGAAGCTTCAATGTTGTAAGACCACCATCATGCGCCATAATCTGTGCATACCCTCCAGCAGANCGAACCAATTGCCCCCCCCTACCAGGATTAAGCTCAATATTATGAACAGATAAACCTGTAGGAATATTAATTAATTTGAGCGCATTTCCTGTTTTTAAAGGCACCTTCTCACCAGATAAAATACTGTCACCCACCTTAATACCCAATGGGGACAGAATATATCTTTTCTCTCCATCTTCATAGTGAATTAAAGAAATATAGGCAGAACGATTTGGATCATACTCAATAGTAGCCACCTTACCATTGACACCAAATTTATTTCTTTTGTAATCGATAATTCTATATCTACGCTTATGACCACCGCCTCTATGTCTCACTGTTATCCTNCCCGTATTATTTCGCCCGCCTTTTTTTCTTAGNGCTACAGTTAATTTTTTTTCTGGTTTATGAGTTGTAAGATCTGCAAAATCTGATCTTGAGGCAAAGCGACTGCCAGGAGTGACTGGTTTTAAGTTACGTATTCCCAATTTAACTCTCTACCTCACCATTGANAAAATCAATAGAATAACCATCTTGTAAAGTTATTATTGTCTTTTTATAACCAGATCTCCGTCCTTGAGTTCTTATCGTCCTACCATTACTTTTTGTAGTCATTTGCTTTAATTTTCCATCAATATTCATCGTTGCAACCTTAGAAACAACAACATCAAACTTCTTTTCAATAGCATCTTTGATTTGAACTTTATTAGCACTTTTTTCAACAATAAAAGCATACTTGTTCTCACGCTCTTGCATGATAACCATTTTTTCAGTTAGNACTGGTTTAATTAATAATTTTTGATACATTTTTTATGCTAAAACCTCAATTAAATCTATTAAGCCTTGCTTATCAGTAATTATTATTTCTGAATCTAACAAATCATAGACACTAATATTTTTTACATCCTCAATAAATACATTTCTTACGTTTCTTGATGAAAGAATAAGATTTTCATGAAATGATGATACTAACATTGTAACCTTTTTATTTTCCANTTTTAATTCTTTTAACATTGATACAAACTCTGATGTTTTCTTCGTATCAATATTAATTTTATCTAGAACCATAAATTCACCTTTGGAGAGCTTCTCTGAAAGAACTGACCTTCGAGCTAACTTTTTCATTTTTTTTGGCAACTTATGCTTATAGCTATGAGGNTCAGGGCCAAAGACAACGCCACCGCCTTTCCAAAGAGGAGACCTAATTGTACCAGCCCTTGCTACTCCACGCCCCTTTTGTTTAAATGGTTTTTTACCACCACCCCTTACTGCAGATCTATTTTTTGAAGCATGGGTTCCTTGACGCAAATTTGTCATTTCAGCTAAAACTGCCTGCCTAATTACAGACCTATTCAAATCTACTTTGAAAATCTTTTCATCTGCATTTACTTTGTCTACAACATCGCCTTTTATACTCTGTATATTAATTTTCATAAGTAACTACATAGTAATGATAACGATGCCATTTGGTGCACCAGGAATACTACCCTTTACTAACATTTTATTATTATTCTCATCAATTTTTATAACCTCAAGTGACTTTACACTTACTTTCTTATTACCANATCTACCCGGCATCTTTTTCCCTGGNAACACTCTAGANGGGTCCGAGGCAGCACCAATAGAACCAACATGCCTCTGGGTATCTCCTTGACCGTGGGTCTTTCTTTGCTGACTNAACGAATACTTTTTTACTGTCCCAGAAAANCCATGACCCTTAGATTTTCCGCTAACCGTAACATAGTCACCCTCATTAAACAAGCTAACATTGAATACCTGCCCAGGCTTATATTCAAAATTTGGAACCTTATTAAATTCAGCTAGAATTCGCATTGGCGTTAAAGAATTTTTATTAAAATGACCCTCTCGAGGCTTATTGACATGTTTAATATTCGCCTCATGAAAGCCAACTTGGACAGATTCGTATCCATCCTTNTCATTCGATTTAACCTGNGTAACCTGGCATGGACCAGCCTCAAGAACTGTAACAGGAATAGCACGACCATTAGAATCAAACACTCTAGTCATACCAATCTTCTTACCTATTAAACCTCTCATAAACAATTAAACCTTNATCTCAATATCAACACCAGCTGGAAGATCTAGCTTCATAAGTGACTCTACGGTTTTTGGAGTAGAGTTAATAATATCTACCATCCTTTTGTGAATCTTAGTCTGAAATTGCTCTCTTGATTTTTTATCTACATGTGGAGAACGCAACACAGTATAAATAGAACGTTTTGTAGGCAATGGAATTGGCCCAGAGATNATAGCACCTGTTGATTTTGCCGTTTTCACTATTTTATNCGTAGACTTATCAAGGAGTATATGGTCATATGCTCTTAAACTNATTCTTATAGATTGATTAGCCATACTACTTCTTACTCAACAATCTCAGTTACNACACCTGCACCAACCGTATGACCACCTTCTCGTATTGCAAAACGAAGCTCNTTGTCCATTGCTATTGAGGTAATCAATACAACTTCAAATTCAACATTATCTCCAGGCATAACCATCTCGGTACCCTTTGACAGGGTTACAACACCCGTAACATCAGTAGTGCGAAAATAAAACTGCGGCCTATAGCCATTAAAGAATGGAGTATGACGCCCACCTTCTTCTTTCTTTAAAATATATACGCTTGCCTTAAACTTAGTGTGAGGAGTTATGCTACCAGGGATAGCCAACACCTGACCACGACTTAAGTCTTCTTTATCTATACCGCGAAGTAGCAATCCAGCGTTATCACCAGCTTGGCCTTGATCTAATAACTTGCGAAACATCTCTACACCCGTTACCGTAGTCTTCTTCTGCTCCCCCATCCCTATAATCTCAACCTCATCACCAACCTTGATTATGCCACGCTCTATACGACCCGTACCAACCGTGCCACGACCAGTGATACTAAATACATCCTCAACCGGCATTAAAAATGGCTTGTCCACATCACGCTCTGGTTCTGGGATAAAACTATCGCATGCTTCCATTAATTCAACGATACACTTATTCGCAGCTTCGTCTTTTGGGTCATTTAATGCATTCAGAGCACTACCTTTCACTATCGGCGTATCATCACCAGGAAAATCATATTCATTAAGCAGATCACGTAACTCCATCTCAACCAACTCTAAAAGCTCAGGGTCATCTACCTGGTCAGTCTTATTCATAAAAACAACTAAACTAGGAACATTTACCTGGCGAGCTAATAATACATGCTCTCTGGTTTGAGGCATAGGACCATCTGCCGCTGAAACAACCAAGATACCACCATCCATTTGTGCGGCCCCCGTGATCATATTTTTTATATAGTCAGCGTGCCCAGGACAATCTACATGCGCATAATGTCGATTTTCAGTCTCATATTCAACATGCGCAGTCTGTATTGTAATACCACGCTCTCTCTCTTCAGGAGCATTATCAATACTATCGAAAGACCTGACCTCG
>PAVC01000012.1 GCA_002713885.1 Fidelibacterota bacterium
CCTGGTGATAATATTTGGATAGAGCTCCCAAGGTTTAGGGCTGAGATATCAGACTTTATTCAATCTTATTTTGAGATGCCTCTGATCTCAATTTTTCAGTCGCCTTATCCGAACCCTTTTTCTAATCAGATTACGCTTAGTTTTGATCTTAAAAGATACATGGATTTCAAGATAAATATTTTTGATCTATTAGGACGGCGGGTAAATACAATCGAAAGAACTAGCGCAGCTCCAGGAAGATTATTTATTAACTGGGATGGAAAAAATACCGATGGAAAAAGACTAGGATCAGGAGTTTATTTTGCAAAGCCGGTTTCTTCTGATATTATAGATCCAATAAAAGTTGTATTATTAAAAAAGTAAGTTTCTAATTATAGCCGGTTTTATTAGTGGATGTGATCAACCCAGTTATATCCTAGATATAAAAATCCTACAGCTAATATTAAACAGCCACTCACAATCTCATGATTAAAATTGAACTGTATCTGGTTCAATTTTTCTAAGACAATGTTTTTAGTAAAGTTAAATGTAGCTACAATCAAGAATAGCACCAGCGCGATCCCGAGAACATAGATCATGATAAAACGTATGATAGCGATCAATGAAGGCGTCATACCTGTCATCATTACAACGGCCAAGGATGATGCGCATGGAAGCATACCTGTTAGTAATCCTACTGTGACAGGATTTTCTATTGTTGAATCATCGAATTTTCCATGTTCGTGCCCGCAATCATCAGAGTGAATATGCCTGATTTTATAGATTCCTCGAATGAGAATGTAAGACCCGAAAGTGATCACAATTCCTGGGGCAAGCCAGTGCGAGAAATCATGTAGGAATGTGCTTGCTATCTCTGACATGATAAGGTTGAATATTATTGCAATAAGGCTTAGAACAACAAAGTGTGATACTAGCAGGCTAGCCGTAAGAAGCAGAATCTTTTGAAAGTCTAGTCTCCCGCCAACAGTATAGGCTAAGAGAAAAGTTTTTCCGTGCCCAGGCTCTAACGCATGCAAACAGCCAAGTAGAAAAATAGATGTTATGGTTAATGATTCTGTCACGGCATCAATAGTCTAATAATTCATCCGTGGTTGCACCCCGGGTTAATTTTTCATAAAGGGTGTTGCTTCCCCATAGTCTGTTCAGTCCATTCTCTCGAATTTTTATTTTATCAGGGTACATATTAAATATTGAAAACAGAGTTAAAACACCGGTATCAATGCTTTTGTATTTGTCTCTATCGGTTATCCATATTTCGATACCATGACACTTTTCATTTTTATACTTAGGTCTCTCAGATTTACCAGGAATGATTACAGGGGTAAAACTTCTTGGCACAAACACAACCCCTGGAAGACGAAAATTATTTAATGTCTGTGATAATTTTCTGCCATCGATCCAGGGGGATCCAATCCACTTAAATGGGTTTGGTGTACCACGGCCTTCACTGATATTGGTGCCCTCAATCAGACACATGCCAGGATAGATAATCGCTGTCTCTAAGTCAGGTATATTTGGTGAGGGAGATGTCCAAATGAGATTAGTCTGGTCAAACCAGGCGTTAGGCTGCCAGCCTTCCATTCTTATTACCTCAAGTTTTGGGATTGGATTTACCCATTTATTTTCAATGATACTTTCTGCGAGCTCGCCCACGGTACTTCCATACCTAATCGGGATAGGGTAGTGGCCGACAAATGAACGATACTTTAAATCCAGCAAGGGCCCTTCAATAATATCGGCCCGAATTGGGTTTGGACGATCAAGTACGAGAANGGGGATGTTTAACTCTGCACCTGCCTCCATGACAAGACCTAGAGTAGTGATATAGGTGTAAAAGCGAGCCCCTATATCTTGAATGTCATAGATAATAAGGTTTACGCCGGATAACATTTCTGCCGTTGGTTTTCTTGTTCCCCCATAGAGGCTTATAACTTTTGGGAGCTCTTTGATNTCATTGTAGTTTATTTTTTGACCATCAGCTGCTTCCCCGAAAAGGCCATGCTCTGGAGAGAAAATCACTTTCAGTTCTACGCTATCAGTTTCCATTAATCGTTTATAATTGGGTATACCATTTCGGTCAATGCCACTATGGTTTGTTACCAGAGCGATCTTTCTGGATTGAATGAAGTGTAGTTTCTTTTCTAATAACACATCGATCCCATTCAATACAGTTAATTTTTCTAATAATGGGGTCTTACGATTCTGATAGTAGAGTGATTGTAGTTTGTGTATACCTGGTTTATTCTGTTGACAGTTAATTGGTTGTATTGCAATTATCAAGTAAAGTATATATCGAACNGGTGTACTCATTTTAACANGGTGACCTTTCTTGTTNCGAACTGGTTGCCATGAAAAATTGAAACAAAATATGTTCCGGTTGGTGCAATTATTCCATTGTTATCTAAGCCGTCCCAGGTCCATTTAAATTGATTATTGTTTTCATAAATAGAAGTGGTGTAGATCTCTCTNCCAAGCAGATNATTTATACTGATTTGACTTGGATCATTTGTTTTAGATGTTGAAAATAAAATTGTAAAAGATGTATTCGTTGGATTTGGATAGATACTGTGTATAGTTATTGTTGACGGCTGAATAATATCATTTTTTTCTATTCCTAGTTGCGAATCATACAGNTCAAGAATTTTTAACATTATTTCATTTCGTTTAGACTCGGGGTAGATTGTTTCAAACCCTACAGAGAGATAGATAAGACCACCAATATCATTACCGAGTCCAAATGTACCTGTGTATTCAATGCCCATGCCTCCGCGAGAGTTGTAGTCTGTGTTAGAATATTCAGCACATAGTATTGCCCCCCCAAGAGGTTTTATTCCATCTGGCCAGTCTACATCATAGGTGCCATGGCTACCATTATCATAGGTAATATTTGTGATGCCATTAAATGTCGAACTGGTTGTTCCATATCCACTGTATACTCCCTGGTGACCTCCGGCTGCGTCCGTGATATAGTCTGCTTTAAGATAACTCTGGTAAAACTCTCTATCAGATGAACTCCCCTGAGCCTCAAGGTCATATCCTATCTCTGATCCAGAAGTAAATAAAAATCTTCCACTNTCTAGNTANGTTTTGATAGTGTTTTGTTCGATNTTGGAAAATACGCTCGTAGAGGTACCCTCTTCTCCAAGTATCCAGTCNACAAACTGATAGTTCATGATGTTAATATCTTCNTCGATAATTGCCTCATTGGATGCAGAATCAAACGCTCGTCCATTGCTGTTNATTGAGCTTCCGTGNTGGCGAATAAAATCAAAAGTATTACTGGTNCCACTGACTCTGTCAAAACCATTTACAATAAGAAAGTCTACCTGCTCAGATGAGGGAACAACTCCCAACATTTCTGTCGGCTCACTGGTGCCTAGGGAATTTTTTGCTGCNATACTAAGAAAATAGGTCTCACCCTCATTTAAAGCATCTATAATAACAGGTCTGTCAGTATAAATGCCCAAGGTATCAAGTCCGCCAACAATATCAAGGCTTCCTCTAAGCACAATATACTCGCTAGCGTTTTCAGCGCCTTGAAAATCTATTTTGATTGAACCGCCTCCAATATTTTTTATCAGTAGTCTTGATGGCTTCATCGGTGGAGCGCTTTCACCAAACTTAGCATAAAGGAGGTCCCAAAGTTCTGTCCGCCCGGCGTCATAGCCCAGGGCCCAAATTCCAATTCCTTTGAGATCATTGAACAGCGCAAAATCATATTTCAAAGATAGGGAGAGACTATCATCATACCAGCCCTGGTTCCATCCGTTGTTATNGTAATTATACCAGGGAGTTTGTGAAGACTGGTGCCANAGTTTTCCATAAGACTGGGCCAGNCCTTCNATCTCAGAATAGAATTTTGCNTCGCCAGTNCCGGTTGTGTTTGCTCCAGGAGTGCTTGAGGCTGATGGCCACTCAAACCCGTAATAGGGNCAACCAAGTATTAGCTTATCCGCTTGATAGTTTGTTTTGTTTAGGTAGTCTATCACGGTCCATGTTATTGTATAGCCTGGNCCAGACAGCGGNGAGTTTGGTCCTGTNGTTGAGCTNCCGCTCCAGTGATAGGCATAGCCCATAATAAAAAGACCATCNCTGATAGATGCTAGGGCGTTGTAGTCCCAGGCATCACTCCAGTCAACCGCGGGCATTGCCAGTGTAACCTGAGATCCTGGTATGGTAGAGTGGAACGTATTAGTAANGTCTGTAATAAAGGTTACCATGTTCTCTCTTTGAGATGATGGAAAAGATTCAAAGTCAATGTTTACACCATCAGCATTTCCTGCTTGAACCTGAGNNAGCAGGTTGTTGATCAAGTTTTGTCTGTATGATGNATTGCTTANTAGTGTNGTTAGATNATTACTATTGAATAGGGTNACACAGAGTACGACNTTTACCCCATGNGAGTGGGCCTCATTAATAAGACTNGCCACTGGCCACCCGTGTAGATTNTCGAGNTTTCCTGTTTCTGTTGCCTCGGCACTAAAATAGGCNAGAGTGGATATAAGATCAAAATTGTAGTTTGTCCAAGCNGTACCCATCCAATATGGATGATAGCCAAATACTTCCTTAGATGGTGTGCGAGGCCTTGGTGAGATTGGATGAATAAATTCAGAGGTATCAGTGTTTTCTGGCTGAACATAGTTTGCATTATAATATTCTAACTGCTGCTGATGAATGCTTGGATGGTGTTGTGAAAAGGTTATTGTCATGAGAAAAAACAAGACTAGTAATTGCTTATGCATCACAGCCTCTGAACAAGTCTTCAATGGACTCTCTTTTTCTAATTAGTTTTACCTCTTCATTATTGATTAATATTTCTGATGGGCGAGGTCTAGTATTGAAGTTATGAGACATTGAATATCCATATGCGCCAGCGTCCATGATCGCACACAGATCACCCTCCTCCATCTCAGGCATGGTATGGTTTTCAGATATGCGATCTGTGTTCTCACAAATTCTTCCTGTAATATCATAGACCANTGTGCNATCCCGGGATTCACCTATTTTTAGTACTCTGTGGAATGCGCCATAAAGAGCAGGCCTCATTAGCGTNTCCATCCCAGCGTCTAAGCCTATGAAATTCTTATAAGAAGATTTCATGCCGGTNACTTTAGTCAGGATAAAACCGGTGTCTCCAACAAGTATTCTTCCTGGCTCAATACATAGCACCGGCCAACTAGAATTATCTTTACCATAGTGATCAGAAAATACATTTTTTATTTTATAAAATAGTAGGTCTAGATCGAGCGGGGCATCTTCATCCTTATAAGGGATTCCAAATCCGCTTCCGATACTTATTTTTTCTAGCCTCTGGTTTATACAATCCTCTATCTCTTTTGCAGAATTCAATACTAGTTTTGTGATCTCGCCAAATATTTCCACATCAAGAGTGGCAGATCCAGCGTGACACTGTAGCCCAAATCTTTTTACCCCCATTTCCTTTGCAAGGCTATAGGCATTGGTAATGGTTTCTTTTGGGATACCGAACTTAGAGTCTTTTCCACCTGTCATNATTCCTTTGAACTGACCATGCCCTTTTCCAGGGTTGAGCCTAAAGCTTATATAATCAGGAACCCCAACAACTTTTAATCTTTTAAGCGAGTTCAGATCATCTAGATTGATCTCACAACCGCTTTTGTATGCGGTTTTCAGGTCATCAACAGATTCATAGTTTCCTGTGTACACGCAGTCAGACATATCGACTCCTGTTTTTTGTGCGGCATATAGTTCTCCTGGGCTAGAGCAGTCACAACCAAGACCGTTAAAAGCCTTCTTAAGAGTCGAAATAATATGAATATTACTGTTGGCCTTAACCGCGTAATATATTTGATGATTGTCAAAACTATTGCCAATGGCACTAGAAAGCTTGTTAATATTTTCTTTTAATCTATTTTCTGAGTATACGTATAACGGGGTTCCATATTTGTTTGCAATACTCTCTAACAGACCTTGGTTAGATATAAGACCAGATAGTGGATGGTTATTCATTTTAGTTCGTTTCGATATGTCTATCTATTTTAATCATATTATATTGGACAGATAAATAGTAATTGTGATTATCTAGTTAGCTATTTTTTCTTTATTGTCTTTTACTTTTTTATAAATATAGATCACAGAGGCCCGAATATCTTCATCACTGCAAGATAGACAGTTTCCTTTTGGGGGCATAACCCCTAGCGCACCATTATACCCTTCCATTACATTATCTAAAACCTTATCCATTCCTTTANTTGCAGATTTGTTCCAGGATCTAAAGTCAANCATTGTTGCGGCGCCTGCTGTGCCATACNTGTGGCAAGATGCACANACATTATTATATATATTTTCACCTTTAGCCAGNGTTCCAGGCTTTATAGAATTAAAGTCAATATGGTTGTATATGTTATCTTTTTTATNGTTAATNCAATTGAGAGCTAGTAATGAAAGTACCGAGATTATTAAAAGTGTTAGCTTAGTAGACATAATAATTATTGAAATTTAGACTAACCCCAGTATTGTATGCAGAATTCATTATTCTTATTATCTTTGGAATGTGTAATACTATCTCACAAATGTTGTTGACAATGCATAGAATAATTGAGCCAGTAATAAGATTTTTATTATCTGTTATAATAATTGTGTCAGTGTTGGTAGGGGGGCAGGAAAAAAACACATCTCCTTATTCTTTTTCAAAAAATATAGATCTGACAATCGCTGGCATTAGTAGCGGCTTATTAATTGGCTCTGTTTTAGTAGATTATTCTCCAATGAGCAAAGAAAATATATCTACCCTGAACCCTGAGAATATATCTAGCTATGATTCTAAGGCCATAAACAACTGGGATCTGAATAGTATAAAAATGAGTGACATTTTATTATACTCTAGCATCGCTGTTCCTGGATTATTATTGGCAGATGAAAGAGTCCGTGATGATTACCGTAATTTTTCTCTTTTATGGGCAGAAAGTCTTTTTCTCACCCTTGGCATTACAAACCTTACCAAGGTTTTAGTGAGCAGGCCAAGACCTTATATGTATGGAGATAAGGCCCCTGAAGAGTACAAGCTAAAAAAGGATAATAGAAAAAGCTTTTTCTCGGGGCATACTTCTATATCTGCGGTATCTTGTTTTTTAATGGCCAGTATGTATGACGATTATAATCCAAACAGTAAGCTGTCACCATATCTATGGGCCGGTGCGTGTTTTACGCCCGCGCTTACAGCCTATTATCGTTATGATGCTGGGAAACATTTCCCCTCGGACTTAGTTGCTGGTTATTTCGTAGGAAGCGTCGTTGGTGTCCTTATCCCCAGGTTGCACACAAAAAGTAGTAAAATAAATGTTGGACTAACACTTCAAACGAGTGGAAAACTCAGAACCCATTTATCCTATAGGTTTTGATTCTAGAGAATTTATTGGTTAATATAGTCCCGCATATAGAGGAATAATCATGAAAATATCCATCGAATACTGTAGCGTCTGAAACTACCTTCCTAGGGCCTCCAGTTTGGAGCAACATTTAAAGACTAAGTATGATGGTGCTAATATAGAGCTCATCTCTAGCGGCGGCGGCGTGTTTGAGGTAACTCTGGAGAATAAACTTATTTTTTCAAAGAAATCTCTGGGCCGCTTTCCTGATGATGGCGAGATAGACACCCTTATAGATCAGAATACAGCTTAGATCATATTATTAGTTGACTTATAATACTTTTCTTTTATAAAATACTTACGAGTAACTTACGAGTATTTATGATATTTAATTTAAAAAGACGNCANCAAAGAAAACATTCATGGATNGTTCTTCGTGCGATCAATCGTCTCNATGGACATGATACAAAAGAAAATCGGGATTAGNNNTTCATNCAGATCTTTCTCNGATCAAAAAGAAACACATTTTTTAACGTCATGAGGNCACTGTCCCTAAAGCAAAATAAATTTCTGAGTTTTATAAAAAATTTTATACTAGCTCAGGGTGAGGCTCCTACCTATGACGAAATAATGTCTGGGCTTGGCTTTAGATCTTTAGGGACAGTGAACTGGTATGTAAATACGCTCGAGGACGAAGGATATTTATACAGGACAAAAGGTTCTAACGGCAAACGAGCGTTAACACTAACTCAAGAGCACGCCACGCATCCCGAGGCTTGTTTGCCGTTACTGGGTCTTATTGCAGCGGGTGAGCCAATTGAGGCTTTAGAAACGCCAAACAGTGTTACGGTGCCATCTTCTCTGGTTCGTCCTGATAATTTTGTTTTACAGGTTAAGGGTCAGTCTATGATAGATGAACAGATCCAAGATGGAGACTATATTGTAGTTAAGAAGACAGCTACCGCACGATCAGGACAGATTGTGGTGGCCATTATTAATGATGAGGCCACGCTTAAGTGTTATGTACCTAAGTCAGACCGCATTGAGTTACATCCTCGTAATCCTAAATTTCCAATTATTACTATCAAAAAAACGGATAACTTTTATATCAACGGCGTGCTTTTNTATTCTTTCCGAGAATATGCTAGCTAGTAAACGCTGTGAATGTTATCTNATNTTTTTTATTTAAGCCTANACTCTCTAGAGTTACAGGCTGAGAGAACAATCGATNCGAGTCTGAGAACTCGTCCGATCGCTATTATCTCATCTACCGGAGCNACTGGCACGATNGTAGTCCTATCGTCTGAGGCAGAGCAAGAGGGCTTGTGCCGGGGCATGAAAGTTTCCCTGGCAAAGAAAAAGAAACANGGNGTTCAGTTCCTACCATATAATCACTTTTTATATCAGAGGGTCAATCAATATGTTTATAAAACGGTATCTTGTTTTACTCCGATTGTAGAGCCTAGTGGAATGAGTGGTTTTTATATGGACATGAAAGGGATACCCACACCAAAAAATAATATTAAAGACATTGGCCTATNGGTGCTAAAAAAGATTGAAAGCCGTACAAGCTTATTATCTGTAGTCGGTATCAGTATCAATAAACTTGTTAGCAGGATTATTACAGATGTTGTCCCGGATGATATCCATGAGGTATGTTCTGGGTNTGAGCATCATTTTTTAGCGCCGTTGGATTATTCCGTTTTACCTACTACAAGACAAAAATCTGTATACCGCATGCTTCATTTTTTAGTCNTAGATAAGGTAGCTCATATTCAGTCTATGTCAAGCCGGATAGAAGAATTCAAAACCCTGTTTGGGACACATGCCCGGCAACTGATTGATGAAGCAAGTGGCAGAGACACTTCCCCAGTAAANCCGCCAACNCTCAGAGATCATTTACTAAAGCAAACGATCTTACCAGAGGATACAAATGACCAAGAGATGTTAGTTGCTGTAGTACAGAATCTAGCAGAAAAAATAGCATTTCACCTTAGAACCCGTGGACAGATAGCAAAAAAAATCAGGCTAGAGATTCACTATGTNGATGGCTACAGTTCTAGCAGGGTCGGCCGGGTGGATTCTCCAGATGATATTTCTGTGAACAGAGAGTGCAAGAGACTGTTTACTAAGGCCAATAATAGGCGNGTTTCAGTGAGGACTATTTTACTGGATGTCAGCCAGTTCAAACCATATGTAGAACAAAAAAATTTGTTCTTTAGGCCCAGATCNCGTGACATGGAAATATCAATGGCAATAGAGATGGTTCGCCGTAAGTATGGTGTGGACAGTATCAAGACAGCTAACGTATTTCATACACTAGTTTCATCCTAGAGTATGGACTATGTAATTACTATCGGTTCTTAAATATTTTTTATGTTTGTTCATTTAAATNCTCACTCTGTGTATTCAAAGATGAGAGGNACTATCTCACTGAAAGAATTAATCGATNTGGCCCAGTCTCATCAGGCGGAAAGTTTGGCGCTTACAGATGTGAANACGGTAAGAGGCTTCATTAATTTTGTTCACTCTGCACAAGATAGAAACATAGCTCCTATTGCAGGGGTGAATCTTATCACAAACATTGATGAGGCAGTCATCTTAGCAGAGAACCATACTGGATATGAAAATATGTGCCGTGTGATCACCGAGTGTTATACTGATCCAGATCGTTCTGTTGCAGATATTCTTAGACAAAGATCGTCTGGACTATTTGTTCTGGCATATCAGCCAACACTAATAAAACGTTTACACTTTTTTATGTCTGATACCCAGCTTTTTGTAGAGCTGCGTCCGGGTATTAAAGAAACAGTTGNACAAAAGCTTTCAAAAAAATATAGACTAGAGATTGTTGCAACTGGTGATGTCTACTTTAAAGATTCGACAGAGCATGGCTCATATAAAATTTTAAGAGCGATTAACAATAATACCACTTTAAAGGAGCTGAAAAAGGAAGACTACAAGAGCAAACATCATTGGTTTAGGANCGAGTCGGACATGGTGCNTTTGTTTCCTAATAGCCTTGAGGCGATTAACAATAGTCACTATCTAGCACAACGCTGTAAAAGGAAATGGTCATTTGTTAATACAATCTTTCCAGGATTATCACTGAAAGACACCTACCAGTCGAATAAGAAGCTAAGAGATTATGCTTATCAGGGTGCTATGGTGAGATATGAGAGAGTGACGGATAGAATAAAAAAACGTATTGAATATGAGATGAATCTAATTACACAAAAAGGATTCGCTCCCTANTTTTTGATTGTGCGAGATATTGTCTCTCAGACTAGAGCCACTATTGGCAGAGGCTCTGCCGCAGCNTCTGTTGTGAGCTATTGTTTGTTTATTACTCAGGTTGATCCGATCAAATATAATCTTGTTTTCGATCGTTTTATCCANCCGGAACGGTCTGATATGCCCGATATCGATATAGATTTTCCTTGGGATGAGCGAGATAATATAATTGACTATGTATTTAGAAAATATGGGAATGAGCGGACTGCGATGGTTTCCAATCAGGTGTTTTTAAAACCGCGTTCTGCTATCCGTGAAGTAGGCAAGGTATATGGCTTGTCCAATGAACAGATCAACAGCGTTACAAAACGTATACACTGGATGAACCAAAAAAAAGAACTAAAAAAATGGATACAGAATGACACTCGTTTTTCTGCGGTTGATCTGGACAAAAATTTTAGAACCGTACTACAAAATAGTGAAAAGATCATAGGGGCNTTTAGGCATGCTTCTGTTCATCCTGGTGGTGTGATCATTGTGCCGGATGAGATTTGTAAATACGTTCCAGTGCTAAAAGCACCAAAAGGAGTGCAGATTGTTGAGTGGGAGAAAGATCAGGTTGAGGACTCTGGATTGCTTAAGATTGATCTTTTGGGTAACCGTAGTCTGGCTGTAGTTAGAGACACTATTAGGCAGGTTAATCTTTATTATAGTACAGGGTCTGATCGTTATCTTGATTATCATAAAATTCAGCCGATAGAGGATGAGAAAACAAAACAGATGATGATCAAGGGAATGACCATGGGCGTTTTCTACATTGAGAGTCCGGCCACGCGGCAGCTAATGGCAAAGGCCAGAGTAGTTGACTTCGAGCATATGGTTATTTTTTCATCTATCATTCGTCCCGCTGCAAATCGTTTTACTAATTTGATGCTAGATCGTATACATGGTAGCCAGTGGAGTCTTATTCATCCAGACCTGGATTTTCTTAGTGAAAGCTATGGTATCATGGTCTATGAGGAGCAGGTTTCAATGGCAGCGATGATCATGGCTGGACTAGGATATTCTGAGGCGGATATGTTGAGAAAAACGATGACCCGTAATTCAGACCATGAGAGAATACGTTTTTGGAAAAATAAATTTTTTTCCGGATCGATCAGCAGGGGTTATTCTTCAGATATCGTTAAAAAAGTTTGGGACATGATAGCCTCTTTTGTTGGCTACTCATTTTGCAAACCTCATTCTGCATCCTATGCGATGCTATCTTTTACGTGCGCCTATCTTAAGGCTCACTTTACTGCAGAGTTTATCGCGGCAGTGATATCTAACCAAGGGGGCTACTATTCTACGTATGCGTATATGAGTGAGGCGAGACGCTTGGGTATTGTGATCAAGACACCGGATGTTAACCACAGTTATTATGAATGGAGAGGAAATAAAAATGAAATCCGTGTGGGGCTTATGAGCATTAAAAGGCTAAAAAATAATGTTGTAAAGAAAATTATGGCGCAGCGTAAGTCTGGATTGTTTGAATCTTTAGATGATTTCTTGTTCAGAGTCGATATGGATCTTTCCGATGCCATGGCCCTGACCAATGCACAATGTTTCAGTGGTATCTGTGGGTCTAAAACTCACAGGGAGATTGCATACATAGTCGCGGAGTTTTACCTACGGGAAAAAGAGGACACACCGGTAAATACTGCGCCCGTCACTGATAGGCTTACGCAATATGAAATATATCAGATGGAGCTAGATGTGTTTGGCTATCCTGTCAGCATTCATCCGCTAAAACTCTACCGCCCACTGCTAAGTAATCGTATTGGTTATGCAAAAGACATACCCAAGAACGTGGGTAGATCTGTTTATCTGATCGGAGTATATATTACCCGTAAGGAAACACGAACAGGGAATAAGGAGCCCATGGAGTTTTTGACCCTAGAGGATGAGACGGATATTTATGAGTGCGTCTTATTTCCTAAGGTATTTGCTGAGTTTGGAGATATTATTAACTGGGAGACATTGTTTATCATTCATGGCAAGGTAGAACAATCATTCGGCATTTGCAGTGTCAATATTAATAAGATAGCTAGTCTGAAAGAGTGGCTGGGCAAGACTAAGGCTGTGGGGTTTTCATGATAAAACTATGGTCTACTCTTATTTCTTCAAGTAGGTCATCATAGCCAATACAGCGTCCTTTAACAGAGACTTTAGTTCCTAGATTTATTTTCTCATTTACTTTTTGGGATGGATCTAGAGTGCAGACGATACCATTGTCCAAAATGATTATATTCTCTTCAGTCTCTGTAACGATTCCTGTTAGTAGAAGAATTTTATCAAGATATTTAGCGTTTGCATTTTCAGGATCAATCTGATAAAACGAGATCAGGTCTTTTGATTCTATGGTAAACTCTGAACGGGACTTGCTAAAGTCTGTATGTGGTTTATTATAGGTAAAATAAATAAAAACCGATCCAATAATAAATAAAGGAAGAAAAATTCTTAGTAAAGACCAGTATAATTTTTTATTGATCATAGTTGACTATTATGGTAAGTATTCTGTTTATTTATTACGTTTATACTATACCAAATTAAATAAATAACTATATTAAAGATGAAAAGAATAATTAGTCTCTTGACCTTGTTTGTAATAGGCTGTGAAAAAAATATAGAATCAGACTATATTGGTTATGATTGTGATGAGGTTATCTCATATTATCAGGAATCTGTTGCACCGATACTGTCTAATCATTGTGTTGGATGTCACTCTGGATCTAGTGCAAGCGGGAGTCTAGCACTAGATAGTTTTGATGGTGCAGTTATCGGTATCATGAATGGTAATGTGATACACAGAATCAATATGGAAACCTCTAACCCTTTGTTTATGCCTCTCGGCTCAGAAAAATTATCGCAACAGCAACTAGATATTATTCAAAACTTTTCGGAGCTATTGTGCCAGTAAAATTAAATAATCTAATATTTCTTGGTTTTTGGCTGCTGTCTTACTCGCTCTGTTTTGGCAAGGAATTATTTATCACTCGTGAGGGGAATATAGGATTTTTTTCCTCTACTCCGATAGAAGATATAAAGGCAGTAAATAATCAGGTGTCCTGCGTATTAAATAAAACCACAGGAGATTTTGCTTTTCAGGTTCCGATAAAAGGTTTTGCTTTTAAAAATGCGCTCATGCAAGAGCATTTTAATGAGAATTATTTAGAGTCTGATCTATATCCGAAGAGTGTTTTTAAGGGCAAGATAAAGGATTGGAAAGATCTGGAAATATCGGATAAGGAACTAGATATTACAGTTGAAGGTGAGTTAACGATTCACGGAATAAAAAGGAACATTATAGAATCAGCAAAGATATGGAATGCTGAGGATAAGATTACGGGTGAG
>PAVC01000013.1 GCA_002713885.1 Fidelibacterota bacterium
GAAAGCCATAAGCTACAGCAAGCCCACCAAGCATCACAATCGCTTGACTGGAATTGGCCGCGACGATTAATGCAGCAGCAGCCACCAGCACCACAAAAACTCTTCCGGTTGTCTTTTGGCTTTCATCTGATGCATCTGGAGAAACATATTTTGCATAAATATCCCGCGTAACCATAGCGCTAAAAGTAGACATATAAGCTGAGCCGGTACTTTGCATCGCCGCTAGTGCGCAGACAGCCAATAAACCCACCAGCCATGGAGCAATATCTGAAAGTAAATTGATTAATTCTGGAATCAAGTTTTTATCGCTGATATTTTCTAATACACCATTGGCTACTAAAATATGCCCCCCCATTCCTTGGAAAATAGTAAATGTAAATAATAAAATTCCAACGACAACTGAAGATGCAATAACTTGTTGCCAGCGAAATGCTTGAGGGGTTTTATTTGAAAATGCCCACATAGAAAAAGCAGGTGAGGATTGAATTCCCATAAGGGCAAACATATAGGTCATACACATAATTCCAGTCCACGCTCCGCCATTTGCTTTTGAACCAGCAGAAACCATTTGAATACTACCAGGAATTGCAACTTTCATTGAATAACCATCTGGTGTAAGATTTTGGCCTGACGACACATCGGCACTGACTATATTTGCTAAGCCCGAAGTAAACCCACTCCAGCCACCTGAATATAACAAAGCAACGCCACCTAAAATTGCAATTCCCACTGCTAATAGAATAGCTTGAGCACAATCAACATATGCTACTGATTTTAAACCACCTGAAGCAACATAGATTACAACAACCGCAGTCAGGGCAAACATCCCTGTATTCACGCTGATGAAGCCATCAGAAAGGATATTAAATAAACTACCAGAAGCTTGGAGTTGAACTCCTAAATAAGGAACGCTAAATAAAAAAGCAACCAGTACCGTTAGTAACCGCATTGCATTTCCGCCATAATAATCACTATACATTTCTCCAGGGGTAATATAATTATATGCTTTTCCCAAAACCCATTGTCTCCGAAGAAAAAGGACGCCTGTGAATGGAATGGTTAGAGCATAAAAAGATGCAAAGGCATAAGGAAGTCCATCGGTAAAAATTTTTCCAGGATGTCCAACAAAAGTCCAGCCACTAAAACTAGTTGCAGTTGCAGCTAAAACAAAAACCCAAACACTAATNGACCTTCCAGCAAGAAAATAGTCTGTAGANGTTTTAGCAGCACGAGCACCTTTAAAACCCCAAAATAAACAATAAGCCCAATAGAGACTAACAAACGCAGTNAGCCAAATAAATTTTNCTTCCATATTATCCAATTTCCCTGATTATTATGCCGGTAAGTATAGGCTATAGAAACAAAAAATAGAAAGTGGAATTAGTTTGAAAGAAAGACGCGCGTTGAATCTAGAACTCCATCATTTTTTGCTGGTTGCAACCCAAGAACCTTGCACATCATTTCATAAAGATGAATACTAGTTACATCAGGGCCATTCAGCCCTTGTTTAAATGCAGGTCCGTGTCCTACGAAGATGCCCCCCATGGATTTATATTTTGGATCGAATCCATGAGTAGCGCCATTATATCGATTTGAATTATCACCAGTGTTAAAGTGTGTTCTAGTCGTAATTGACCAATGCTCATCCGCTACTGCTGTAATAGGTTGAATCCGTCGATGGGTATTGTAATGGAGCCTGTCTGGGGTCTCTCCTTTTTTATATACACTCATTTTCGAGTGGACACCTTCAAGTTTCACATAAATTGAATCCACATTCTCTTTTGGTAGAATGGCTGCTACCGGAGTCCAGTCCACCATTGTTACCTTCTCCATATCAATATAATCATCCAAAAAGATCATAGAATCAGATGAAGTAGAANNCATCCCGTGATCAGAAACCAATATAATATTTACAGAGTTAAACATGTTTCTGGATTTCAACNCATCTATCATACGACCAATAGTACGATCCATTTCCTGAATGCCAGCAATCACCTCTTCCGANTTAGGTCCATANTTATGTCCCAGATCATCTAAATGGCTGAAATAGGTNGAAATGAATTGGGGGCGGCGGACAGAGGNATAATCCAGCCATTTTAAAATCTGGTCTATGCGGTCATTGTGTGTAACCGAGCCATCATAGACAAAATATTCGGTAGGNCGCACNCCCATGATTTCTGCTTCTGAAGCAGGCCAGAACATGGTCATTGCCCGCTGGCCTTGTTTTTCAGCTGTNACCCATATTGGTTCCGCTTCNTACCATTTNCCATCTAAAACCGGTTTGCTTCCTTGTCCGATATAATATTTTTCATCAAAAACAGGATCATACATAGAATTGGCGATAATACCATGATTTTCAGGGTGTCGACCAGTCACAATCGTAATATGATTGGGGAATGTTTTTGCAGGGAAAACAGGAACAAGTGATCCTGCCTTTGCACCACCAGAAATAAGAATATTAAAATTAGGTGTATCAGTCTTATTAAAATAATCCCAACGAAACCCATCCATNGATATTAAGATAAGCGGTATTTTTTCGTTTTCATCTGATGTTTGATGAGAACAGGTTAAGATGGAAATGGATAGAATAGATAAAATAGAAACAAAAAGGCGATTCATTTTCACAGGAGGATTAAATTCTTTTTTCATAATCAGATGATAATTTAGACAATTACAATGGGATTCAAAAAACTAGACTTTAAANAATTCTCAGAGGAAGAGATGAGGGAAAGGTCCAAATCCTTTCTTGATGAATTGTCTACTCGTCGAACGGTGAGAGATTTTTCAAACAAACCTGTTTCTTTAGAAATTATTGAAAACTGTATTAAAGCAGCCGCAACAGCTCCTTCGGGTGCTAATAAACAACCGTGGCAGTTTATTATCGTTTCTGATTCAAAAGTAAAGCAAAAGATTCGAGAAGCAGCAGAAGCTGAAGAGAAAGAATTTTATAATCATCGGGCGACCAAACAATGGCTTGAAGATTTGAATCAATTTGGTACAGATTGGCATAAACCCTTCTTAGAAACTGCGCCGTACCTTATTGTCGTATTTCGGCAGATTTATGATATAAAGGATGATGGCAGTCAACGAAAAAATTATTATGTTAATGAATCAGTTGGAATCGCATCAGGATTTTTACTAGCGGCTTTCCACAACGCAGGTCTAGTGACACTGACTCATACACCAAGTCCTATGAATTTTTTAGGTAAAATTTTAGGGCGCCCAGAAAATGAACGCGCATTTTTGCTTATCCCTGTTGGATATCCCGATGATGAGGCTGAAGTACCTGAAATCACAAAGAAATCCTTTACTGATATTTCGAAGAAAGTATAATTAATGGGNAGTTTTCTTTTAATAGGATTATTTGTATCAACTTATAATATNATTACACAAGAAGTACCGTTTGCTTTATATCAAGAACAATTATCTGGATCAGATCAACAGATTAAAATGATTCCTATTCAAGGAGGGACCTTTAAAATGGGAAGCCCAAAAGGTGAAAAAGGACGCAAGGAGGATGAGGGCCCGACCCTTTCGGTTACAGTAAATGACTTTTGGATGGCGGAATTAGAAATTACCTGGGACATTTATGAATTATTTTTAAATCGGGGAATTGATCATATAAAAGGTGAAAAAGGTAAAATCAAATTAGACATTGATGGTGTTTCTGGCGCTACTGAACCATATGTGAATTATAATAAGAATGGTTTCCCAATGATTAATGTTACTCAATATGCCGCATCCCAGTTTTGTAAATGGCTTACAGCCAAAACGGGTCATTATTTTCGCTTACCAACAGAAGCAGAGTGGGAATATGCCTGTCGCAGTGGAAAAACAACAGCATTTTCCTTTGGGGAAAAAGGACGAAATATTGATCAATATGGTTGGTATAAAGGAAATAGTGAAGGCCAGCTTCATAAAGGTGGACTAAAAAAATCCAATGGATTTGGGCTTTATGATATGCATGGAAATGTAGCCGAATGGGTCTTGGACAGTTATGACCCTGAGACCTATATTGATTGGAAAAAGGGCGTTGAGAATCCAGTGAAAAAGGATCGAGCATTATACCCAAGGGTTGTTCGTGGAGGCTCATTTAATGATGATTTAGAAAAACTTAGATCTGCCGGGAGGGGCTATTCTACCGACGCTTGGAAGCAACGGGACCCCCAAGTGCCAAAAAGCTTATGGTGGCATACAGACGCTACCCATATTGGATTTCGAATTGTTCGTCCTAGAAATGAACCGACAATAGATGAATTACATAAATTATGGGTTCGTCCCCAAAAAGAATATTGAGGCATTATGAAGAAAAACAATAGAACAATCAATCGTCGTAGATTTTTAGAACATTCTGCAAAAATTACTGCTGCTGGGTTAATCATGAGTCGTTTGCCTGCTAATTCTAAAAAACTTATATCAATTGAAGGTGAAATCAAGGTGGCACTTATCGGTTGCGGAGGACGAGGTGCTGGTGCTGCATCACAGGCCATAGAAGCGGACCCAGATGTACGATTGGTTTCTGTGGCGGATGCGTTTGGCGATCGCGCTGAAGAATGTTTAAAAACATTATCAGAAAAATATGAAACAACGGATCAAATCAATATAAATCGAGAAACAGTATTTACCGGGTTTGACGGTTATAAAAACGCAATTGATATGGCAGATGTTGTTATTCTAACCACCCCACCAGCTTTTCGCCCACTCCATTTTGAATATGCTATCCGTCAAAATAAACATGTATTTATGGAAAAGCCTGTTGCAACAGATGTTGCTGGTATTAGATCTATTTTGGCTGCGGGAAAAGAGGCGCGTCGTAAAAAACTAAATGTGGTGGTTGGGCTTCAGCGTCATTATCAGCGGAATTATAAATCTGTGAAAAATAAGATTGACCGAGGCAAAATTGGGGATATTATTTCTGGACAAGTCTATTGGAATAGTGGTGGTGTTTGGGTCCGCCCAAGAGAAAAAGGGCAGACAGAATTAGAATATCAAATGCGCAACTGGTATTATTTCAACTGGTTGTGCGGCGATCATATTGTTGAACAGCATATTCATAATATTGATGTAGCTAACTGGTTTATCGGCGCAACACCCGTGTCTGCCCAGGGAATGGGTGGCCGTGAGGTTAGAAAAGGGAAAGACCATGGACAAATATTTGATCATCATTTTGTGGAATTTACTTACCCCGACGGCCAAGTGGTTTCCAGCCAGTGCCGCCATCAAAAAGGATGTATGAATCGCGTTGAAGAAGTATTTCAAGGTTCACGAGGTAGTGTTATAGTAAATAGTAGTCATTATGGGTTAATGAAAAATAAACGAGGAAAAACAGTATATGAACATGACGGTGAGGGCGATATAAATCCATATCAGCAGGAGCATAACGAGCTATTTGCGGCCATTAAAGCGGGTGAGTATCGAATGGATGATACAGACCGTGGCGCAGAAGCAACCATGACCGCCATTATTGGTCGGATGGCAACCTATTCTGGCCAAGTTATTTCTTGGAATGAAGCCATGACCATGGATCATATGCTTGTTCCTGAACTGCATTCATTTAACGATAAAGCACCAGTCTTGCCAGATAAAATGGGAAATTATCCAATACCTATTCCTGGCGTGACGACTTATAGGTAAAATATGAAAAGAAGATCATTTATTAAAAAAAGTATGACACTGGCTTCAGTGCCTTTTGTTACTAGTGGGTTACTGGCTCGGACATTTTGGGAGAAAGCCTATGGTGAAAAACCATTTAATCTTAATTATGCGCCTCATTTTGGTATGTTTAAACACAATGCGGGAGAAGATCTTTTAGATCAACTTCAATTTATGTATGATCAAGGATTTCGCTCATTAGAAGATAATGGGATGAAACAGCGAACTAAAGCAGATCAAAATAAAATAGCAAAAAAAATGAGCAAACTTGGTATGACAATGGGCGTGTTTGTGGCTCACAAAATTTATTGGCGGGAACCTAATCTTACGAGCGGAGATAAGGCTCTTCAGGATGAATTTGTAGAAAATATAAAAGAGTCTATCGAAGTCGCCAAGAGAGTTAATGCCAGGTGGATGACAGTAGTCCCGGGCTATGTTGATTTAAAAAAAGAAATGGCTTACCAAACGGCTAACGTTGTAGAGGCACTGCGAAGAGCTAGCAAGGTATTGGAACCCCATAATCTCATTATGGTATTGGAACCTTTAAATTGGTGGGCCAACCATTCTGGCCAGTTTTTGACAGAAATACCACAAGCCTATGAAATTTGCCGCGCAGTGGATAGCCCATCGTGCAAAATATTATTTGATATATATCACCAGCAGATATCAGAAGGGAATCTGATTCCCAACATGGATAAATCATGGAAAGAAATTGCATATTTCCAAATTGGGGATAACCCGGGCCGTAAAGAACCCACCACAGGAGAAATTAACTATTACAATGTGTTTAAACATATCCACGATAAAGGATTTGAAGGAATCATGGGTATGGAACACGGCAATTCAAAATCAGGTAAGGCTGGAGAGATAGCGGTGATTCAAGCCTACCGTACAGTTGATAACTTTTAGGAGGAAATCATGAAACGAGAATTAATTCTATTATTAATGTTGGGTGTGCTTACTGCTCAATCACGAGTTATGCCAGCCGATACAACCGTGACAACAAACCATAAAACCACGATTAAAGGTAAAAAAATTGAGTATCGAGCAACCACTGGAACTCAACCCGTGTGGAACGAAGATGGTAAATCCATTGCCGCTGTTCACTACACCTATTATGAAAGAATCGATATTAAGAAAAATGCCTCTCGCCCCATTATAATATCATTCAACGGTGGACCCGGCTCAGGATCGGTCTGGATGCATTTGGCTTATACTGGCCCTATGATATTGAATGTTGACGATGAAGGGTTTCCAGTCCAACCCTATGGTGTGAAAAGTAATCCCTATTCTATCCTAGACGTTGCGGACATCGTTTTTGTTAACCCAGTAAATACAGGGTATTCACGAATTATAGATAAAGAGGCAAAAAAAGAAACATTTTTTGGTGTAAATGCAGACATTAAATATCTGGCGGAATGGATTAACACATTTATTCAGCGGGTGAATCGATGGGAATCACCAAAATATTTAATAGGTGAAAGCTATGGCACTACACGTGTATCAGGTTTGGCCTACGCACTGCAAGGTCGCCAGTGGATGTACCTGAATGGGGTCATTCTTGTGTCACCCACCGCATTAGGAATTGATTCTGGCAGTCGTGGCCGAGCAGGGCCGGTAGGAGCTGCCTTGCGTGTGCCCTACTTTACGGCGGCGGCATGGTTCCACAACAAATTACCCAAAGATCTACAGCGGAAAGACCTCTTGGATGTTCTAGCTGAATCAGAAGATTATGCGGTGAATGAACTGATGTCCGTTATTGCCAAAGGTGGTTTTGTAGATGAGAGAGAACGAAATAATGCAGCAGCCCAAATGGCTCGGTATTCAGGCATTTCGAAAGAATCAATATTATCTTACAACCTAGATGTGCCTTCGTCATTTTTTTGGAAAGAACTTCTGCGAGAAGAAGGATTCACGGTAGGCCGTTTAGATTCTAGATACAAAGGAATTGATAAAACAAAAGCAGGAGATAGTCCGGACTTCAATTCAGAGCTCACGTCGTGGCTCCATTCATTTACACCGTCTATAAATTATTATTATAAAAATATTCTTAAGTTTAAAACAGATATAAAATATAATATGTTTGGATCTGTTCACCCTTGGGATCGCACTAACAACAATACTGGGGAAAATCTGCGCCAAGCGATGGCTCAGAACCCCTATCTTCATACGATGATTCAATCAGGGTATTATGATGGTGCCACAAAATATTTTGATGCAAAGTATACCATGTGGCGAATGGACCCTAGTGGACGAATGAAAGATCGACTAAGTTTTAAAGGTTACCGCAGTGGCCATATGATGTACCTTCGCAAAGAAGACTTAGAGAAGTCTAATGAAGATATTCGAAACTTTATTAAGAAGTCTACACCAACAAAGGGTGCTCCAGCAAAATATTAGATCAAAGAATGATCCGACCTAAAATCATAATCGGCTTATGTGTGGGTATATTCTTCGGTGCCTGTGCAACAGCGTATGGACCCCGCAATTCTATGGGTGGTTATGAAGAAAAAAATGTTGGTGAGGATATGATAGAAGTGCGGTTTTATGGTAACCAGCATACGACCAGAGATAAAACTGGCAAACGACTTTTATACCGTTGTGCAGAACTCACTCAAGAATCGGGATTTGATTCCTTTGTGATACTACAGGATCAAAGCCACGTCAATGAGATTATTAACAACCCAACCCTTGATAAACCATTCAAAACAGTAGAATCTGAATCAGTGGGCGTACGTACTGTCATTTCTCCAGATCTTACTTCGGCAACTACATCAAAAAATTGGGTAGGCGTTTATATAATTTCAATGTTCAATGCGGGTAATTCAAACTATGATGGGTATAAAAAAAGCCATCTCAATCCACAAAAGATTTTAAAGGATTATAAAAAATATATAAAGTAAATGAATCTATTAACTAAGACGATTGTTCTTATTCAATATCAACTTTCTCATTAATAAGTAAATACATTTGTATACAAAAAAAGCCCCTGTAAAGGGGCTTTTTTTATTACCAATAACAAATTTAATTGAATTGGAAAATCAATACTAATAAGATTTAGTATCTAGGGCGTCTAGGTCTGTCTTCTCTAGGCTTGGATTCGTTTACTTTAACAGCACGGCCTTCGAGTTCTTTTCCATTCAGTCCTTCAATAGCTTTTTCAGCTTCTTCTTGGTTTGGCATTTCAATAAAGCCAAAGCCTTTTGATCGCCCTGTTTCACGATCTGTGATAATTTTTGCACTATCAACTTGACCGTATTCTCCAAATGCGGAATTCAAATCATCTTCAGATAACTGAAAAGAAAGATTCCCTACATATATATTCATTCATGTATCCTTTACAAGTGATAAACACTTGAATTTAGTTAATTAAAAAACTTCAGCTAATTTGAAATATTGGGTTGTAATTCAGAAAATTATAACAAATAAAACAGAATCAAATAAAGTTACTTCTGGAATTTACATAAATTATTAATAAATGTGGATAATCTAATAAATTGATAAAAACACCCTAAAAAGACCATTGTTTAAGCATAACAAATATAATTTTATCAATAATATTATTTAGGTATAAAGAAAAAATTATTAATATATATTTTTTTATTTGGATCTAATTGATAATCAAAAATACTAAAATTATCTATACTCAACATTCTTTTGCCATTATGAAAATACCCCTCGTAATCAAGCTCCTTGAGTAGATTAAATACCTTTATAACTTTATCTTTACCAGAATGTCTGGCCTCTGATTCAATTGATATTATTGGGCGATTATGAATTAGAAAGTTTTTTCCGCCTTCTAACACTTCAAGCTCATGTCCCTCAACATCACACTTTAAATAATTAACGGATATTTTATTCTTTTTACAAAAAAAATCATCAAGAGTAGTAATATTAATTTCTATTGTAGAATCATTAAATGTTCTTTTTCTATTAATGGAGGCGCTTGGGGAAGAACTTCTATTAGGAATTATTAAATTTGACTTACCGATTCTTGAAGAAAATGCATTCGGGTATAAAAAGATATTATCTAGTTTAGAATATTCAATCAATTTTTTCAATTTATTATATAATATAGATTGTGGTTCAAATGCGTATACACCGCCATTTTTACCAACATATTTAGACATCCAATAGGTGTAAGCGCCTTTGTGTGAACCTATATCAACAGCTATTTGACCGGGCTTTAAATGTTTAATTAAAAATTCTATTTCATATTTTTCTACTTTTAAACGATATCGCCAAGCTCTAGCAACCCATTTATATCTTTCTAAAAAAAGCATACCACTTGATTTTATTCTAACTCCCAGTAAAAATTTTCCAACAATTTATACCCACCCTAGAAATATAAAGAAGCCTCCTTAATAAGTGACAACAACAACTTATTATCGTTTAATATATTGATCCAGCCACGCCAATATACGAGGTGAAACATCCATAAGTAATTTTGGCTCCCTTGGGCCATGAGGTGTTCTTGGGTATACTACCATTTCTGTTGGGACACCTTTTCTTTTTAGGGCAACATAAAATTCTTGACCTTGAGTAAATGGAACTCGCAAATCGTTTGCCCCATGAATTACTTGAGTTGGAGTTTGAACTTTATCTATACGATAAATAGCTGAATGTTTTTCAAAAGTTTCATAATCTTCCCAAAACTCACCACCCATATGTGCTACAAGATAGTCAGGAATATCTGTTGTGGTTGTCATACTAACAAGATTAGGTAATCCAGCACCCATGCTTGCAGCTTTAAAACGATTGGTTTTAGTAACTACAAACGAAGTCATATAGCCACCGTAACTCCATCCCATTACTGCTAGGCGCTTAGGATCGGCTATGCCCATATCTATAACTTTATCTACACCAGACATTATATCTTCGTAATCACCAAATCCCCAATCTTTAAAATTTGCATATCTAAAGTCCTTACCATAACCGGTACTGCCCCTAGGGTTAGGTCTTAAAATTGCATAACCATTACTTGCAAAGTATTCAATATTATAAATTGATCTAGCACCTGTAAAAGTCTCTGAAAATACACCTGCTGGGCCACCGTGAATTATTACAGCAAGAGGATACTTTTTTCGCTTTTTATAATTTGTAGGATATGTAATTAGACCTTCAATTTCTAACCCATCTTTAGATTCCCATGTAATTACATCGGTCTTAGCCAGCTTTGGAAAATCTTCAGTTGGGTTAAAATTAGAAATCTGTTTCGGATTAATTGTATTTAATTCACTTACAAAGACCTCACTTGGCTTATCCAATTCTTGTTTAACAAAAACTATTTTTTTATCGTCATCAGATATTTTTGCCGATGCAACTCTTCCATTTAAATTAAGCATAGGAGAGATATCGTTAGAGTTTAGACTAATTTTGTATACTTCTGATTTTGTTCTATTCGCATCAATAATGAATACATGATTATTATCAGCTGAAACACTAATTATATTTGCAACTCTATTTGGCGTTTCAGCTAATTTTTTAGGCTTACCTCCATTTGATGAGATTTTGTAAGTATCACTTAAACCGATTGCCTCAATTTTTCCACCATCTGATGTAAAAACTATTGATTTTCCATTAGGTGTAAATATTGGATTTTCATCTTTACCTTCCCATGTCACAATATCTTTAACAGTTTTAGTTTTTATATTTACGACAGATATATCTCCAGAAACAAATTGACTATTAATTGTTGGCTCAATAGTATGGGCGAAAACAATAGCCTTGTTATTAGGGTTCCAGTTAAAGTTTGTTATATGAAAATCACCCTCAGTTATTCTAGATGCTTTACTTGTATCTTTTTTTGTGGAAAAAGTTTTTAAATATATATGTGAATATTTAAAATTTTGATCAACTAAGATCACATCTTTTTTTTCTTTTTCATTTTTTTCTTCTTGTTCTGTTTTAGCATCTATCATCAAAAAAGCAATTTTATCACCAATTGGTGACCATTTAAACGATCCAACACCTTGTTTTTCATATGTAAATTGCCATGCTTCTCCACCACTAGTTCGCATAACCCATATTTGCTGTTTTTTTGGCCTTGAGCTTAAAAATGCAAGGAATTCACCATTAGGAGAAAAGCGAGGATGGGTACTAGACTTCTCATGATATGTGAATTGTCTAATATTATTTATTTTAGTATCCGATAACCAAATTTGATTAAGATACTCAGATTTTTCATCATCAATTTGAGCATGTCTTACAACCATAGCAATTTTGTCACTATTTGAAAAATTGAGATCTGAAATTTGATTAATATTAATACTTAATTCTGGTGTCCAACCTTTAGGTTGAGCATTTACAAACATTAATAAAACTGGAAACATTAATAATCTTTTATAATTGTACATATTTTTTACTCTTTTTCTTTTTTTTAAATCTAACAATACATTATTCAATTATCTGATACATTAGGCTTTGACTGTATAAGCCAAAATTTCTCTTGAGGCCCAACAAGAAATCGTGCCCGACTTCCATCTGATTTAATAACTGCATCTTCTTCTCTAGGTATACGCACTAACTGGTTGTCCCATTCTGGAACTTTACCTTGAACGCTGTACTCAATTGACCAGAATTCGTGAGTTCTAACTGGTTCTCGAGCAAAGTCTCCATAACGATCTGGCCAATCAAATACTGTTCGAGCGCCTGCACCATGAACCCAATTACCTTGAGTATGACCGTATATAGATGCTTGTATTCCTTGTTTCTCAGCACGCTTTTCAATAATGTTTTTAACCTTAGTTCCTATTTGCCCAGCTTTAAGTTCCTCAGCAAATATATTACCAACAATAACAGATTTTTTGAACAATGTTTTTAAACCGGCAGGTGGTTCAGTTTCATTGGGATGTAACACATATGCAACATGTTGCTGATCAGTCACTAGGCCCATAAGTCTAACACCAAAATCAACATGTAAAATGTCACCAGAAATTACTAATGGATTTTCTGTGTCATCGATGCCACCTTTGACACCTCTACGATAAATTGTGATGCCAGGTGCAAAATTGAACTCTAAATCCTGGTTTTGCCATTCCTGCAAGATAAAGCCGTAAATATCCATTANTNTGGTCTTACCNGGNGTCACAACTTCATTAGAAAAAGCACGTTTCAATATGTACCAAGTACGTTGACTGGCTTCAGTTTCGATCTCTAGNTCAGCAATGGTACGATGACTAATATAGTCAAAAATAAGATCCTGAGATGAAATNAATCGTGATGAATAAACTGGCCCAATTGCGTCTTCTAGGAAAGCAAGCATTTCTACAGTAATACCATCGGCCATTGAAACTGTTCGTGAGCGGTTGATGGCAATTTTTTTAGGATTTCTCTCATTNATAAAATTAGCCAAATGTGGTTTTAGACCCTCTTGGCCATAACTTATAATGGTCGGGAAAAAATCGCGCATGCGCCCACTCTGGTGAGTACCAAGTAAAGTACGTTCTAGTGGTTGATTATTACCGAGATCGAAAAATATATAAGCATTACGGTGCCCATACCATCCAGAAATACCATAATCACCAAACATTTGTAATATTGGGTCAACATTGAACTCGCGCGACATAATTATCCACATATCAATTCCTGCGCGTCGCATTGATGCCTGCAAGTGAAGTTCCATTTTCTCAAGTTTTACATCCCATTGATGCATGAGTCTTTGAAGTGCTTTGCTGTTCCANTGTGTCGATTGAGACTGAATAAAAGTCATTAAACAAGAAATAATTAATACTAAAATCTTTCTCTTCATTTTATTCTCCTTTATTTGAGCCAGAGGCGTTTCATTGATTAAACCACTTTAATACTTCTTTTGAAGTTTCATTAAAAGGAGGAGAATGGGCGGATTCATATGTAATCATTCTTTTCATTGGCTCCTTTAAGGATAAAAGCTCATACATTGGTTTTTGGGAAGTTTCGAAAGGAAAATACTGATCATAAATTCCATTTAGCATCAATACAGGTTTGTTAATCCTTGAAAGAAACGTTAAAGGACTACCTTCAGGCCTAGTTTCTCTAGCACCTAGTCCTGCTACTTGCCAAACAGCTTTTTTTATACGTTTGTCATTTGCTAAAAATAGTGGACCAAGCATACCACCCCAACTTATTCCATAATAATAAACATCATTTAATAAATCATCATCCTGTTCAACAAAATCAATAGCACGAGAATAATCCTTTACCATCATAATCATTTGATCCGCATAAATTTTTGAATCATTTGATACATAATTTGGAAATTCTGGATATCCTCTTTCAAAAGTACCCTTATAAATAGGCCATATAAAAACATATCCGGACCTCAATAGAAAGCTCAATCTATTAGCCTTTAAATCTTGACTATTTCTATTAGTTATTGACCCAGACCCAGGAACAAATATAACTGTTTTAAATGGAGGAGATTCATTCTTTGGAATAAAAACATTAAGTGGCAATCTCTCTTTGCCATAGGCAGCATCTATTTCAACAACTTTCTTATACCATACTTCACCATTATCAATGCTATCTTTAATTACTTTTATATTCAGAGGTGATTTATCATATTTAAACATTCCATTGTATATATTGAATACCTCATCTGATATTGGCTTATGTGAATAAAAATCTCTTGTAAAAGATTGAATTAATGTATCTGCTGAAGCAAGATTCATTTCTTCATCAGGTATAATTACACATCTAAATCCATTTGTTTTATATCTATTTATTGGAAGTTGAGAAAAATTATCAGTAAAAAAATATGTTTCATCATCGTACCCACCTCCCATAACTGATCTATTCCCATTCTTATGCGGATTTGTGCCCCATTCCCGAGCATTTCCGGCCATATCAAAGCAGCCATAAGAACTTAAAACATCATACTTACCTACTTCACTTGGAACACCACTAAAATTACTTCTTGGAGATATTGCACTTGATTCTCCCCATCTCATAGCAGCCCTATACCAATGATAAATTGTAGGTAAAGTTTTACCGCTCCATTTTGCATATGCCCTTGCCTCAAACCAACTTACTCCCGTAACAGGATAATTTTCTTGATTTGATTGATATGTACCATTAGACCATGTAGATGGTCCATTAAGGCCTGACTGGTCAACAAATAATTCCATTGCATCTTCCCAAGCAATAGTCTTTCCATCTTCATTAATCACTTCATCCCAGAAAATTTTATTTTTATAACCATCGGCATCAATAAAATTCTGATAATTAGCATTCGTTACTTCATATTTATCTATCCAATATGGTTTTAATTCAACAACATTCAAATCACCTAACTCAGAAACAAATAATCTGGTATTACCTCCAGGAATAAGTACCATATTAGATTTAGCTTCAGATAAAGGAGTTAACTCATAAAAATTTATTTCTTTACGTAAACTAAAACCTTTGATAAGACCAACAGTTGTAAGGAAAGTATTATCAGCATATCCATCTTTTGAAATTTTAAAATTTATATATCCTCGAGCACTACTATTAACACCTGGTAATCTGGTAATCAATGGCGTCTCACCTATATATATCCATTCATCAGAATCTAAATCTTTGTAATATACTTTAGCTTCGCTAGGACTTGAGCGGATGTCAGTTTCAATTGATGTTTGGTTTAATTTGCTAAGGACAAGTGAATCATTAGTTAGTTTTTCATAATAACTCTTAGCAATTTTGAAAGCATTTATATAATCTTCCTCACCAATTAAATCATCAATTTTCTTAAATCCAATTGTATAAGCTTCTTCCCTTACGTCACTAAGATTAGATTCTCTAAAAAGAAATATATTTGATATTGAAAGAGCAAAAATCAATACTATGGGAATTACAGTTAATAAAGATTTCTTACTTTTTTTATCCGATTTTCTTGCTTCTCCCAAAGAAGGTAAATAAGAATAAAATAAAATACCTATAAAACCTATTACAATTGCAAATAATAAATAATTTATGATTAATACAGGGAGGATAAACCTATCAATAATAATATCAACAATTTGCAGTAGTCCAAATGAAGCAGCAAAATAACTTGCGATTAATTTTGTTTGATTAGTTTTATTCTTCATTTTATTCTCCTTTATATAAGCCAGAGACGTTTCATACTCAAAATTACACAAAATCACCCAGCAATGTGGGTGTCTCTTTTATAAACAAAAAAGGCCCACAATCAAAGACAAGGGAACAAACATAAGAGTATT
>PAVC01000014.1 GCA_002713885.1 Fidelibacterota bacterium
TGATAGACAAGGCACAACAGATACGCGAAATTGCTGATAAACATAGCGTTGTTCTGCATTCACATGCATTTGTTGGATCTGTTGATTTTGCTGTGAAAGAATTTGGTGAAGATGTTACAAAGGATCTTCTCAAAGGACCCACATTATTCGCTCATTGTAATGGTTTGGGTGAGCAAGAAATTGAAATTCTTGGTGAATGTTCGACAGGGATTGCTGTGGTGCCATTTACACATGAAAACCTGTGGTATGGTGTATGTCCTGTTTCTGATTTATTACAAGCCGGAGCACAGGTCACAGTTTCGACTGATGGTTCTGCTCCTTATACATCCTATGATCTCATTGGTGAGTTATCACGTGTGGCTTGGGCAGAATGGAATCGCACTGGAAGCCAGGAAACTGTCTTGCCAGCAAAATTATTGCGTATGGTGACAATTGATGCAGCACGGGCACTCAATATTGACGAGAGAGTCGGATCTATTGAAGTTGGTAAACAGGCTGATATAACGGTCATCAATTTCCAGAAACCACATCTCACACCATGTTATTCAGCTCCGTGGATGCTATCATTTTATGCGAATGGTAATGATGTTGATACTGTTATAGTTGATGGAGAAATTCTGCTTCAGGGTGGACAGTACACTAATATAGATTTAGATAAGGTTATTGAAGATGCTAAATTTGAAAGCAAGAAAGCTTTGCAAGGTGTTGAATATCAAAAATACATCTTTTCGTAATATCTAATCTATGTATGTGTGATGACTGTCGTATAATATATTGATATGAACTCAATCGAAACTAACGTGGCTGATTTGGTGGAAGTTGGTATAAGTGCTCAAGTGGCGCATCCTGAGCTATCTAAAGGAGTTTACAAACCCACTAAGCATGGAGAAAATATAGTTCCTATTGGTATGGGAGGCATAGTATACAATGTCGGGATAGGATCTAATGCGTTTAGACCTGGTGGAGATCATATTGAACCTGCAGTAAGTATAAGAAATCCTGATCTAGAAATAGATCAAGCACTTCATTACTACGGTTGTGTAGGAAATGAAGTGGTTGTGACTGATGGGCCTGCTGTTGGAAAGCGAGGTACTATTACAGGCGAACATGCGCGTCTGATAGTTAACTTTGACGAAGAAATACTACAGTCTATGACTGGAATGGATCAAGTCGTTGTGAAAACAGTGGGTAGAGGTCTGGTAATTTACGGATATGAGAATGTGGTAACCAAAAAGATAGGACCACAATTGTTGAAAGAATGGGATATNANTNTTGGNTNAGATGGTNTTCTANATGTTCCAGTTGTTGCNGAAATNCCATCATANATAATGGGTAGNGGATATGAGNTNNCTCCNGANTTTGTTGANCAAGATATGATGACGCCTGACTGGNANGAGNTGAAGNCACTAGGTTTGCAAGATCTTAAATTGGGAGATATTGTNGCTGTTTNAGATANCGATCATCGCTATAGTAGGCGGTACTTGGAAGGTGCTGTCACNATTGCATTGATAATGCATGGTGATTCTTCGTGGTTGGGTCATGGACCTGGATGCCAAGAGCTGATGTCATGCGTAAATGGTGAAATACGANCNGTTGTTGANCCTAACTGTAATATTGGTAATTTGCTAGGTTTATAATATGTTAGTACTGTGGAAGGTAATATATATTGATTAGAACTAATCAGGACAATCTAGTACGAATCTCAGTGGTCGGTAAGGTAGANCAACCTCGNATGCCTGATNTNCCTGCNNTCCCGTATTTTGTTGANGCTGATGGTAAGGCTTATNTGCTGCCTATGTATGGTGGTTTGATATATAACGTCAGACTTGGNGANAGTGTGGACAGNTGGGCAGCNGAAATGATACANCCNGGTGCNTCNATTCGTAANGAGGTTGAAGGTGAAAANAACGCATTACNTGCATTGTCATGCTTGGGTAATCGTGCNCGNATTGTGAGTGGTGCTGCTAGTGGTCAGACNGGTACCGTAATTGGCAAAAGNGGAAGATTTNTAGANCAAGTNATATGNGATTTTTCNNNAGAAACNCTNAACCTAATGGCTCCAGGAGATAATATTCTCATAGAAGCNTATGGNACTGGCTTGNANCTGATTGACTATCCTGAGATTTACTTAAGGAGTTGNTCTCCAATTTTGCTCGAGTCTCTTGATATTCGCGAAGATAAACTGGGGGATGGTTTTACATTGTCAGTGCGACATCAGTTGCCTGGCGAGTCTGCTGGGGCTGGTGCAGGCCTAAGTGAGTATGGTCCGATTGCGATACAAATGTCAATTGCTTCTTCTTATTTAGATAATGAACTTTGCTTTGGTGATTTGGTGCTGATCAAAGATTGGGATAGTACGTATAGTCATGGCCGNTTCAAAGAAAGATCGAGTGTTGGTGTTGTTTGTCAAGGAAATAGTCTACGAGGAGGTCACGGCCCAGGCATATTGGTGTTTATGAGTGGACCATCTGCTGCATTGAGGCCATTGATATCAGATGAAGCTAATATTGGTATAAAATTAGTTGATAAGAAATGATTGAAAAATATAGTAGTATTAATAGCGACAGATCTATAGGAATTAAGGAGAATATATGTCTAGTAAATTAACTATCGGAACAGTTAATGTAGGGCCTGGAGAAAAGGCTTATGGTGGTATTGAGACAAANACAAGTGTTTTTGGTGAAAAGGAAATAATCCCCATAATTGTTGTTAGAGGTAAAAAGGATGGTCCGATTTTGTGGCTAAATGGAGCTACTCATGGCGACGAGCCGGAAGGACCATACTCTATATTTATGGCGTTGGATGANATTGACCCCGANTCTTTAGCGGGTACTGTAGTAGCTGTACCAGTGATGAACGTTGGTGCTTTTGCGGCCGGCAATCGAGGTAATCCCCTAGATACATTCGCATATGATCTAAACCGAGTGTATCCAGGTAAGCCTGATGGGTATCCCACTGAACGGATTGCTGACGCCCATTGGAATGCTATGAAAGATGTCTGTGATTTACAAATTGCCCTTCATTCGGGTGGTGAACATTCATATTTGGCTCACATGATTTTNGCTACTGATAATCCACANAGTATGGAACTGGCTGCTGCAATGGGGCCACAATGGCCATTAGTATTCCCAAGTCCATCGGGTGGTGGCAACCCGAGCTCAATGATAGGAAACCTGGGNAAGGCTGGTATAACTGCTGAGCTAGGTGGTAATTGTCGCTTGCTCACTAGTGATTTTGACAAAATTGCTAAAGACCTTAGGGATAGTTACCTAAATGTGATGCGACATTACGATATGATTCAAGGGGAAGCTACTTATGCCAATGAATGGATGCAAGGATATCAACAAGCACTTTTAGCTCCAGCATCGGGTATGTGGGTAGGATCTCCTGATGTAAAGTTTGAGACAATGATGCCGAAAGGNACTGAGCTAGGCAAGGTTTATAATGTTTATGGCAATGTGACAGGAACAGTACAGGCACCNCAGGATGGAGTAGTNTTTGGNTTNCGATCACGTGCTTCAGTGTTAGAGGGCGAATGGTGTTGCTTTTTTGGCATAGTTGAGAGGACTGTAGACAATCTACTTCCATGAACTCTGTATACAGAGACGATGAATTAATANCTCAAATTGGTTCTGTTGGCTTACCGCCGTTTGGCGGTAAGCGCACTTTTGGATATTTGCCGGCAGGGAAAACTCGTAGCTTGTCTGAAGTTAAATTACCCATACATGTTATTTCTGGAGTCAGACCTGGCCCAACAGTGTTAGTTCAGGGTGCTGCTCATGGTAATGAGATAGCAGGTAGTGTGGGCATACTTAATTTACTCGATAGCCTTAATCCAAAAGAGCTTTCAGGAACTGTTATTGCAGTTCCAGTACTGAATATTCTGGGATTTGAGACGGGTGTAAGATTGTCGCCTGCGGATGGTAAAGATATTCTAGCATCCTTTCCTGGCAATATTGACGGCTCTATCACTGAGCAGATTTCCTATCATTACTTCAATAACATAGTGCTGCACTCAGATATTCTCATTGACTTTCATCAGGGTGGTCGTACTGCCTATGAACGTTATATATTAATAGATGCTCCACAAGATGAAAACAACTGGAACAGTATTGAAGAAAAACGGCTCAATCTGGCCGTAGTATTTGGTCTGAGTTCCGTTGCCTATTTTCCGCCTGGTACATTTGCAGAAAATCAATCAGATGTTCTTACGGAGAATAATATAATTCATTTGACTCCCGAGTTGAGTGGAGGTACTGGATGGTATGCTAATAGCTCTCGTGATATTAGAGATGCAGAGCANGGTATTTTGAACATATTATGGGCACTTGATATGATTACAACAGATCCGATATATACACAGAGACATTGTGATGTGTATGATGCAGGCAATGTGGTTTGGAAATCGAGTGACGATGGTTTGTTCATACGTGAAGCGAAATTTGGTCAGGAAGTAGAAGCTCAAGGTACATATGGTAAGCTGATTAATCCATACACTGGAGATCTAATTTCAGAGCTTAAAGCAGAGCGCAAAGGGACTGTTATTCCAAGTGGTCAGGAGTGGCCTACTATCGGCAACACATCGGTCGGTATACTCGGTGACGTCACTCAAGTGATAGACCGAGAAACGGCCAATTTGAAGGTCAAGTTAGATTCAAACTAGCAATTGTCAACATTGTAGTTGAATTATTACTTTGTCTGTATTTTCCATACATGAAAATTATTGTAGAAATTAATGGTCAACTAATATGACTTCAGTTCGTGTAGGTATTGTGGGATGTGGTATAGCGGGCCGAAAGCATATTGATGCTTTTCAATCTTTAGGTTCACTTGCTAGTGTAGTAGGTATTTGTGACGAGAATATAGAGCTGGCACAGCGAATTGGGAAAAGGTGGGATATTGAGGTTTTTGGCGACCATTCAGAATTGCTCGACTTTGGGCTTGATTTGTTTGTAATTGCTACTCCTCATGCTACTCACCATAAGTTGGCAATTGACGGACTTAATAAAAACATATCTTTATTGGTAGAAAAGCCATTGGCTTCCAATTTGTCTCAAGCCAAAGAAATAGCTGCTATATGTGCAGAAAAAAAACTAAAATGTGCAGTCGGATTTGTACATCGTCACCGGATGGAGATGCAGGCTGCACATCGACATATAACACAACAAGATTGCGGTGAAGTTGTATATATGACAGATACATTCTGGTTGTCAGGTGGAGAGAGGTTGCCAGAATGGCTGTGGAAGGATACTGAAGCAGGTCTTGGAGTGTTAGGTTATAGTGCAATTCATAGAATAGATTGGCAAGGTTGGCTGGCCAATTCTAGAGTTGCTAGTGTTTACGCTCAGACAAATCGTAGTGGTATATATGAGGGTTCAATTCATGGGGTTGTAGCTAATCTAATGTTTGCAAGTGGGGCTGTGGGTTCTGTTGTTGGTTACCAGCCTAATGTCGATGTGAATAATCCTTTTATAAGTACCGTAATTGCCGGTTCTCAAGGTTTGATTAATATCAAGCTAGGCCAAAGTTTTGAGATATGTACTTCGGAGGAGAATTACAGAAAAAACGTTGTTCAAGATAATCAATTTGTTAAACAGGCACGAGACATAGTAAATGCTATTGTTGAGGATAGAGAACCTTGCTCGTCTGTGTATGATGGTGTGCACTCTGCGGCTGTAGTTGAAGCAATTGTTCAATCAGCAAAGACAGATTCAAAAATTGATGTAAAAGACTAGTCAGAAATAATGTTTGAAGAGGATAGATAAGAGATATGGTATCAGATTTGTCTAGTAATAGGATTGTTTTTACTAATGGAATGGTGTTTGCTGATGGTGATTTAAAATCATGCATGGTGGTTGTGGAAGCAGGGAAAGTTACTGAGATCCTTGACGCAGACACTGAGGTCGGTGATTTACCAACTATTGATTTGCAGGGAAAATATTTGTTGCCAGGTGCAATTGACGTACATGTTCATTGTCGTGCACCAGCAGCTCCTGAACGTGGAGATTTTGCTACTGAAACACGTGCTGCTGCGGCAGGTGGTGTTACGACTATGTTAGAAATGCCAATATCCAAACCATGTGTCAATAGTTCAGCGATACTTGAAAGCCGCAAGAAACTTGGTGAAGATAATGCATACGTGGATTTTGGTTTATATTGTGGACCTGTGGGTTGTGATGAACAAGCCATTGAAGAAATGGTAAATGCAGGCGCCATTGCATTTAAAGCTTTTATGGTAGATGCTCCTCCTGGCCGAGGGGATGAATTTGACGGTATTGCTGCTGCAAACAAATCCGACTTGTTGGTGGCGTTTCAGAAAACCGCTAAATATGATATTCCATTTGTGATTCATTGCGAAGATGATCAATTGCTTAATCACTATATTGATCTAGCATTAAAAAGCGATCTGTCTGACCCGATGGTGCATCCAAAGTCTCGTCCTGATATAGTGGAGGCAGTGGCGATTTCAAGTGCCGTGTCACTTGCTGAACATGCTAACAGACCAATACATATCGCTCATGTCAGTTCATCTAAAGGTGTTGATATTATTCGACATGCGATTAAATCTGGAGTAGATGTGACTGGAGAGGTTTGTTTACATTATCTAGAATTTACTGCGGATGTTTTGTCCAAGGCTGGACCTTATGCTAAAGTGAATCCTCCAATTAGATTTAATAACGACCAAAAAGCATTGTGGGAAGGTGTGAGGGACAATACATTGACTATACTAACTACTGACCATGCACCATTTACAGCGGCTGAAAAAGAGGCTACATGGCATGATTTGGTGAATTCACCCCCGGGTCTCCCAAGCCTGGAAATGCTATATCCAAGGTCGCTGCATCATGCTCTCAACGGTAAGTGGGATTTATCTAAGGCGATAGAATTAGTGTGTGAGTCACCGGCTAAACTATTTAACCTTTGGCCTAGAAAAGGTACAATTAGTCTGGGTTCCGATGCTGACTTTGTAGTATTTGATCCTAAAGATGAATATGTGGTCGACAGTTCCAAGTGGTTTACTAAGGCAAAAGATTGTGATCGTGTGTACTCCGGACTGAATATTAGTGGGCGAATTGTGCAGACCTACGTGCGTGGTAATCTAATTTACAGTAATGGAGAAATTGTGGGAGAACAGGGTTGCGGATAATTTTTGCGACCAAACTAATACTTTAGACAATTAGAATATTTTGAACTTTTTGCCAGGGGAATAGGTTATCATCATGACAGTACAGAATACAGATTGGATTGTGCCAAGGGGACAGGGGTATGACACTAATCGTTCATTAAGAAAAGAAATAATTAGTGGACTTGAGAATGTTATGTTCAATCCTTATGTTGCGGGGAATGCTGAATTTCAGCCGCTTGAGTCTGATTTTGCCTCTAAGTTAGATGTGAAATATGCTGTGGCGGTACAGTCTGCTACGGCAGGCTTAATACTAGCGCTGCGGGCTTGTGATGTTGGCCCTGGTGATGAAGTTATTACAGTAGGAAACTCAGACATCTCTACGACTGCGGCAATATCTATTATTGGAGCTACTATAGTTTTGGTAGATATATTGGAGAGTGATTATACGATGGATTGTAGTCAGGTAGCGTCTGCAGTTACAGATCGGACTAAAGTAATACTACCTGTAGATTTATATGGACATCCCTCGGATTGCATTGCTTTGCGTAAAATTGCTGATGAACGTGGTTTAAAGATTGTTGAAGACGCTGCTTTAGCAATAGGTGCACGATATGCAAATCATCGTGTTGGTTTCTATTCAGATCTGACTATTATTAGTCTGGCAGCTTCCAAACCTCTTCCATCTAGTGGAAATGCTGGCATGGTGGTTACTGANAACTNAGNATTAGCAGAAAAAGTAAGTTTATATCGGGGTTACGGCAAGGAATTTGATTCCAATAGAAATCCACCTTTGTCTGATGAACATGTAGTAGAAGGATTCAATTTNCCTATGGATCCGCTCCAAGCAGTGGTTGTACATGCTAAGCTTCCTTATCTAATGGAGTGGACGGACAAACGTAAAAGAATTGCTGGTTTATATCGTAGTGCCTTGTTGGATAAAGAAGTAAAGTTACCAACTTTTAGTGAGAATGCAGACCCATCTTTCTCAAGCTATGTAATANTATCTTCCCGTCGAGATGAGCTGCATNANGAAATGCGGAAAAGACGCATTGAAACAGGAACTCATTATGCACCATCAATGCACAAACAACCTGTTTATAGGGATAATGCAATTTCTGGACAGAGTCTGCCAGTTACCGAAAANGTAGCGCATGAGCTGATAGCATTGCCAGTTCACTCNGAAATGGACGATAGTCAAATTGACTACGTACTGACCGCAATTGAAGATTTATTCTAGTTTTAAGTGTTAGCGCTATATAGATAGAAACAATATTTCTGCTACAATCTATTTTGGTCAACCAACAATTTGTAAATAACTGAATTGCATTTGTTGATTTATTAGTACGTATATACTCAGGAGGAGGATGGGAGTTTACAATGTATAACTATGATATTCCAGTCCGTCGTTACAACCGTAATGACCTAAATGAATTTTGTGAGAAGTATCTGATGTCTTTGGGGGCTAGTGAAGAGGAAGCACGTATTACTTCAGCAGGTGTTGTGGCCGCTGCTAGTCGTTGGCATCCAGGTAAAGGTCAAGGTCTAGAGAAACTCTTTAGACTCACTTTACAACTCGGAAATGGTGGCATTAACTGTAATGCTGAATTTGAGATTCTGGAGGATTCGCCCGCAGCTGCTTTGGTTGATGGTCACCAAGGTTTTGGATATATGGTTGCAAACAAAGGTGCAGAACTTGCTGTGGAGAAGGCTGCAAAAGTGGGAATAGGTATAGTTTCAATTAAGCATAGTAATCATTTTGGACAAGCTGGTTATCATGCAGAATCAATTACAAAGTCAGGCATGATTGGTTACGTGATGACCAATGCTAGGGCTGAAATGGCTCCTTGGGGTGCTACGGAACCTGTTCTTGCTACTAGTCCCTGGGGTATAGGTATTCCTAGAGAGGGTGCCGACCCAATCTTGTTGGATATGGCATTAACACAGTCTGGGCAAGGAATGGTGATGTGGGCTTTTCGGGAAGGACAGGATGTGCCTGATAATTGGATGCTCACAGCAGATGGTGCTAAGAGTACTAACCCGGCTGATTTTCTTAATGCTGATGGTAGTGAGTCCACAGGAACCCAATATCCTATAGGCGAATTTAAAGGTTATGGTCTGGCCTTGTTTACTGATGTGTTGTGTGGAGTTATGAGTGGTTCTTTGTTTGGCACTCAATGTTTTCAAGGTGATGTTAATCATGATGTGGGACACATGATTATGGCATTCAACCCAGAGTTTTTTATGGAGAAAAAGAAATTTCAAGAAAGATTAGAGCAACTGGTAGGGGAAATTCGTTCTGCCAAGCCAATTGAAGGTAGGACTGTTTATTTGCCTGGAGAATTAGAATTTCTAACCGAAAGGGATTCTAATGAATCCGGAGTACCTATCGATGAACGTAGTGTCGAAAAATTGTTAGCTTTAGCAGATAATCAAAATATTAGTTTCCCACCAGAGATTTAACTGTAGGTACATAACTCATGGCTTGCAAGATGGTGTTTTGCAATCCATTTTATTTCCTTAGAATTAAAAGGAGGAAAAAATGCTTAGAAGATTTGCTNTAGAACAAGATGTGGCNAGACGAGTNNNTGCTGCAAAAGCTCTNATGGAGGAAAAGGGCTTGGGAGCTATACTGATTCCGGCAAGAGGTGCGCCGGGCATGATGGGTATGGCTCAATATTTTACNAANCTNAATTTGTGGGCNGGACCTGCCTGGGTTGTGTTNACTGCNGATGATCCAGAACCGGCTTTGCTTATATGGTCATCATATGGTGCGGAATGGAACAAACAAGAAGCAACAACTTCTTGGGTTGAAAATCCTGATCCTGATACCTATGGACGTGTATTAGAGATAGTAGCTGGTGCCACAACAAAACTAAAGAAGGTTGGTATTGAGCATATTCCTACTCATTGGACTGTAGGGGATATGGAACGTGCAAAAGCCGAACTTGATGGTCGTGAATTTGTGGACATTACTAAGGAATTAGATGCTATGCGTTCGATCAAGTCTCATTTTGAGATTGAGCATTTTTATGATCTGGGCCGTATGACAAAAGAGGCTTTTGATATTTTCGAACATGTGGCTCGACCGGGTGTACGCGCATGGGAAGCTGCAAGTGCTGCAGAAGAACACCTAAGAGCCAATGGCATGATTTGGGGACGTTCAAAGTACTCTATGGATTTACGTCCTTATACGATACCTACCACTGTAGATCGGGAACTTACTCAAGATGATAAGATTCTTTTTGAACTTGTTTATGCCAGCGAACTGGGATATTGGTTGGAAATGACTGCTTTTTATACATTTGAACCTCTAGATGCTGAACTTCAATCACAGATTGATGCTCACGAGAAGGTCATTGAGGCTTGTGCGTATGAGTTACGAGATGGCAATCCTATAGGCCGAATATCTGAGGTTAGTAATGCAACTTGGGAAGAGTTAGGATTTGAAGTGGCAACTGAACCTCTTCCTTCTGGAGCTCCTCCTGGAAAACATACACCAAATTGTCATTCAATTGGTCTTGATGAAAGTGATGGGCCGTCATCATGGTTTACTCCAAGCGAGCTTTTGAAGACCAATATGGTCATATCTTTTCATCCTAGTACTCGCCTTAAAGGTGATCGTGCCTTTCTTGTGTCAGACAACTATCTAGTAACCCAGAATGGTGGCGTGCGTTTGTCACCTTTGAATTGGACCCACAAAGTAATAGGTGACTAAGTTCTAGTAGAAAAGTTGGATTCTAGATGCTATTAGGTAGTGTATGGTCTAGTGAATATAAGTACCCATACTTTTGTATGGGTACTTATGCTTAGTTTATTAGGTTACCTAAAGCCGCTAATAACAAGGCTACATTTTCACGTCGGCTTGAGTGGCCCATGAGACCTATTCTCCATATCTTGCCTTCAAGTGGACCCAGGCCAGCTCCAATGTCAATGTTATAGTTCTTTAGCAACGAAGAGCGAACACCTAAGTCATCTTGATCTTGAGGAATTAGTACACTATTCAGTTGAGGCAGCCTACTAGCTTCGTCGACTAAATAATTAATTCCTAGATTATTAAGACCATCCCTAAGGAGTATGTGGTTTTGTTGGTGTCGACTCCAAGAATTTTCGATTCCTTCCTCAGATAACATTACCAAGGATTCATGCAGACCATACAAGGTATTGACTGGTGCGGTGTGATGATATGCTCGCTTTGAGCCTTTACCCCAATAACCCATCACCAAATTGAGATCTAGAAACCAACTTGTTACTGGTGTCTTTCGATTGGTTAACTTTTCAATTGCTCTTTCGCTAAAACTAACGGGAGATAACCCAGGCATTGCTGATAAGCACTTCTGAGAACCTGAATAGATGGCATCTATTCCCCATTCATCAACCCTTAATTCTGAGCCTGCCAATGAAGTTACGGCGTCAACGATATTGATGCAGCCGTGTTGATTGGCAATCTGACATAGAGTTTTAGCATCAGAGAGTGCTCCTGTTGAAGTTTCTGCATGAACAAATGCGACAATTTTAGTGTCAGGGTTTTCAACTAACGCTTGCTCAACTTTTTCAGGACTAACAGCAGTACCCCATTCATCCTCAACGACAACCGCCTCACCACCAAGACGAGTGACATTCTCTTTCATTCGTAGTCCAAAAACACCATTGATACAAACGATAACTTTGTCACCCGGCTCCACCAGGTTTACAAAGCATGTTTCCATGCCAGCTGATCCAGGAGCGGAGACAGGCATAGTCAGTGCATTTTCAGTCTTGAATGCATATTTCAGCATTTCTTTAACTTCATCCATCATGTCAACAAAGGCAGGGTCTAAATGTCCTATTGTNGGTCTAGCCATGGCATNTAGAATTCTNGGNTGNACAACNGANGGACCTGGNCCCATAAGTANTCTGGTTNGTGGAGTAAATGATTTCATATTAATCTTTTATTTGCTATAAATATTAAAAGTAATTTTATGACCAAGTCTATAGTGTAACATCATACTATTTCAACAAGTATCAATTTTCACATTGGATAATATTTGTTTTGCGACTGTGAAAGATCCTATAGTTGTGCCTTCTGTACTTGCTGCGGCTGTACCACATGCTACTCCCCATCTTAATATCTCAGGCCATGACAAATTGCACGATAGCCCATAGATTATCCCTGTCATAACTGCGTCACCTGCACCAATATCATTGCGCTTAGTTATAGATGGGGCAACAGCAATCCATGTACCTGCTTGATTGGACAATAGAGCACCTTTTCTACCTTGAGTGATGATCACATGTTTTACTCCAGTTTGGAGTATGTAAGATGCTGCATTCAGAGCATCTTCTGTAGATTCAACTTTTGATCCAGTAAGGGTAGATGCTTCAAGAGCATTGGGTTTTACCAGGAATAGATTTGGATTACATCCTTGTAATAAAGCTGGGCCGCTTGTATCCAGTAAGGCTTTTCCACCTAAAGATTGAATTTCTTGTATTATGTCTGCATAGATGCTATCTGGAATACTGGGAGGTATGCTTCCGCACAGTGCCCATAAATCACCAGGTTGTGCTAGCTTTCGTATTTTTGTTATAAGTTGATGACATTCTTGGACGTGTATTATTGGGCCCGGCTCATTGACTTTTATCAATTGAGTACGATTTTTGTCAACTACACTGAAGTTTGTTCTTGTCTCGCCAGAAATACGTACAAAATCAGTCAAAACATTCAGATTGCTCATTTCTTGAGTTAGCATCTCTCCAGTAGAACCACCAACAAAACCTAATGCTATGGATTTAGCTCCGATTGCAGCTAGTCCGCGTGATACATTAATTCCTTTGCCCCCATAATTCATCTTAGATGAATTAGCATGCATGACTTTATGAAATTCAGGTTCGGTGACCTGTAATTCACGGTCGATAGCAGGGTTAAGGGTTACTGTATATATCATGCTATGTGTGGAAGTGATTGAAGAACAACACAGATATCTTCATTCTAAACTTTGTTTTTATTGATTGCTTCAACGAAACCATTAGTGATATCTTTTGGTCGTGTTATGGCAGTGCCTACTACCACAGCAAGAGCACCATTCTCGAGTGCTAAGTTGACTTGAGTATGGGTTTGATATCGACCTTCTGCTAATATAGGTGCTTGGGCTTGAGAAGATAGTGATTTAACAAGCTCAATATCAGGTGTTTTCATTTGGTTGCTATAAGGTGTGTATCCTGATAAGGTGGTTGCCACCATATCTGCTCCGGCTCTTTCAGCTTGCAGCCCTTCTTCAAGTGTGGAAACATCAGCGAGCACTAAACACTCAGTCTCTACGTGAATAGCATCAATATATGAGAATAGATCTCCAGCTGGACTTGTACGATTAGTTGCATCAATAGCAATAATATCTGCTCCTGCTTCGGCGATTTGCTTAGCATGATCTAAAGTTGGCGTTATATAGACTTGGTAATTATCTATATTGTCCTTGTATAAACCTATAATGGGTAAATTGACTGATTTTTTAATGGCAGATACATCGCGGGGCGTATTGGCCCTAATTGCCCTGGCTCCTCCCGCAGCTGCAGCTATGGCCATTTTGCTCATTATTTCCGGTCCATACAGTGGTTCATCGGGTAAAGCTTGACATGACACTATGAGTTGTTTATTAACTTGATTAATAAAGTTCTGTAAAGAATCCCATCTTTTAGCTTTAGTCATATGAATCAGCAAATGTCACTTGTTAATAAGGTGCTAGCTGCTCCTACTAATACGGCATCGGTACCAAATCTAGCAGGTAACACTT
>PAVC01000015.1 GCA_002713885.1 Fidelibacterota bacterium
AAGATGAAGAAGATGAAGAAGATGAAGAAGATGANGNAGATGANGAAGATGANGAAGATGANGAAGATGANGAAGATGANGAAGAAACTACTCCTAAAAAATACACAGTAAAAAAAGTAGCAAAAACAAGAAAAGGATTAACTGCAAAGTCTAAAATTGTCAAAGGCGCTGATATACCAGCTAAGAAAGACCGATTTACGATTCAAGTTATTTCAAAAAAACGGCTGNCTGATGCTCAGAATTTTGCAGATACACTAATTAAATCTGGATACGATGCCTATATACAAAAGGCATACTTTAAAGAGAGCGAAGAAGTCTGGTATCGAGTGCGAATTGGCAGCTATGATAACTATAATTCTGCCCAAGCAGTGGCAAATATTGTCAGCAAANATATAAAGTTATCTGTCTGGGTAGATTTTGTGAGACTGGATAAATAAATATTTTATCGTTAGTAGGATTTAGATTTGANCAAATANAATCTACACTTTAACTATAAAGATATTTTCTTAGCNCCTCGTTTAGCTTTAAGCCCTAAAAAGATCTGGGTATTTATAATTGGCAANTTATCTGGATACGTCATATACTGGATTCTTAGCTACTTATCACTAACCATATCTGGGATAGAAATAAATGAGGCTATCNCTGAATATGGACTNTTTCCATGTTTATATGGAAACTCAGCACCACTGGTTTCATGGCTTATCTATTACGCTGGAATATGCATATGGTTATTCTTCNTTCTTATATCATGTACTGCAGTTTCAAGAATAACTNTAAAACAGCTAAAAGGTGATAATTTCTATTCTGCAGATGATGCACTTGATTATGTTATGAAAAAATGGAGATCAATTATATTTGCGCCAATATCAATAATATTCATCATCCTAACATTTATCATAATAGCCTCTATATTTGCATTAGTTGGTAATATACCCATCGTAGGGAAACTATTATTCCCTGTTTTTTATATATTTTATTTTTTTGGATCTATTTTTACAGTGTTTTCATTATTCGTCTTCATTATTTCACTTCTATTCGGTCCTGCTATAATCGGATCATATGAAGAAGATACAATAGGAACAGTTTTTCATTCATACCAGATTACGTTTAATCAACCATGGCGGATAATAACCTATCACTCAGTTCTTATACCTCTGACAATAATATTCATAAATATATTTTCTTGGTTCTATAGTGTCTCATTTAATCTGATAAANCAAATTTTTGGATATTTCATGGGTTTAAAGTTAGAAAATATCATAGGGTATGCTGTCTCTATCGTAGATACTAGCTGGATTTCTGACAATTTCTCNATAATAAAGATCACACTGGAAAAAGAATTATTTGGGTCGCTTACCATGGCNACTGATATGATAGAATTTATTCTAAGCTTATTGTTTAAGTTTTTCAGTTTATTTTTATTGGCATTACCAAATTTTTCTATTGAAAATTATTCAGGCTCATTATCTGCAATAGAAACTATCTCAGGGTTACTATTATCTATTCCTTTAATATTTCTAACTCTCTCAGTCTTTTCATATGGGCTTGCAATACTTTCAGTTGGAGAAACAATTATTTTCATTATTTTAAAAAATATCATGGATAAAGAAAATATCTTATTAAGNAACGATNAANAAGATATTGAAAATCCATCATATGACCATAANAATTTGAATAGTCCTAGTCATAGTATNCTTTCATCTTCTGAAGAGGAATAAAGAGTTATTTTGTAAACCTTTGTACCTTGTAATACTTAAGCAAGCTAGGTAATTTTAGGGCTGTATGATGGTTTTACGTTCGGATTTATTAACCGGATTTAATAATAAGCTTTTTGAAATAGACATTAAAAATGTAGATGGTTTTGATATTACTTTAGTTGATAACAAATTAATCTGCAACTTAACATCGAAAATTGTAAAGAATGGATTTGAAATCTCTGGTCATATTATAAATACTGTTTTATATGATTGTGATCGTTGTCTAGAGTCATTTTGTAATAAAAATATAATTAANACTGATTTATTACTTTCTAATGATTCTGGTAAATTAGATAATCAAAACTATGAAANAATTTATTTCTCAGATCATNAGGATAGNGTTGATCTNACNAAAATATTATTAGAGANATTAATCATAGAAATTCCATTTAAAAAATTATGTACAAATCCTTGTAAAGGTCTATGTCCAGTATGCGGGATCAATCTTAATTATAAACTTTGTTCTTGCAGTAACTAGCTTCATAAATAATTTAGGGAGAAAATATGGCACTGCCAAAAAGACGACAGTCTAAAGCAAGAAGTAGAAAAAGACGAACTCACTATAAGTCAGCTTCAGTCTCAACTACAACCTGTCCTCAGTGTAATTCCACGAAGATGCCTCATAGGGCCTGTCCTAATTGTGGATATTATAAAGGACGTCCAGTTATTTCAACATCTTGATTTATAATACAATTAGTTTNTCTATTTCTTTATCATCTTGATTATATATTAAATAGCAACTTTGTTGAAAAATAATTAACATGAGAGCTACNATCACCNCCACCGCACATCATGTGCCAGAAAAAATATTAACAAACTATGATATTGAAAAAATGGTACAAACATCCGATGAATGGATTCANAATAGAACCGGAATAAAACAAAGACATATAGTGTCTGANGANGAAGCCTCATCTGACTTATCAACACATGTTGCTAATAAACTCTTAAAAAAGAGAGGTATTAATCCTNAGCAAATCGATATTATCATTGTTGGTACCGTAACCCCTGACCACCTTACCCCATCTACTGCAGCCATAGTCCAAAACAATATTAATGCTNAAAATGCATGGGCATTTGACCTAAGTGCCGCATGCAGTGGGTTTTTGTTTGGTTTAGAGACNGGTTCAAAATTAATTGAGTCTGGAAAATACAAAACTGTGATGGTAATTGGTGTTGACACAATGACATCAATACTGGATTTTAAGGATAGAGAAACCTGTATAATATTCGGTGATGGTGCCGGTGGAGTAATCTTAGAGCCTTCTAAATCAGATAATGGTATCATAAGCTCTATACTTAAGACAGATGGTTCTGGGGCTTCTAGCCTTAATGTCCTAGCTGGCGGAAGTAGAAAGCCAGCTACTAAGGAAACAATAGCAAATAGAGAACACTTTATAAGACAGGATGGGAAAAAAGTATTTAAGTTTGCGGTAAAAAGAATGACTGATGTTTCAAAAGAATTACTATTGAAAAATGGACTAAGTGGAAATGATATAAAACTTTTCATTCCTCATCAGGCAAACAAACGTATCATTGATGCTACCGGTGAACGTTGCGGTATACCAAAAGATCGAGTCCTTATAAATATCGATAGATATGGCAATACTACTGCAGGGACAATACCTATTGCACTTAACGAAGCAGTTGAAAATAAGTTAATCAATAATGGTGACTATATCTTGCTATCAGCCTTTGGTTCAGGGTTCACCTGGGGAAGTATTTTAATTAAATGGGATTCAAGAATATGAAAAATGCTTGGATTTTTCCTGGACAAGCCTCTCAAAAAATAGGAATGGGAAAAGACTTATTTGAAAATACTAAGATTGGTAAAAAATATTATGAAATCGCTAACGATTTATTAGATACAGATATTCAATCGATTTCATTTAACGGNCCAGAAGAGTTGTTAAAAAAAACTAAACACACTCAACCTGCTATTTTTATTGTAAGCACGATAATTGGACAAATTATGATTGAAAATGGATATTCTGCTGATGGTGTTGCTGGCCATAGCCTGGGTGAATATAGTGCCCTAGTCATTGCAGGTGCCTTTGATTTTGTGAGTGGGCTGGAATTAGTTAAGANTCGTTCAAAAAGCATGCATAATGCTGGAAAAATAAATCCAGGAACAATGGCAGCTATTATAGGAATGTCTACCAATGAGGTTGAAAACTTATGTANTAGAAATAGTTCTGATCATCTAGTGGTTGCTGCAAATTATAATACTGAAAACCAGATAGTTGTCTCTGGGCATATTGAAGCCATCGAGAATTTGATTAACAATGCAAAAGAATATGGTGCAAGAATGGCTGTCCCATTGAATGTTAGTGGAGCATTCCACTCACCACTTATGATACCAGCTAGAGAAGAACTTGCTGATAAGTTAGATTCTGTCGAAATTTNAGACATTAGTATTCCTCTTTATTCGAATGTTGATGCAAAACCAATAACAAAAGGTAAAGATATAAAAAATTCTTTAATTCGACAGCTAGAAAGTCCCGTGCTNTGGTATAATTCCATCCAACAAATGATTAAAGACGGCTATACTTCATTTATAGAAATTGGGCCTGGTAAGGTATTGCAAGGGTTAAATCGTAAAATTAACAGTGCGGTTTCTACCAAAGGCATTCAATCTTACGAAGATATTATAAACTATGAAATTTAATTTAAATAATAAAATTGCGNTAGTNACCGGTGCTTCACAAGGTATAGGAAAAATAATCGCTTTTGANCTTGCAAAGTCGGGTGCACATGTTGCTTGTATAAGCAGAAACAAAAAAGCAATAGAATCTATTGTAGATGAGATAACAATAAATGGTGGGCAAGCATCTTCCTTTCCTTGTGATATATCTGACTCAGATACATTATCAGAAATAATTACAGAAATAATAAAAGAAAATAGNAGAATAGATATACTTGTAAATAATGCAGGAATTACAAANGATTCACTTTTAATNAGGATGTCTATTGAACAGTGGGACGACGTTATTAATACTAATTTAAAGGGTGCATTTCATTGTACAAAAGCTGTTGTGCGCTANATGATGAAAAATAAATTTGGAAGGATAATTAATATTACATCGATTGTTGGATTAACTGGTAATGCTGGTCANGCAAACTATGCGGCATCAAAAGCCGGACTTATTGGAATGACTAAGTCTATCGCAAAAGAGGTGGCTTCAAGAGGAATTACAGCAAATTGTATTGCTCCAGGATGGATTGAAACGTCTATGACTGACAAACTTTCTGGAGAAGTGAAAAATNAATTTTTATCACATATTCCTGTTGGAAGGATAGGCTCACCTGATGATATCGCTAATGCTGTTATATTTTTAGCTTCTGATGAGGCAGGATATATTACAGGCCAAACAATAACAGTCGATGGTGGGCGAATAATTAACTAATAATAAAGTAGGAGAAACGATATGTCAACGTTTGATAANATAAAAGAAGTAATCATTGATAAACTGGGTGTTGATGAAGCTGCTATAACAGAAGAAGCACATTTTGTTAATGACCTTGGTGCAGATTCTTTAGATACTGTTGAACTCATTATGGAATTCGAAGAAGAATTTAGTATAGAGATTCCAGATGAAGAGGCTGAAAATATTACCACCGTTACCAGTGCAATAAAATATATCGATGAGCATAAGTAACTGTATTAATTAATGTCTATAAAAAAAGTTGTCGTTACAGGGCTTGGAGCTTTAGCTCCAAATGGTAATTCAACGGACCTATTTTGGTCAGCTATTAAATCTAGTACCAGTGGAATTGCACCAATTAGTTATTTTGATGCATCAAATCATAGGGTTACTATTGCAGGAGAAATTAAAGGTTTTGATGCTGGAAAATTTATAGACCCAAAAGAAGCACGTAAGCTTGATCCTTTTTCAATTTATGCATTAGTCTCCTCCATNGAGGCAATAGAATCAGCAAAACTAGATCTTGAAAAAATAAATTTAGATCGNGCTGGGGTTATCATTGGCTGTGGAATCGGAGGTATNCAAACACTCGAGAATGAACATGATATCATTAATAATAAAGGACCCAGAAGGGTATCGCCACAATTTGTTGCAAAAATGATACCCAATATTGCGGGTGGCCANCTTTCAATGAAATTTGGATTNCGTGGTCCCAGTCAAACTGTGATTTCTGCTTGTGCTTCATCTAATGATGCAATTGGCATCGCATTAAGATTAATAAGATATGGTGATGCAGANATTATTCTTACTGGTGGAACCGAAGCCAGTATTACACCTTTAACCATTGCTGGATTTGCTAACATGAGAGCATTATCTCAGAACTGTGATGTTCCAACAGCTGCCAGTAGACCTTTTGANGCAGACAGAGATGGTTTTGTATTAAGTGAAGGAGCGGGAATGATTGTTATAGAATCAGAAGAACATGCTTTAAATAGAGGTGCACCAATTCTTGCAGAACTAGCAGGATATGGCTCAACAGATGATGCATTCCATATTACTCAACCAGCCCCTNAAGGTCAAGGAGCATACAAAGCAATGGAAAGAGCANTATTAGACTCTAATATAATGCCTAATGAGATAGACTATATTAATGCCCATGGAACTTCTACACCATTTAATGATAGAAATGAATCAAAAGCGATTAGTAANCTTTTTAAAAATAGTTTAAATAAATTAAAAATTAGCTCAACAAAATCCATGACAGGTCATTTGCTTGGAGCCGCAGGTGGCATTGAAGCAGTAGCGACCGTAAAATCAATTATTAATGGGATTGTGCCACCAACAATAAATTATAATACACCAGACCCTGATTGCACTTTAGATTATACTCCTAATCATGCGGTTGAGGCTGAAATCAATGCTGCTTTATCAAATACTTTTGGATTTGGGGGACATAATGCCGTGTTATGTTTTAGNAAATACAATTGANTTTAATCTATAAATTAAAAAATATTCTTAAACCCTCTGACTCCCTTTCCCCTATCGAAAATAAAATAAATTATTTATTTCATAATCGTGACTATCTGGCCCAAGCATTTACACATAAATCTATTTCAGCATCACCAAGAGAAAATTATGAAAGATTAGAGTTTTTAGGAGATGCCGTAATTGACATTATTATAAGTAGAGAACTTATGAGGGAATTTCCTGAAGNCGATGAAGGACTTTTAACTCAGAGACGAGCATCTCTTGTTAGAAAATCCTTTTTAGCTCAAATAAGTACAATGCTTGACCTCTTGAATCACATAAATATTGANTCAAGTGTAAATATGAATATTGAAAAAATAGCAGAAAAACAACAAGCNAACTTATATGAANCTATTATTGGGGCAATATATTTAGATGGTGGTATAGAACCATGTAGAAATCTAATACTGGNCACTATATGGGCACATAGAACGGAGGCCTGGAAGGCTACAAATTATAAAGGGAAACTAATAGAATATTGTCATATTAAGGATATTGGAAGTCCAATATTTAACGTAAAAGATATCAGTGGACCTGATCATCAAAAAACATTTGAAATCGAGGTCAAAATCGATGATCGCTCGTTTCCAACTGGGATGGGACTTGACAAAAAGTCNGCTGAACAGACAGCCGCAAAAATAGCGTTAGAGCAAATGGATGCACCCTTTTAAGAATCTAATTCTTTTATTTTATCTCTAATCTTTGCAGCCNTTTCGTATTCTTCTTTCTCAACCGCCTTTTTAAGTTTTAATTCTAAATCCTCGATCGAATATTTTGGTTTAATCGATTCATTAATGTCTTTTTGATTTACCCCNGCTTCTTTAATGATTTCAGGAGTAACATATATTTGTGCATTTAGACGTAGTGCAATAGATATGGCATCGCTCGGTCTTGCATCAATTATTTTAGTGCCAAATCCCGAACTTATTAATTTTAGTTTTGCATAAAAGACGCCATCATTTAATTGAGATATATTGACTGAGATTAATTCTGCATCTATTTTCCTTATCATATCACATATTAGATCATGTGTCAATGGCCTGGGAGTTGCTACCACTTCAAGGGCCAGTGCGATTGATTGGGCCTCNAATGAACCAACTAAAATTGGTAATACCAAGTCGCTATCATTTTCCTTTAAAANTACCGCATAACTGCGACTTGATGTATGATAAGATATCTTTTCAACANTTACAGGAATCATTTTATCTCTGACAATTTATTTTTTAATTTTTCAATATTTTGAACCGGACTAGGGTCCATTTTATGCAAAATTGCACACCAATAACTTAACCAATCACCGTAATGAATCAACAGTAAGAATCTATCTATAAAACNATCTCCTGATACCTCAAGTTTAAATTGATCTACNCCTATTTCNTTTAACATATCCATNACAATTTTTTGTCTGACTTTATTTCTTTCATTCATATCACTATCAAACAACCAAATAATAAAATAATTAGAAAAAAGTTCTGAATTCNTCTCCCATCCCACTATCTCATTATGATTCATCTCAGGAAATACGCTATGATATGCTAATATTTTACNATTCTCACAAATCTGGCCCTTTAAGCGCACTGCGACAGTCTGTAACCTGTCTGAGTCTGCATAAATAATTGGTATTTTATTATATATCTTTTTAGCCAAAACCCATACCGGGTTATCATCATTTTTCATACTNTATTTCTTACTATTTTCTTTAATTAATTTAGATGATGAAATAAGTGAAGATGTAATACTAGTAGAAATTATGTTTAGCCTACATAAAATGTATAATATTGGTATAAAAGAAAAAGCCAATGCCGCCCTTGGCTGCATCCCAGATGGAATAATCACTTTATCATAATTATATTTTTCACAAATCTTTCCAATTTTACCACCTGTTGTTATCGCACACACCTTGGCACCTTTGGATTGTGCTTTACCTAAAATAGAAATTGTTTCTTCAGTATTTCCTGAATATGATGAGCATATGACCAAAGTCGAGCTATCGACCCATGTTGGAATATTGTAGCCTCTTACGACCAAATAAGGAATTATAATTTCATCATTTACTAGGGCATAANTAACATCTCCTCCAATTGCAGACCCTCCCATACCCGCTACAATAATCTTATTTATACTTGAGTAATCATTAAGAAATTTTATACTATTACCAAGCTTTACTGCATCTAAAATGTTATCAGAAAAATCCAAAATTGATTTATACATGTTATCTTTATCAATTTTGTCTATCATGNATGTCTTCCTTGTATTATTTTAAAAAATCTATATAATTCNCTCTTTTTGTCAANACCAAGATCCGATAGTGAATTATATGCAAATTTAAAGCTGTCATCAGCCANGGNTTCAACTTTATCTCTTATCTTATTTTCTGATAAAAAATTGCGAACATTTACTAAACTTTTACCATCAAACTGTTCTACAATAGTTTTCCATTCAGATGGAAAACTATTTTTTGCTTCAATGGCAATGGCAGTCTTTTTATTTGAGAAAATATCACTCCCTAGGCTTTTCCCCATATTCCTTTCATCACCGAATATTTCAAAAAGATCATCTTGAATCTGGAAAGCTATCCCTAGCTGTTTACCAATATATTTTAGTTCATCAATAATATTATTAGGTTTTCCCGACAAAACTGCTGGCAAATAGCAACAAGAACCTAATAAAGCTCCAGTTTTCTTTTCTACCATCTCAATATAACGTTCTAAGGAAATATCTTCTTTATTTTCAAAATCTTTATCTANAGCCTGCCCCTCACAGATTTCTAATACTGTTTCATTATATAATTGGGAAAAAATTTCTGGTTTGTTTCCTATACTGTTTAATACAAGCTGGCTGATAGTAAAAATTCCATCTCCTGCTAATATTGCTGACGAAATATCATATCTTTTATGCAAAGTAGNCATATTACGCCTGAGATCATCTGAATCCATAATATCATCATGTATGAGTGTAAAACAATGAAGCAATTCAACCGCAAGCGAGATTTTCATCATATCATCTGGATCGGTTTTAAATGCTCTTCCCGATAGGTGAACTAATATAGGTCTAAATCTTTTCCCTTTTCCTNTTAGAGCATATCTAATTGGTTCNTAAAGATATTTGGGATGATTTGGTAATGGNAAGGAATGNAAAGATTGATCAAACTCTTTTTTTANAAANTGAATGAGTTCACTAATGTCTGACATCAATGTCCACTAANCTGAAGAGTTCCGAATTCTTGTAGTTTATCCAAAACTATTTTCTTTATCTCATTCATATTATCTNACGTATTACCTTCAAATCTACATACTATCACTGGCTGTGTATTGGATGCTCTGACCAATCCCCATCCATTNTCATATATAATCCGTACGCCATCAACTGTAATACAATTATTATGTTTGGTAAAATATTCTACAGCAAGTTTTGCAATTTTAAATTTTTCCTCATCTGAATCTGCTTCTAATCGGATTTCAGGAGTGGAATGATATACAGGAATAACGGATTTTAATTCAGATAAAGTTTTATCTGTTTTTGATAACAATTGAATTAATCTTGCCGCAACATAAATAGCATCATCATACCCATAATAGTCATCAGCAAAAAAAATGTGACCACTCATTTCACCACCAAGTTTACAGTTTGATTCTGACATTTTATTTTTAATTAATGAGTGACCAGTCTTCCACATTACTGGCTTACCCTTATATTTTTTTATCATATCCTCAAGGGCTTGAGAACATTTAACATCAAAAATAATTTCATCACCTGGCTCAATTAAATCAGGTAAAAAAATTGCGATTAACTGGTCTGCCCAAATTATTTCACCAGTCTCATCAACAACTCCAAGCCTATCCGCATCACCATCAAAAGCAATACCTGCATCATACTTACCAGTTTTCATTTCATCGATAAGATCTTTTAAGTTTTCTTCAACGGTGGGATCTGGATGATGATTAGGAAAAGAGCCGTCTGGCTCACAGTAAAGTTCTGTAAGCTGTATCCCCAGATCTTTAAAAATAGTTGGAGCATTTATAGATCCTGCTGCATTTCCACAGTCCATTACTATGTTCATTTNTCTCTCAATATTGATCTTGCTTTTGATCATTGAATGATAGTCTGGTAAAATTTTGTATCTAGTCTCTGAACCTTCTCCAACATCAAAGTCTAATTTATCTATGAATTTTTTTATTAATTGGATCTGGTCGCCATAAACAGGCTTTTTATGTAAAGATAGTTTGAACCCGTTAAACTCTGGTGGATTATGGCTTCCTGTTATTTGCACAGAGGCAGCTACATCAAGTTTAAACAAGCTATAATAGTTTACCGGGGTTGGTACTATACCTATGTTGATTATATCCACGCCTGTCGATAATACACCCTCTTTGAAATAGTTAATTAAATCTGGAGTCGTAAGTCTAATATCCCCACTTATTGCGATTTCTCTACCACCAGATCTTTTCACTAGGGTACCAAATGATCTACCAAGAAGAACTACCACCTCAGGAGGAAAGTCTTCTACAACTTTCCCTCTAATATCATACTCTCTAAAAATATATGGATTAATATTCATTGCAAAACTATCTATAATAAAATAATCAAATAATTATCCTAAATAAGAACTGATTTTCAATATAATTATGATATAAAAAAACTGTTTAAATAGAAAATAAGTAATATTTACAGTCTATCAAGTTTTCTTAATAATCTTTTCCAACCGATCTGATCTAAAACCGACTTCATTTTTTTATATCCCAAACCATAATCAGGATCTGAACTCTCATCCATACTTTTAATCCTATATCGGCTAAGATTGGAGCCATAGTGTTCGTAGACAATATTAGAACCGAGATTGCAAAAACCTTCTCTTATATCTGGTTCAAGCTCTAAATCATTCTGAAAAAGATATACATGAAGCAGTTCATGTGCTAGAACAGCGTTAAAGATTACTCCATGGAGATTTGATAGAATATAAATATGATAGTCTTGATCAATGATTTTTCCAGATAAGGTACTCACCTCATAATTAGTATACCCTTGAATATNCCCTAGCCTATTTCCTGATAAGCGTATTAAATCCTCTCTACTATCTACTAAAGTAATAGGTATTTTTTTAGGCAAATTATTTATGCCAACAGAATTAAGTATCACNAGTACTTCTCTTAAGTTTGGTTCAATCTGGTACCTCTTTGTTATTACCTTTGGCTTACAGATATTACAAACGAAACGCTGACTATTAACTGAATATCCTCCGCCTGTTAAAGGATCACAAATAAGGCGACTACAGTTATCACAATCAGGCATTTTTTTCGAATGATATTCATGATAATAATTACCCCAAAAATCTTCTATGTATGTGTCCTCTACAGGCTGTTTACATATATCGCATTTTGGTAGTATATACTCAATGTAGCAACTCTCATGATATTCTTTTCCATCTTTAATATTATAAATGCTATTAATCAAATCGCCACACTCATCACACCGCTTTTGTATATATTGTTGGTAACAGGTTTTATGATAGTTCTTCCCATTTGATGAATTAAATGAGCCATCAATCTTNAGACCGCATTGGTCACAATAGATCTGTATGTGTTTATCATAACAATGATGATGATAATTATTGTTTTTGTGAATAATATATTGGCCNTGGAGTTCTTTATTACAATAGTTACAGAATTTTTGATTACACAATACGATAATTAGTGGCAAAAAAATTAGCTGAATGAAAAAAACTCTTTTTTGTATTATTAATANNTTCATTGAGTCACAACCATTGAACCATCCATAACTAAGTTCTGACCAGTTATATAGCTACTATCTTCAGATAATAAAAATTTTACTCCATTTGCTATCTCATTTACAGATGCCTCTCTATTTAAGGAAATTGAATTTCGGATTTCATCTGTAACTGGATAACTGTCTACAAAGCCAGGAAGAAGATTGTTCATCCTTATGTTATAACGTCCATATCTCCTGGCGAATAATTTAGTATACGATGTGAGCGCCGACCTTACTACCGAAGAAGTTGGAAAATTAAGACTTGGGTTTTCAGCACCAAACGCAGAAATATTGACAATAGATCCGCCATTTTTTTTCATAACCGGGACAATAAATCTAGAAATGCGAATAACATTCATCAGAAGAATATCTATAGCGGATAACCATTCTTGATCGCTGATCTCTAACAAATCTCCTTTTGGCGCATGACCAGTATTATTAACGACTGAGTCAAGACCACCAAATGAGCTCAATGCTAATTCAACTGTTTCCTCTAGATCTTCTGGATTAGTGACAGAACCCTTTACACCAACACAACCAATTTCATCAGCAAGTGTATAAATTTTTTCTGAGCTAGACATTACAACGAGATTATAATTCAGTTTAGACAATTCTCTTGCACAGGCCTCTCCAATACCTTGACTTGCTGCGGTAATTATTGCTGTCTTATTATCCATAAAAAATAATATTACTATACTAAAAATGTCCTCTGTATTTGTCAGCAGGATATTTAATTCTATTTTTAATCATTTTTTGATCGATCGCATTCGAAATGTTAATATCGTTTCGATTAGCAAACGCAATCGCGTANATCATAATATCTGCTAGNTCATCGGTTGCCTNTTGTCTTGCNTTTTTTNCAGACATCTTTGTCTCACACTCTTCAGGAGTATNCCACTTAAAAATATCCATTAACTCACCAGCTTCGATAGTAAGCGCCATTGATAAATTTTTTGCATTGTGAAACTGAGACCACTCTCTTTCCTNAACAAAATCCTCAACAAAGTTTTTTAGTTCCAGTATTGTAGTTTCTTTATCATTCATTTTTTATTTCCTTTTTACTGAGCAATTAAATTGGCTGACTCAGTTAGCAATATTTATATTTTCATCCAATAGTTTAGTTTGACAACNACCGNATTTGAAGAACCGCTTGACCAAAGANCATCGCTTGCNGAATAATATTTATACTCATTNAGACTATAGACTAAAAATAATGTACTTCCAGGATTGTATTCCCACCTAAGAACAAACGTGCCNACTGTATTCTCCCACTTAAAATCAGGATTCTCATGTAAACTTAGATAGTCAAAGGGTATAAGATCCATCGTCTCTGGAGACATCAGCTCATAAAAACGAAGGTACTTCATNTCAGCATAAAATGGCTGNAGATAACCCTGTAAGGTTANCTCTGGAGAAAAAGTCCANTCCATACGAAACTCAACCNGTTTCGTAAGTTGTTCTGATTTNGCATATANTCTATTTATAGAATTATCTACATCAATAATATCGACATATTGCATGTAACTAGGCGAAAGATCTNGGCTTGCTCCAATACTAATATTTAGAGGATCAATAGGNTTATAATCAATCTCAACCTTTGTAAAATGACCTTTTCCTCTTAGTTTTGCATTTCCAACACCTGTATCAATGGATAAAATTAGTTTTTTTCTTCTGTCTGATTTAAGCCAGATCCCATTAAACCAGAATTTTTCTGTGCTATATGTCCACGCACGATCATCTCTAAAAATATCGTCATCATTATATGCTGGTTGGCTTAGTTCGCTCGAAAACCCAAAACGCCAATAATTTTTCAATAAATTAAATGACTCTAACTCAATTTCATCCTCTAGCATAAGGCCATCACCACGCCATTCTTTTTTATACTTGATATCAATATTATTATTTAAAAAATACCCCCAAGGCTCTTGCTTTCGAAGACTAATCCTACCACCTGCCCAGCTTTGATCATTTCTACGCAAATATCCCAGGTCGTTAATTTCAAACTTGTTATCATAGGTACCATACCAGAATCGTGTAGACCACCAGACTGGATCAGTATATCCTACATTAAACCTGAATGCGTTACCTGTTTTATCTGTATTGGAACTCACAATTTGGCCATTAGAAAATAATCTATTATTCATTAGACCAATTTTCCAGTCTAGACCAACAACATTCGCTGAACCAGAATTTTTTCTTCTGACATCTGTAACCATAACTCCTAGTCTGGAATAATTATTAATAATTGGTTTTTCAAACCGTCCAACCGCATAGTTAGTCTGCGGTTCTACTATAAAATCTTCTTTTTGACCATTCGGATTAGTTAAAGTACCTAATTCTTCTGCTGTACTTGCATTGATTAGCCCATAATTAATTCCAGATTTGGTAGTGCCCAATAGTTTAAAAGCACCAAGGATCGTTGTGTTTCCAGGAACATTTTCTAGTTCACCGCTATCTGGAGAAAAATATCCTGGAGCGTTTCCTATTCGCCTAGAGTGAAAAAGCTGAAGCCTATGCTGAAAAAAATTTGCTCCTTCTGAAAAAAACGGTCTTCTCTCTTCATAAAAAGTTTCATAGGCAGTAAGGTTCAGTACAGAAGGGTCAGCCTCTACCTGACCAAAATCTGGATTTACTGTCGCATTTAATACTGCACTAGAGCTAATACCATAGCGAGCATCTGCACCAATATTATATTCATCCTCACCTTGACTAAAACTAGATAGCGCATATGGAATCAACTCTATTTTTTTGGGTTCTGGTATATTGCTCAACCCTATTAGCACGCCAAATTGCTGAA
>PAVC01000016.1 GCA_002713885.1 Fidelibacterota bacterium
ATTGACGAATGGATGGTAGGGGATCACCGGGTTTTAATAATCCATCCATCACAGCTATTTTAATTTGATCCATCAACTGGTTAAACAGTGGAGTGGAAAGATTGGTATCTATTTTGATTCTCATTTTATTATTTATATATGTACCAGATGTACTAATAGTACATATATTATATTTTAAATCAAAGTAAAATAGATCATGGAGTTATGAGACCGACCTAACTCCAGAAAATAAAAAAGCCCTCATTTAAGAGAGCTTTTCTTCGAGATTCTGGTTTTCTAGAGTGTAGCAGGGGAAGGATTCGAACCTTCGACCTTCGGGTTATGAGACTGACCTAAGTTCACATATAGTAACTATGATTAAACCCAAAAGCTCATTGACCAGGTTATAATATCAGTCAGTTTTTTAAATAGAAGCCTCGTTTTTCTTTAGATATCATTTCTTCTATCCATTTTGGTATAGTTTTATTATCTGATTTCATCCGGGTTACTGATGAGCTAAAACCAATCATATCCCATATCTCAAACGGGCCAATTTCCCAACCAAACCCCCATTTCATTGCGTTGTCTATATTTTCAGTGGTATCTGAGATCTCTGGTATACGGTTTGCAGAGTACAATAGCATTTCTGATAAAACCTCCCAGAAAAAATCTCCATTTATTGAGTCTAAGGCAATTAAAGCATTGATCCGTTGATCAATAGCCCCATGTTGAATGATTTCATTATCAAGCCCGAGTTTAATTTTTTCAATTGGTCTGTAATTTTTATTATCTAAGTCTAAAACTAAGATATTTCCGTTTACATCCTTTTTATAAAATCCAGCTCCTGTTTTTTGTCCAAGATTGCCTTTTTCAATTAGAAGTTCCATAGCTTCTGGTATATTGAATTTTTCTATAGATTCATCATGCTTTGATTTCTGATAGGTTGTCATTGCCACATTTTTTAATACCTCAAGCCCGATTACATCTGCTGTCCGAAAGGTAGCACTCTTGGGCCTACCACATAACGCGCCAGTGAGTGCGTCAACGGTTTCAATATTCATACCCATTTTCATAGCAATATTTATTGTAGACATAAGACCAAACACGCCCACACGATTTCCAATAAAATTCGGTGTGTCTTTGGCAGGGACGATCCCTTTTCCTAACACATCATTTCCAAATTCAGATATTATATTGTAGGTTTTTGGAGAGGTCTCCTCATCTTTTACTAGTTCCAACAGGCGCATATATCTTGGCGGGTTGAAAAAATGGGTAACCATAAATCTATTTTTTATTTCTAAAGAAAAATTTTGTGATAATTCTTTGAGTGTGATACCGGAAGTGTTTGTAGTCAAAATAGCAGAATCTTTTAGAAAAGGTAATAGCATATCATAGACTTTTAGCTTTATATCAAGATTCTCTGCTACTGCCTCTAATATCCAGTCTGCTTCTATAATTTTTTCAATGTCAGTGTCATAGCAGCAGGGTATAATAAGATCTATATTTTTAGGGTTTTCTAGTGGCGCTGGCTTTAGAATTTTTAAACGATCTTTTCCACTAGTCGCTAGTTCGATTGATATATCAAACAAATATGTTTTTATTCCTTTATTCGCAAATAATCCAGAAAGCTGTGCGCCCATTACTCCTGCGCCTAATACTGCAGCATGTTTTATTGGTGAACTATTTTTCATCAAGAATATTATTTAAAAAATGATAAAGTTTTATGGCTGTAGCTGGCCAAGTCTGCGATATTTTTCCTGATATTTTTTGTACAGCATTTTCTGCCGGTTATTAAGATCAACCTCTCTGCCTTGAATAAAGGCCATTAGTACTTTTGGGGACATTTCCATCGGCGCTTTATCAGATATAAAAAATGTTGCATCCTTACCAACATCAAGTGATCCTACCATATCATCTATATCAAGGATTTCTGCAGCGCTAAGAGTTATAGACCTTAGCGCCTCTGACTTTTTTAGCCCATATGCAGCTGCCCTCATAGCCTCATTTGGTAGATTGCGTACATTTCCATCATGTGGATAACCGATTCTAGTGTTCAGACAGAATTGTACCCCGCCTTCTTTTAATAAAAATGGTGTCTTGTATGGAAGGTGTACTGGTTCAAACCTGCGCATAGGAACTTTTTCAACCTTGTCTAGGATGACTGGAATATTATGTTTGACGAGTAGATCTGTTAATCTCCAGCTATCAGTACCTCCGACAATGATAATTTTGAGATCATTTTTTTTTGCCCAATTGACCGCAGACTCAATCTGTCTTGCTTCATTAGCGTGGATAAAAATACTCTTTTTTTCAATCACAAATGGGATCATGGCCTCTAGTCTTAGGTCAGCTTTTTGTCTTTCATCTGCTATTCGATTTCTTTGCTTTACTCTAAGGAAATAAGCACGAACATTTCGTATCATATCGTCAAGATCACGGATTGATTTTTGAATGTCTTCACGCTGCTGCTTTTCTGATTTTTTGACATTTTTCCCATAATTAATTTTCATTGATGGCCAGTTTATGTGTAGCCCCGAAGGATGCTTTAGAGTTGCTTGCTCCCAGGTCCATCCATCCAGCATCATAACTGATGACTGTCCTGAGATACGACCCCCAGCAGGGACTGAGTTAGCGATTAAAACTCCATTTGATCTGGTGACTGGGATTAGTTCTGAGTCAGGATTATAGCTCACATTGGCTTTAACGTTTGGATTTATTGATCCTCTTTCTGCATAGTCAACAGATTGGCGCACCAGCCCAACTTCNACCAGCCCTAATCTCGTTATTGGGGCNATATAACCTGGGATAATATGTTTGCCAAATACATCATACACATCCGTCTCAGGTGATGCCATTATATTTTTTTCTATTCTAACTATTTTCCCTTTTGCAAATAGAATATCATATCCATCTAGCACCTCTGTTGACACAGTGTGCAGTATCCCTCCTTTAAGAAGGATAGGCCTTTTTTGTATTTCGCCAGGTATTTGATCGTTAGAAAGACCCACGCAAATAAGTAGTAGGAATGGAAGTAGTTTATTGACCATCATATATTCCCGTGTCATCTTCACTATCGCAGTGGTATTCTGTGTCATATTTCGATGTTTTACTTTTATTACTCGATCCGGTAGAACTCTTACCTGGAGTCGANAGTATTTTTTGAATAATATTCCTTCTGAGTTCACTATCTCTTTCCTCAAGAAGCTCATTCTCTTTTTTTGAATAATATCTTATTCCATCAATCCATGTTTCTTCTACCTGGCTATAGACCGACAGAGGCTCACCATCCCATATAACAAAATCTGCATCCTTTTTTGGCTCTAGTGAGCCGACATATTTATCAATCTGTAACTGTTTTGCCGGGTTTATTGTCACAAGCTTTAGAGCTTCATTTGGATCAAGACCACCATATTGAATTGCCTTGGCTGCCTCTGTGTTTAGTCTTCTTGCGAGCTCGTCATCGTCTGAGTTGAANGATACGACAACATTATTNTTTGTCATNAGACTGCCGTTATATGGTATTGCATCAATTACCTCAAACTTATATTGCCACCAGTCAGAGAAGGTTGATGCTCCTGCTCCATGTTCTGCAATTCTCTCTGCAACTTTGTATCCCTCAAGAACATGTTGAAAGGTTGCTATCTTAAAGCCGAAATCTTCAGCCACTCTGGTTAACATTAGTATCTCATCCTGACGATATGAGTGACAGTGGACTAGTCTTTTCCCTTCAAGTATCTCAACCAGTGCGTCAAGTTCCAGGTCCTTTCTTGGGGGAATTTTAGTCCTCTGAGATTTTGAATTTCTTAAATAGTTTTCATTCGCATGCTTATAGTCCAAAGCTGAACGAAATGCATCACGCATGACTTGTTCTACGCCCATACGCGTCTGAGGATAGCGGTTNGTGCCACTCCAGTTTGCTTGTTTTACATTTTCTCCTAAAGCAAACTTGATACCCTGTGGAGCATTTTTAAGTAAAAGGTCATTGGCTCCTTTTCCCCAGCGTAGTTTTATTACAGCGTTTTGACCGCCAATTGGGTTTGCAGATCCATGGAGAACATTAGCAGTGGTCAGGCCTCCACCGAGCTGCCTGTATATGTTAATATCATCCGGGTCAATAACATCTCTGATGCGGACCTCTGCTGTAATATATTGAGTGCCTTCATTGATCGAGCTTGCTGCTGAGTGACTGTGACAGTCAATCAGGCCAGGGGTNACATGTTTTCCGGCGCCTTCAATGATGATAGCACTTCCTTGTGGAACACTGATGTCAGGNGCTACTTGTTCAATCTTACCATCAACAAAAAGTATATCCCACTCTGCGAGTGTTCCTTTAGGTCCGCAGGTCCAGAGTGTAGCATCATTNATTAGAATAGCATTCGGTTTTGAATGTTCTTTAAGTAGACCATATGCGCCTTCCGGATAGAAGATGGATAGGTCACTGAATTTCTCTTTAGTTCTTTCAATTTTTTTATCTAATTGTTTTCTATCTGCCTGAAACGAAAGAGAATTATCCATATAGTTTTTTACTGTACCTGCGATTTGATCATTTGATAAATCACCACTAAAAGTTAGTGTTCCTTTTAGNCCTAGTTTAGACCCATCAATAGTAAAAGATATGGATGACTCAAAAATATCAAGATTGTATATCTCTACTGATTTGTTATTGATAGATATTGAACCTTTATAAAACTTTTTTTGTTTTTCAATAGACTGTTGTTTTAATAGATCTTCAATTTTTAGATCATATGCGCTNCCACTATATTTTAGTGACCAGGTACCTAAAAAGGTTGGCATTTTTTTGGAGGCAATAAAGTGCTCATTTCCCTCGATCCAAACACTCACCACTCTTGATTTTGGATCAAAATATTCTCCATCTACAATCACAAGGTTTGCATCGTACCCAGGAGCTATTCTCCCTAAAGATTTGTGCATTCCTAGTGCTTCAGCAGGCTGTGTTGTGAGAGCAGCAAGTACAATATCTTTGCTTAGTCCTCTGTCTATAATTTTTTGAAGATTGGTACGAAACTGAGACTTCTTTTTTAGGCTATGACTAGTGATCGAGAAATCAAACCCAGCATCATTCAGATAAAATAAATTATCAGGAGCCATATCCCAGTGTTTTAGTTCCTCTGTCAAATATTGCAAATCACTCATTGGTTTTACAACATTAGGTTTTGATGGAAAATCAATTGGTAAAATAAAATATACTTTATTATTTGAAAAATAATCTAGCCTTCTGTATTCATATCCGCTTCCTAATATCCATGGATTTAGGTTAAACTCATTTACAATGTTCATTGCNCTGTGTGAATAAGTTTCATTTGTAGTAACAAAAACAAATGGTTTATTTACTGCCCGTGACATTCCAAGGCTTTCTAGAGCTATGTTTGATGCAAGAGGCTCATTTTCAGAAGGGTAGGCTTCGAAGATTTCCTGGGCTTTAATATACCATTCTGAGTCAAAGAACGTCTGGCGGATATGCGCAATTACGCCAAGGAGCGATCTTGGATAAGTCCGTTGGCCTTTTGCTCTGTATTTAAAGTCAATCACTTGTGCTACGGATGATTTGATCGGTTTAGGTTTATCCATCAGATTTATTATACCTGTTTGACCTCTGAATATTCCTTGCTTAGGTGCTAAGTGTGCGGTTGTGAANCCTAGAGATCTGAGCTCTTTTATTTCTTTGTTTTTGATACTGAGGTTGTCTACAGACCTGTGCTCGGGTCTAACTTTTTTGTCCCAATGTTTTCTGGTGCTCTTGGATTTTTCATTTAACAATTCTTTCTCGAGCCAGCTCTCAATAAACCCNGCATATACATGCGCACCTTTTAGGTNTATTTCAAATGCATCTTTTGGTGTTTTTATGTATCTACCAACAGCCTCGATTTTCCCATTTCTAATTGTTATAGATCCGTCTTTGATAAAATTACCAGGATCAGTGTGGATCATGGCATGCGTTAGAGTCCAGACTCTAGGTAAATTTTCATGTAAGTTTTCTATAGGCTCAGTCTGGGCTATTAATAGCACTGGAAAAATAATGAATAGGATATTTTTCACCATTAAAAATTTGGACCTTTTAGTTTATACTCTTCAATATATTTTACTATATAACTATACGTATCTTCAACACTGTCTGATATATGGAACAGATTTAAATCTTCTTCAGATATTGTTCCACAGTCTACTAGATAATCCCAGTTAACAACTGAGTTCCAAAAATCAGAACCATAGAGCACTATGGGCAAGCGTTTTTTNATTTTTTNNGTTTGAATCAGNGTAAGTNNTTCCATNACNTCATCAAGTGTNCCGAAACCTCCTGGCCATACAACTAAGGCTTTCGCTAGATATAAAAACCAAAATTTTCTCATAAAAAAATAATGAAACTTTAAATCTAAATCCTTTGATATATAGTTATTTCCTGATGCCTCAAATGGCAAGGAGATAGTTAGTCCCATCGAGATTCCACCGGCTTCCTTTGCACCTCTGTTTGCAGCTTCCATTATTCCACCGCCACCCCCAGAGGTAATAATATATCGTGATTTTTTACTTTTTAGGTTTTTACTCCAGATTGTGAGCTTGTTCGCTAGTTCTCTTGCATCCTCATAATACTTGCTCATTTCAAGATCATTCTTGATTCGTTTTTTTTCTTTGTCAGATGCTGACTGATTCAACTGTTTTAAAGCTGCCTCTGCTTTTTTTCTGGATTTAATTCTTGCAGACCCAAAGAATACTATAGTATCATAGATCTTATTCTCTATTATTTTTTGCAGTGGGCCGTAGTATTCCGACATAATACGGATAGACCTTCCCTGCGGACTCCCTAGGAAATCTTCATTAAAATAAAATCGATTTTTTTTGTTATCTATTGCCATGATTTTAACCTCGGATCATTCAGTCTAGAAATTAAAACAATTTTTATGGATGCCAATATCTAAAGTCAAACAGCTAAAATTTCAAAAAAAAATGTAAAAATATCATATTAGTCTTCTTGTATCATCGATTTTATATATCTTATTTTCTGATGTGGACTATAAATATCTAATACTGATATTCCTGTTTTTATCATGCGCGAATGAAATAAAAACGCCAAAGCCAATTTCATTGCCACCAACAAAAAAAAATCGCCCAGACCTTGTTGAAAAAACTATTTTTAGTATGGGACTAATGACTGAGTATGAAGTGTGGGAATTTTTAAGAACCAAGCCTAGCGAGATTTCCGTGATCGAAACTCTTGGTCTCCCTGATTCTATTTGGATGAGCAATAATGATTCGATAAAGTTTCTTTATTATTTCATTGATCAAATTCAAGACTATAATCTTATTGAAATAAATTCAATAACAAATAATGTTTCTGGTTTTGAGTGGGACTAGAATAATATCATTTCTAGCGGTTCTAGTTTGTTTTCTTTTTCTTAGTATTNGTTGTGACCGACCTACACATCAGATCCATATGGATTCTTTTGTGGCAGACACACACAACGATATTTTGCTTAGGGCAATGGAAGGTGAGGATATTTTATCAAACCATCCTGACGCACAGTCTGACCTGGAAAAGTTTAAACTAGGTGGAGTGGACCTCCAGGTTTTTTCTGTTTGGGTTAGTCCTAACGAATTTGAAGAATCAGAGTATTTCCAACACGCTGATAATATGATTACTAAGCTTGAATTTTTGTGCTCAAGAGTCCCGGACAAATGGCGGTTAATCAAAACATATCAAGATATCAGCTATAATCAAAAAAGAAATATTATGTCCTGCATGATAGGTGTTGAAGGTGGCCACGTCATTGGTGATGATATAACTAAGGTTCAATATTTCTATGACAGAGGCATGAGATATCTCGGGCTTACCTGGAATAATTCAAATAGTATTGCTAGCTCAGCTAAAGATGAGTTTGAAAATATATCCGTTTTAAAGAAAGTTGGGCTCACTGATTTTGGAAGAGAAGTTATACGCGAGTGTAACCGGCTTGGTGTTATGATTGATATCTCTCACGCTGGAGAAAATACTTTTTGGGATGTAATCAATTTAACCAGTAAGCCAATTATTGCTTCGCACTCATCAGTACACGCCTTGTGTCCTCACTACAGAAATTTAAAAGACGAACAAATAACTGCTATNGGGGAAAATGGTGGCGTAGTATTTNTCAATTTCTATCCAGGATATATAGATAGTACATATTTAGATAAAGCAGAATTAATTCATTTGGAGTATGAGCTTGAACGACAAGTGCTAGCAGAAAAATATGACACAACTTCAAACGCGTACTGGTATGCTGAGTCAAAACTATTAAAACATGAGAAGAGTAGGATTGTACCCAGTATAAATGATGTTATCAAACATATAAAATATATATATGATCTGGTCGGAGTTGATCATGTAGGTATCGGCTCTGACTATGATGGGGTTGATATTATGCCAATAGGTCTAGAAGATGTAACAAAGCTACCATTTTTAACAAAAAAATTATTGGATAACGGATTTACAATCCGAGAAGTAAGAAAAATATTAGGCGGTAATTTTAAACGTATATTTAAGGAGGTTTGTAATAAATAATGAGTAAGGCAAATATAGTCTATCAAAATAATCTAAGGACAGAAGCAGAGCACATTGCTTCAGGCGAAAAAATCATTACGGATGCTCCTATCGATAATAATGGAAAAGGAGAGGCATTTTCGCCAACGGATCTAGTTGCAANTGCGTTAGGATCTTGCATGATAACCATCATGGCAATATCAGCAAATAAGTATGATATTGATGTGTCAGGNACTAATGCGTCAGTAAAAAAGATTATGGGTTCTGATCCCAGAAGAATAGGTGAGATTGCCATTGATATAAATATGAATAAAAATATCGAAGAAAAAGATCGTAGGCGCCTTGAGCGTGCTGCCTTAACATGTCCTGTTCATAAGAGTCTACATCCAGATTTGGAAAAGAAAATTCGNTTTNTTTACTCGTGATTGTTTTCGGCTCTATGACNGAGATNGGTTTATAATTAAATTTNANTAAGTCTATGGTCTCAGAATTCAAACTTGCACCATCTATATTATCTGCTGATTTCTCTGATTTACGCAGTGCTCTAAAAATTTGTGATGAAGGTGGAGCGGACTGGATTCATGTAGATGTAATGGATAACCAGTTTGTTCCTAATCTTACGATAGGTCCTCCTGTAGTAAAATCATTGAGGACTGCTACCGATAAATTTATTGATGTTCATATGATGGTGATTGATCCAGATAAATTGGTTGAGTCTTTTGCAAGGGCAGGAGCTGATAATATTACATTTCATNTCGAGGCAACTGATGATCCAAATGGGGTGATAAGCCTAATTCGTTCCACGGGTAAAATGGTTGGGATATCACTAAAACCTTCAACGCCATTTAGTGCTATTATTCCATTTATNGAAAAAGTTGATCTAATACTAGTTATGAGTGTAGAACCAGGTTTTGGGGGACAAGGGTATATAGCTGAGTCCACTGATAAAATAATAGAAATAAAGAAATACCTATCTGATCAGTGTTTGGATCGAATACAGATACAGGTTGATGGAGGGATAAAGCTCCATAATGCTAAAGAGGTTATTTCTGCTGGCGGAGATATTCTAGTCGCCGGATCAGAGGTTTTCGGTTCTAAAGAACCTCAGAATGTTATTAAAAAATTCTATGCTAGTGCAAATGCCATTAATGCTTAGTAATAGATGAAAGGGTAATCAATGCAGATAGTTATTGTTTTTATTATTGTTCTAGTTGTTATTGGACTCGTGTCTTGGTTTTTCACTGTGTATAATGGTCTTATACATGTCAAAGAAAACATTAAAAAATCTTGGGCAAATATTGATGTCCTTCTTATGCAGCGATCGGATGAGATACCAAAATTAATCAAAGTATTAAAATCTTTTGTTAAGCATGAAAAAACAATGTTTGATAATGTTATGGATGCAAGAAAGTCGTATTTGGGCGCAAATAGCATCACAGAAAAAGCAGANGCAGATAATCAAATATCCGATGCGTTAAAATCGGTATTTGCTTTATCTGAGGCCTATCCTGANCTCCGGTCAAATGACAACTTTTTAAATCTTCAAGATAGAATAAGTGGGCTTGAAAATGAAATTGCTGATAGGAGAGAGTTGTATAATGAAAGTGTGAATAATTATAATATTCGTATCCAATCTCTTCCAGATGTGGTAATTGCGAATGCAATGGGTCTTGACCAGGAAGAAATGTTTAAGGTAGAGGCGTCTAAGAAAAAAGACGTTGATATTAATCTAGATAATCTTTACGATGAGCCATCAAATTCTTAATATTTAAATAATAAATAATTCCAGATTATATAATGCATTCATATAAAGAGCTCGATTCTTTTGAATATTGGTCCATTACAGATAAAGATCAGTTTAGTATTTCAGTAATAAAAGGCTTGGTAATGGATGCTGTAAGAAAGGCGAATAGCGGGCATCCAGGCGGTCCTATGAGTTCTGCNGATTTTATCTATCTTTTGTTTAAAGACTATCTAAAATTTGATCCTAAAAACCCTGATTGGCTCGACAGGGATCGGTTTATTCTTTCTGGCGGTCATATGTCCATGCTCCAATATAGTATTTTACACCTTATTGGATGGATGAAACTTTCTGAAATAAAAAAGTTTAGGCAATTAGGAAGCCAGACCCCTGGACATCCTGAGGTAGAAATTCCTGGTGTAGAATGCACCACTGGCCCTTTAGGCCAGGGTTTCGCTATGGGCGTTGGGATGGCACTCNCTGANGCCTATTTATCNAGTATAATATCTAGTCATGATGAAGATTCNANNGATTTAATTNATCATTTTACATATGTCTTGGCAACTGATGGTGATTTACAGGANCCNGTNGCACTAGGTGCAGCGGCAATAGCGGGGCACTTAGGTTTAAATAAACTTATAGTCTATTATGATGCAAATGACGCTCAAATTTCTGGTAAAGTATCACGATCGGATTCAGTTAACTATGATGTTCTTTTTGATGGNCTNGGATGGAATGTACAAGAGATTGATGGNCATGACCACAGTGCTATGCATTTTGCTATCGAGACTGCAAAGGTTATGGACAAGCCAAGTATTATCATTGGCAATACTATAATGGCAAAAGGGNCTGCAAATATGGAAGCTGACCATAATACGCATGGCGCTCCATTACCNCAGGAAGAAATAGATTTAACCAAAGAGAAGTTAGGTCTTCCTGCTAAAAAGTTTTATGTGCCTTCAGAAGTAACGGACCACTTCAGGCATAGATTTTCAGATTTGATTAAGGCNGCNAATGATTGGNAAGAGCTATACAAAAAACCCNATGACAAATCAGAACTGAAAAGGATAATTGCTAGTACTATTGCCGGCGAAATAATTTCTGNATTNNAANCTCCAACTTTCAAGTCTGGTGAAATATTGGCAACAAGAAAAGCATTCGGGGCAGTATTAGACTCGATCTCTAAAAGTTTNCCTCAATTAGTTGGTGGATCTGCTGACCTTGANCCATCAAACTATACAGGTAATTTTGCTAAGACATATGGAGATTTCCAAAAAACAAATAAATCAGGTAGGAATATACCGTTTGGAGTGAGGGAATTNCCAATGGCAGCAATAATGAATGGCATGGCATTACATGGTGGANTTATACCTTTTGGCGGAACATTTTTAGTTTTTTCTGATTATGAGAGACCTGCTCTTCGGCTTGCAGCAATTCAAAAAGTTAGAGTTATTCATGAGTTTACNCATGACTCGTTTTANCTTGGAGAAGATGGNCCCACGCANCANCCCATTGAACATATAATGAGTCTAAGAACCATTCCTGACTTTAAAGTTTATAGNCCGGCAGATGCAAAAGAAACCGCTTCTTGTATNAANATGTCAATTGAGGATAAAAATACTCCATCAGCATTGCTGCTTACTAGGCAGGGCGTTCCTATATTAGATGGTAGCCAAAAGAGTATTGACACCAACGTATCAAAAGGCGCATACTCAGTTTTAGAGTGTAANGGCAGGCCNGACATAATTATTCTTGCAACTGGTTCAGAAGTAAGCCTTGCAATNGAAGTCGCAAAAAAATTAGAAGAAAAAAAAGTTCGTGTTATTAGTATGCCATGTTGGGAAATATTTAATGAACAACCTGATGAGTATAAGAAAGAACTAATTCCAGATAGAGGGAGNCTGAAAGTATCAATAGAGGCTGGGATTACAAATGGATGGGAAAAATATATAGGCAGCAATGGTCTCTCTATTGGGATCAATCACTTTGGTATGTCTGCTCCGGCCAATGATCTTGCGATTGAGTTTGGTTTTACTTCAGATCAGATCAGAAATAAGATTGAAAAATATTTGAAAGAATTATTATGAAAATACACCTAGCAACGGACCATGCCGGTCTAGAACTGAAAGATAAAATAAAGTTGCACCTAACTGAATTAGGGCATGAGGTTATTGACCATGGTGCACATGAATATGATGCTCTAGATGATTATCCAGATTTTATATTTCCTTGTGCAAAAGCCGTTGCTCAGGATGATCAAAGTAGAGGGATTATTCTTGGCGGTTCTGGACAGGGAGAAGCAATGGCAGCAAACCGGATTAAAGGTATAAGGGCTGCTGTATATTATAATGGGCCTGAAGAAATAATTGGGCTCTCGCGGCAACATAATAACGCAAATATATTATCNCTAGGCGCAAGGTTTATGTCAGAAAAAGAAATCTATANAATAATCGAAATATGGTTTGATACAGATTTTGAAGCAGGTAGACACCAAAAAAGGATCAATAAATTAGATAATTATTAACTATGCCTTGGGGGAATCATTTTCCTTGTTGTGAATTGGCTGAGACAAAACCTTATCAAATAGGTCATTAATATATAATAATCTTTCACTCTCATTTTCTAACAGAAGTATATTTCTCTTTAGATCTAATGGGAGTGTAATTCCTATTAGGAANTCGAAAGATATTTTCCTATCGATATATACGTCAAAATTTTCTTCTTTTCTTAGTTTAATTAATAGTTCAAGATATTTATTTTGAACTTGTTTTAGTATTTTATCATTTTCAATCATTGGAGTATCCATATATTCAATATCTCCAATCCATAGGTCTCCTTTTTTTACTTTGTCAAAAACTTGAAAACATTTATTTCCTTTGGCTATAAGATCATATTCACCAGTATTATATTGTTTAATAATTTTTGTTACATTCAGGCTACATCCAATATTATCAATAGAGCCATTATTATTTAATACTATCCCAAATGGGGTATTGTTTTCTATAGAGTCTTTTATCATTTTTTTATACCTAGGCTCAAAAATATGAAGTGGNACCTCTTCAAAAGGAAGGACCACTATGTTTAATGGAAACAAAGGNATTTTAATCATTTTTATTTATCATGCTAATAATAATCTATAGAATTTATCCTACATTAATTAATACCATAAAATAATTTTTTATGATTCATTTTGATATAGGAAGGATATTGAGTCATATTTTAAGTTGGGTTATTAAATAAGTGCCATTATTAAGGATTATTATTGTTAGGGTTTTCAAATCTCTCTTTAAGTAACTTTCTTTTTTGGGCGACCCAAAAAAGGTGGTTTATATACGCCATAATAATTGGACTAATTTTAATTTTATTGCCCCATCCAAAAGGACTTAGTGACCAGGCTTATACTTCAATAGTGATATTGATCACGGCACTTATTCTCATCATAAAGGAACCTATTCCTTTACCAGCAATTGCAATTTATATACTNTTGACNCAGATATATGGCGGAATNGACTCNGCNGATGGTATCGCAAAGGCATTTATGAATGATGCAGTATTTTTTATCATGGGATCNCTGATGCTAGCNGTAGTAATNATTCGACAAGGNTGGGACTCCCGNATTGCTNTGGGNATATTAAAAATCACAGGGAATAAAACATCCAACATAGTTTTTGGATTTTTATCTATTTCCGCGATTTTATCCTCATTCATAGGAGAGCATACGGTTGCTGCGATTATGTTACCAATAGGTATGACTCTAATAAGATTCACTTCTTCTGATACCGAGAAAGTGAAGAACTTAGCTGCTGCCATATTATTTTCGATTGCATATGGATGCCTAATTGGCTCAGCAGGTACACCTTCAGGTGGCGGAAGGAATGTTATTATGATTAATTATTTTAATCAATCAGGGCTGTCANTATCTTATTTTGAATGGATGATAAAAATATATCCTTTCGTAATAATACAGATACCAATAGTAGCATGGATAATTATTAATACATTTAAGCCAGAATATAAAATTTTAGACAGTAGCATCAGAAAGTTAGTTATAAAGGTCGCAAAATCGAGAAGTATGACAGGGCGTAATACCNTTACAGTAATTATATTCATATTGGTTTTTCTTGGATGGATCTTCTTTAGTGAGAGGTTTGGGTTAGGTACTATCGCACTTACTGGTGTCTTTTTATACATTTTAGGAGGGTTTGTCAGGTGGAATGATTTAAGNAGGCATACTCACTGGGGTGTGATTATACTATTTGGAGCAACAATTTCTCTGGGTACTAGTATCAGGTCAACCGGAGCCTCATTATGGTTAGCCGATCAGGTAATTATGCTATTTGGAAGCATGATGGATACGTTTCCATTTTTTAGTGATTTAATTGTTATCATGATTACTGCGGCTATGACAAATATTCTATCTAGTTCTGCAACAGTTGCTGTCCTTGGCCCGATAACAATGAATCTTACTCCTGATATGATGCATATTGGTTTAGTAACAGCAGTCTCATCAGCGTTTGGTTATTTTACAGCTGTTGCCNCTCCTGCTTGTACAATTGTTTATTCTAGNGGCATGATAAAGGCNAGTGATTTTGTAAGATTGGGCGCGAGGATAGGATTAGTGTCAATATTACTATTAATGATCTATATTAATACGTACTGGCTCATTATCAATTAAGGAAAATTGAGGATGCAATGAAATGAAAATATTAATAGCCATAGGAAGTAAACATTATTCTGAGCCTACACTTCACTTAGGGATGAAGGTTGCTCAGGCGTTTAATGCCAAAGTGACCATCATCGATGTCGGCGAAAAAATCAGTGAATTTAGCTCTCAGTTAGTTGAGCTTGCTCAGGATCAAATGGAGTCCTGGGATTTTGATCCACCTGGTGTTGACGTACTTGAGTGGGCATTTAATTATTTGTCAGACAATGATTTAATCGACTCAAAACAGATAGAAACTGGATTTCCTAAGAATAGATTGATCGATGATGGTGAAGACAGAAAATTAGTTTACCTATCTGGGACTGTTTGCGAAGATGTAAATCTGATCCTTCGGAATGGAGATATTATTTCTGAGCTAAGAGAAGAAGTACAATATGGAGGCTATGATGTAACTATAGTAGGAAAAAGTCAAAAAAGAAATATGTCTCATGATTTACTACAATATATCAATAGTTCAATCTTAGTGGTTAATAAATATGATACTGAAAAATTTAATAGGGTATTATTACCAATCGATGATTCTCCTGGCTCGATGAAAGCAGTAAAATATGGAATTCGAGTTGCATTAGCATATAAAATAGGTATAGATATTGTTACTATAATAGGTAATGGAGTGTCTACCGCGAATGGCGACAATCTTAAAGTCACAAAAATAATAAAATTGATTCGAAGATCAGGAGTTGACTACAAACATTTAGAAGAAAAGGGTGACACTGTCGAAAAAATTATAGAAAAAGCAAATGATGATAAAATAATAGTGATGAGGGCCTCTAATATGAATCCTATAAAAAGATATTTTAAGGGGAGCAAGCCGCTTTCAGTAATGAACAAGTGTAACGTTCCAATATTAATCGTAAAATAACAGTATAATTCTTGGAGCAATTATGTTTGAAAAAATAGATATTTCTACGATTATTAATATCTCGCTATTATTATTTTTCCTAATACCTTTCGTCCTTTTTATTTATCTCTATTTTCATGATAAAAGCCAGAGTCAGCATGCAGTATTAAGAAATTTTCCAATCTTAGGGCGGATTAGGTATCTACTTGAAATGCTTGGTCCAGAATTTCGTCAGTATTTGTTTGACTCTGACGATGAGGGCAAACCATTTAATCGTTCAGATTTTTCTAATATTGTTGTTCAAGGTAAATACCTTAAAACGGTTATAGGATTTGGTTCAAAACGTGATTTTGATAAGCCTGGTTTATATATACGAAATTCAATGTTCCCTAAACAAAAAGAAGAGATGTTAGTAGAAATTGCACCAAAAATTCGTACAAAACGTTATGTTGGCACTGAGGGGCTATTTTCAAGGAAAGAACGTTTAGAAGAGGTGGATGTTTCTCCTTGGACACTTCCTGAAGAAAACGCAATAGTTATTGGGCCTAACTGCCGTGAGCCATGGCATTTACGTGGACCAGTTGGAATGAGCGCAATGAGCTATGGATCATTAGGCGAGAACGCAATTAGCTCTATGAGTTATGGGCTGGGTATGGCCACCGGATCCTGGGTACATACTGGTGAAGGAGGCCTTGCTCCTTATCATACAATTGGAGGTGGCGATGTCATTATGCAAATTGGCTCCGGTATATTTGGTGTTCGAAATGAGGACGGAACTTTTAGCTGGGAAAAATTAAGAGAAAAGGCATCTAATCCACATATAAGGTGTTTTGAAATAAAACTCGCACAGGGTGCAAAGATTCGAGGCGGTCATGTTGAAGGCAACAAGGTTAATCCTGAGATAGCTGAAATTAGAGGCGTTACGCCATGGAAAACTATTGACTCACCTAACAGGCATAATCAGTTTCACGATATTCCAACTTTATTTGATTTCATTGATAAAATGAGAGAGGAAAGTGGAAAACCAGTAGGGATAAAGATTGTTATGGGTGG
>PAVC01000017.1 GCA_002713885.1 Fidelibacterota bacterium
TAATCAGACATCACTCCTCCTTAATTAGCAACAATTCATATTTATTTATGTCATTGTTTTGTTATTAAATAAAATCATTTCATACTTATTCATGTTAAATATTAACTGAATTTACTGAATTAATCAAAAATTATGTTAAAACCACCTATTATACATAATAATACATGTATTATTTAACGCACAATAATTTATCTACGTCATATATTATTAATAATTACGGTGTTTACCGAGGGTTCATTATTTAACATATATTATAATCATTTTATTATAACTCATTTGTAATCTTATTATTTATTTTATACATCCTAACTAATAATTTATTCCATAAAATTCATTAACCTCCATATTTGCTTTATTTAGGCATTTTTTATGTTCACCCATAGGTAAGTATCAATTAATTCATATTAATTACTCTTTTTATGTTACCATTTATTGACCATCTTACTAGTCGTGAAATTAATTATCTCCCTCTTAATTATTATTTGTAAGTTTTAAGGTGAAAAACCTCGTTCATAGATTATCAGACCCCAGAGANCCNGCATATCCATTTTCAGATACCTACATTTGTTCTAATTGTAATGAACGATTACAATTAGATGATTCCTCATGTAGTATTTGTAATATGAATATTCATGGTATGGTTAATAAATCAGCTACAAATACCGCTGATATACCTACTAATGGGATTAAAGATGATTTTGTTACAATCAAAAAAGCCAAGAATATTNCTACCCAGAATTATAAACCAAAAAAATCATTTGCTCATGTTGATGATAATTCCGTTGAAGTCTCATCATTATTTAAAGAATCCGTAATATTGGTATTAATCTTAGGTTCTATGCTTATTGGATTAATCGTTTATGATTTAAATCAAAACATTGTAAAAACACGAGGAAATAATTTAGAAATAGTTGATTAATGATTTTAATTGAATGAAATACGTAACTAAAGCACTTGTTTTTCTTTCATTAACTGCATTGATGTTTGTTTTAAGCATTGAAGTTATTAAAGCATCAAGAGATCAATTAAGATTAATCAATGCTAAATCTCTATCAAAATCTATTCAGCATTACTATTTATTAAATGGTGTTTATCCNGCATCAACTGTCGATAACAATGTTAGCGACTTTTTATACACTGAAAAATTATTAACTAAAGCCGTGCGTGACCCAGCATATACTAGTGCTACCTTATCAATGAGTCATTATTATTTTATGATTGGTGATATTTATAATAAAAACCTATTAACATTGGCAAATTTTGATTCACAAGAAATCAAAGGAATGATAAAAAGAAAATTAAATTATTATTTGAGCCTTGATAATAATACCAAGATTACAACTGCAGATTCATCTAACAATCACAGAAAACAAGATCTTAATAACTGGCCTGATGAATCCACACCTTCAGATANCACAATNNATGNGNAANATAATAAATATGGANAAACTAACACTAAGTTTGATTCTAATGGTATNCCACTAGAGTGTGTTATTGCTTATAAATCTGACAATCAAACGAATTCATATGAAATTAGTGTTTANTTGGAAAGTANATTTTTTAAAGAAAAAATGAAGTGGGATGGCGGAAATGANAGCAGTCGATTTGAAGTTGGAAATGATTTAAGATTAAATACNGAACTAGTTGTTACAGATGNTGGCATAAATGTATTNTCTGAAAATGTATCCATTATTAAATAAATTTNCATTAAAGTTANATGGCAATTAAAAAACCNCAAATTATAACNATAGTATGCAATAAAGGNGGNGTNGGAAGATCAACAACCTGCATTAACTTTGCATGGAGCCTAGCGCGCAAACGTAAAAANGTNCTTGTTTGCGACCTTGATGCACAGGCAAACTCNTCATCTACNTTAGCAGAAAACTATAATGNNGATGTTGTTGAAAACGGGAGAAACGTTACAAATCTATTAAAATCTTCAGGTGATGGTGCNTCTGATTACATNGTTGANACCCGAAATCCAAAAATAAAACTATTNGCATCNACTCTNATGCTTGATAGNACTGAGGGCGAAATGAAGTCACTGNTGGATATTAATATTTTTAGNCTNTTNAATCATTTTTTTAATAGAAAANTAAAGTCTAGCTTTGATTATATAATTTTTGATACNCCCCCACAAAANTCATCAATACTAACATTAAATGCCTTATTAACAAGTGACTGGTACTGGTATATTTTGAGCGCNGAAGACCANTGGTCNCTNGATGCTNGAATAGTTATNAAAAAAATAATTGATGATGTTAAAAAATTGAATNNNAANATANNNGCTTTNCCNGTNTTATTAACAAAATATGTAAATAATTCNCCACAGTCTGAAGAAATGAAAAANGTAGCAGCTAAAGCATTTNNTTCTGGNATTTTTAGAACTNCAATNCCTTATTCAAANATTATAGCAAAATCTCATAGCAANCGTCAANCNNTNGATGANTATTCACCTAATCATCCANTATCANNNAGCTATGATAAAGTTGCTNTAGCTGTTGGAAGATTTATTAGTAGTCATTAATNCAAATGATAATATTTCAATAATGANCAAAGANAAAAAAGGNCACGTAGATCTTGATTCNGTTCATGATAANTTAGCTGATAANTATAAAATCGATAAGAATATANATTCTAAAGTNAGCACCTCAATAAAAGATTTNAAAAGTGTNTCGGACACNATAAANAAATTTGAAAAAATNATAGATAAAGGACAAAATCTTGCTGAACGCGATGAAGATTACAATAATTATCTACTATCAATTAAAAACAATCTTGAAGAACAAAAGTTCCAGCTTTTTCAGCTAAGATTATCCAATGGAGAATCTAATATCATTAATTTGTTATTAAACATTCATGATGATTCTACTGCAAACGATTTTATAGTTTTAGAAAGAGAAATAAAAAAATATGAAAATTTAATTCAAGATCTAGAATCTGAATCAGAATTATCAGAGGAATATCAATTATTTTGGGAAGAACATAACAATAATACGGGAAATTATTTTGATGAACTTCAAACAAAAAAAATTCATTGTTCAGTAATTGCTAGTAAAAAGCGCGTTGAAACAGCCAAGGCAGAATATGAAAGTAAATTAAATAAGGCAGCAAATTCATTAGTAACAGCTGATGTTACTTCAACAAAAAAATCATTAAAAAAATTAGAATTAATTATTGATGAAGCTGACTTAACTGGGAAAAAAGATGAAAAATATGGCCAATATTTAGATTATCAAAAATCAAAAATAACTGAACATAAAAGAGAGATTGAAGATGTTCAACTTAAAATTGATATTGAAAAACACCGCAAAATTGTCGAGGAGGCTCAGCCTTCTATTAAAAAAGGATTAGATAAGCTAAAGAAAGGATCGGAATTAGACAAAGAACGACAAGCAACAAGTCAAACTTCTGAAGATGAAAGTTTACATGAATATATTAATCAACGTGCAGGTGATGGTACAACAAATATTGAAGATGGTGAAAATGAATTGTGGGACAATATTGAAGATAAACAAAAAGATAGCTTTGATGAAATTCCATGGGATGATAAAAAAGATGAGGACAATAAAGTAGAAGCGAGAGGTAAAGATAGCGATGATAAAAAAGAAAAGATCAAAGTTGAAAAAATTATACCAGAACGTGAGCCTTCTGAATATATCTCTCCTATATTTAAGACTGCCATTGGCGTAATTTTACAAACAAGCGTTATAATTGCACTTATTTATTTTTCTTCAAATAATTATATATCATTAAGGGGGTTAAAATATCAATTACCAATAAAAGAACAAAAATTGGCCTTGATTACAAGCAATACTATTGGTGAACAGTTAATAAAAACAAAAGCATTTGATGATCATTTTTCAAAAAAAGGTATCTTTATAACTAAGTTGCTATCTTCAGTAATCCCCGATGCTGCAAAGATTGATCGTTTAGTTCTGAACCAATCTATAGACAATGGTTCCTTTACTTTATCTTTATATGGGAAAATTGGCATTGCTGGAAAAAGCGGAAGACGCATATTGACTACAATGCTAACAGATTTAAAAAAACAACGCTTAATTAAAGATGCATTACTAATCAATCAACAGCCCGGTAAACAAAACAGGCTTTTGTTTACCATTGATATCACCATATGAAAACATCTATATATAATCTAAGCGCTACAGTATTATTAATTGTTGGGGTTTACTATTACAACATTATATCGATGGATGAACAAAAAGAAACCAATGAAAAAATTAATATTATTAATGGTAAGCTTGAACTTTTTGGGAAAATCAATGACCCAATGTCTAGTTTATTAGATCAATATAGTAAGTATATTAAAAATATACCAAAACTTGCATCATACTATGAGAATGAAAACGAATTCATTGTTTCATTAAATGAAATAAAAAATATTTGTGCAACAAATAATGTTAGACTTGATGAGCTAAGTCCAAAAATATCAAATACACTTGATATCACCCAGGATGCTATTTCAGATCTAAGTATTGAAATAGAAAGACATTCTATCCAATTATCTATTAGGGGATCCTTTTTAAATATAGGTAAAGCTTTAGGTGATCTATCTTTAAATAACTATCTTGTTAATGAAATGGAAATAAATTCAGCAAACAATAGTGAGGTTGATGCGTCTTTATCCTTGTTAGTTTATCGGTCTAAACCACATATAAATAAGGGTGATTATTCGATTGATATTGAGAAAACAATCAGTGCAATGCCCAAAGTACCCAACGAAACATTATCAAATAATATAAAATGGAAAAATGATATTTTTTCTGAATCAAGGTTGTTGAGCAAAAAAGGTGCTGGTAACGATCAACAATCTTTTAAAAAAGAATATTTACTTACACAAATAACACTGTCAAAACCAAGAACTGCTATAATAAATAATAAACTATATAATATTGGCTCACAAATTGGAACCTATACCGTAAGCAGAATTGAAGAAAGAAGTGTGGTTTTATCAGGAAACCGAAGAAGTATCATACTTGAATTAGAAGTTGATGAAGATCAATCAGTTTATTCATTAAAAGGATTTAAAAAAGCTTTTTCAGATGCACGTAATAACAATCAACCTACATTTATATATAAAGGAAAGTTATATAGCACTCGTTTAGATAATTAATAAGGTATTTGTAATACTTTTAGTATTCACTTACTTCTCTAATTAATTTTAGAGGTTATATTCTTAAAAACAATTAAATATTATTAGAAATAATAGAGGTAAAATATAATATGAAACTAAGATCAGACATTAATGCCAGAACCGCTCTAGTATATGGCGGGGCAGCTTTCTTATTGGTTATCGTTGGATTTAGATCAATCTTTGCTACACTTGATCCCGATCATGTCGGCTTAATGACTTATTTGTCGATTGGTGCTTTAGTTTTAGAATTTTGTTTATTGATTCTATATGCGCAAAGCATTTATAATTTGGGCCCTGACGATGGTCACGGGAGTGCATCCGGCGGTGAGGCTGCAAAAGCAGTATCAAATATGGATCAAGATGCGGTGGCTTCATTAGCTAGTGCTGTTAATGGATTAAAAACAGAATTGAAAGGACACAACGAAAGAATGGAGGCTCTTAGTTCTGGTGTTACTAGACTTGTTAAGGGTACTGTGCAAAAAGAAATCCACAATGAAGTTAGTAGAATACTGACAAAAGCAATAAAAGAATAGATTATTAGTTATGAAAAAAGTTGAAGTCTATTTTTTAATCAACCTTGGTGCAATATTGAGTTTGTTTGCAATCGAAGGCGAGCTTGGCGAATATATGCGAAGACAAGATGACATATTGCTTGAGGTAGCAAAGGATAAGCTTGAATCTATGGTAACAATTGATAACATAAATTCATTGCATTCAGATTCACTATACAAATTTACCTTTGATCTACAAGGTGAATACGAAAAAAACTCTGTTCAAGTAAAAACAAAGTTTACTCTGAATGATACAAGTGCAAATGATGTGGAGTATGATGTAATGGCTGAAGCATTGCTTATTGATGGTAGCTATGTTGCAGAATTGCCCTTATCCAAATTTGATGTTTACCAAGATAAACGATTTGATGTTGAGCTAAATATCGGATTTACTCCTAATATTTCACAACAAACACTTGATAATTGGGAGGTTATATTTGGTAGCGATAAGATTGCTAGTAAAATAGAAAAAAATATTTCTGATAAAGTTAGTCGCGAAGGATCTTTTACAGTGATACGAGGTTTAGATGCTCCTATTACACCTGTGCCAATGGAGGGCCAAAAAACTGACTTTTTTGTTATTTTTGATAAAAAAAGATACACTGTATTAAAAGGTTTAGTTTGGGAGGTCCCGGTAACTGTTGGTGGTGTTTTTTCAAACAAAGATTTTGAAGTTTCAGTTACTGGCGGTAATGATATGATATCTAGTTTATCTCAGGGAACACCAAGGACCACATTAGTTGGAGTTGCTGCAAACAATGGTGGCTCTATAGAAGTTACGGGTGTACGAAAACGAGATAGTAAAGTAGTAACTGCTAAAACTAAAATTGCTGTGATAGAACCACAATGGGCGTCCCCTCCAGACATTGCAGAAATTTATACTGGAGAAAAATATAAATTTGATCTTCGTGTAAAATCATTATCTAGAGACAGGGTCTCTGTTAGACTTTCTGGATCACTACAGAAAACTCCCAAAAATGTTGATAACTCAGAAATCAGTGTTGGTCCGTATAAGAAAACGGGAAGCCTAAGACTGGAAACGTTAGTTGATGGTACTGTTCTAAAGAACTTAACACATTCAATAGATGTAAAAAAACTACCACCACCCTCAATAACATATAAACGGAGACCAGGGACAAATGAGCTAACGCTTGAAGTTATTACTTATGGGAAAAATAATGCTGTTGATAAAGTTTTCCCAATTGGTGGAATTAGTGGTAAACCCTTTGAAATTGATAGTAGAAAGTATGGGAATAGAAAGGTAACTAGATATCGCCTCGAGATTTCTAGACCAGCTTTTGGTGGCATACAATCTGTAAAAATAAAAATAAAAGATAGTAATGGTTTAATGAAGGATTCTGAAAATGAATTTGAATATTTTCAATAATAGTCATTTGTTCCTAATGAGATTAGTTTTATTAATTGGATTCTTGTTTGCTCAAGAAAATCTAATTAGCTGGGAAGTCGCTGATCCAACGCTAAATAGAAAATTTATTGAAACATACCTTAACAAGATAATTGCAAATGATAAATTTGATGATAATAGTATCCAAGCATCGGATGTTATAATGATTCAGATGGAAAATACCGAAAGAGGATTAGTATTAAAGAGATTAAGGGCAAAAAATTATGATTCGGGTGAATTCCGTCGATTTATGATGGATCAAGTGAAACTTATGGATCCTAAACTTATGGATGAGTTGATAAAACGTAAATACAAATGGGGTGAGATTTCAAAAAGAGAGCTATCAGAATTAGAGTCCTATAGTACAGTAGATAACATTTTACAGGAAAGAAGCTTTAAGCGCGCAAGAGACGCTTTTTGGTGGTCAACATCTCAGCTTGAAATAGCTACAACTGGTAACGCATTTATTCGGGGTAGATCTAGCAGTCAAGCCTTTAGAATGGAAATGGGGCTTCAAGATTTAGGCTTACATCGTCAAATGTTCAAAAATTTACTTTTAGGTATTTCAAACGATATTTCAAGTGCATATGTCCTTATACCGAGTGGTAGCAAGGATGTAAGCAGCATGGGTAAAACGGTTGACAATACTCATGCTCTATCTGGGACTTATGGAGTAGGTTTTAAATTTGATACGCACTCAATTGGCGGTCAGGTAAACTATATGGATGCAGGAAATAGTTTTAAAAATAAGGGGATGAAAGGATACCAAGCTTTACATATGGTACTACCGACAGCAAGTGGCCTTGTATATTGGAGTAATACCTTTGGATTAAATAGAAGTATACCAACTTCTATGGGTAAGGAAATGGCNTCNCGAAAATCTGAAATCCGNAANGCNAAAAAAGAGAAGGANAAAACAAGAANTTGGAAAACCAAAAANAATGAGGNNTATAAAGGNAAACTNATTTCNACAGAAAATAATAAAGTGGCAATTATCGTTGAAAAAAATGAGAAAGCACATAAAGAAGCTGAAAAAGGTAGATTGTGGACTACTAAAGAAGATAAATCAATTCGTGCCTCTGTAGTTACTGTAAATAAAAAAGAAGTTNTATTATTGCGCCAAAGTGATGATAAACGTGTAACAACAAAAATTTCTAACTTAAGCGATTATGATCAAGAATTTCTTGAAAGCCTTACTTGGGATGGTGAAACTGAAAAAATAATTGATTTTGAAGACCTAAGTAGTGAAGATAAAAGACTAATCCGTTTATCTAAACAAGAAATTTCAGAAACAAAAAATTCTACAGGCATGAAAGTTAGTAAACCTTTTGCTTCATTAAGGTTAAAAGTCGGCTTATCTCTTGTTGAGTTTATACATGGATCTATTGATAGCACACAGAGTGCCAGTGAAAAACAAAATTTAGATATTTCTGATCGTATCAACAATATAGATGCCCTAGGTATATTTGTAAAAGCTGAAGTTGTTACCGATAATAAAAAAACAAAAGGCTATGCTCAAATCAATACCTCCGTAACNGGGTTAACTACATTAGGTTTAGGCATNGATCACAATGTTTGGGGGATGTTTAATATGGGAGCTAACTTTGTTTACATCCCCAACAATAGTGGTATAGAATTTCAATCAAGTCGATCTGCTAAATCAAAACCATGGACATGGTATCCTGGTGGCATAGATGGCGCCTTTATACCTGAAATATATTTTTCACTCCATTTTTAACAAAAGAAATAATAATGAAAAAATATCAAATATCGATTTTATCAATAGTGGTAATGTTATTTCCTTTTACAAACATTGCTGCCCAATCATTAAGTGCTGTAAATGATAATGTAAGAGTTAAAGAAGATACTCCTCAATTAATTGATGTTCTGAAAAACGATAAAGTTTCTAATCGACAAGATCTTGAAATAACTATCATTCAAAGCCCCACTAGAGGGACATCGGTTTTAAGGGGAAACAATATTTATTATACTCCCAATGAAAATCAAAATGGTATTGATGAGTTGGTCTATATAGTTGACACAGGTTTTTCAATTGATACAGCTAAAGTTGTTATTAGAATAACAGAGCTGAACGATCCTCCAGATAAAGTGGAATTACTTGATAATAGTGTTCCCGAAAATATATTGACCAATACAAAGGTTGGAGAACTATCAACAATTGATCCGGATGGCAATGATGANTTCCGATATAAATTTATAAATACCGGTCAAAATGATAACAAGTTCTTTAGCATAAAAAATGGCGTGGTATATACTGATAAAAGTTTTGATTTTGAGGAAAAAAAATCATATCAAATTAAAGTCGAAAGTAAAGATAGAAACAACGCCTCAGTGACTAGTGCGATTAAAGTTGAGATTACCGATGTTAATGAGCCTCCTTATTTTAAAGGAGTTAAAGATCAAAAATTTTCTTTTTCAGAGCAGTCCGGTAAATTACTTGGAGTATTAGATATAGTAGACCCGGATGAAGATCAAGATGATGCCAGATTTAAAATTATTGGTGGGGCTGATCAACGTAGCTTTAAAATAACACAGTTGGGTGAATTATCCTTTGTTAGAGAACCCGATTACGAAAAGCCATTAGATCAGAATAGTGATAATACATATATAGTAAATTATATGGTAATAGATTCAAAAAATAAAAATCTATCAACAATGGGTTCAGCTCAAATCACTATAAAAGATGCTGAAGAAAAACCTATGTCAAGTCTTGATAAAAGAAAATTTATTGCATGGACCGTTGATCACATGCCTTATCATATACTCATGGAAGATGCAATAATTGATTATAACAATCTTAACTCAGATGAATATTCAAAATCAATAAAACAAAAAAAGAAAGGCTCAGAAACAACATTATGGCTTCCGGAATTAAAACCGGATGATGAGTTAATTATTGTACAAAAGAAAGCAAATAACGAAGAAATTCATGAAATCTGGTATGGCAATGGATTGTCGTACAATATTATTGAAAGAGATCAAGTTGATTGGGTATTAAGCCAAGATATACAACAAGTATTAATTGAAAGAGATCAATATCTTAATAGTGCATCACAAACCGTTTTTTATGAAAGCGAAGATGAACGTTTATTGGCAAGTTTTAGCTCTAAGTTTGCAGTTTGGGATAAACAAAACTTTATTATCAGCAGTGATAGATTGTTTCTCAAATCAAATGTCCTACAATATGGTGTAAATTTTTCTACAGGGAACTCAATAATTGGATTACCTGGTTCACTATATGGTGCCATATCTATTGGAGCCGTAACTAAGAATTCTGAAATTGGTGTTCGGTTGCCAGCAAAAATGAATCTATTATCTACGAATAGCCTTGATAAACCAAATTATCTTGGTGGTGATTATATGGGGCTATATTCAAAGGCAAGTATTGATAATATGTTTTCAACGCGCGCTGCTTTTCATGCGCAATTAGGGTTTTCCTTTTATCCAAGATCTGATGCAGACGTGATTGATGATATTTCAGATTTTAAGAAATACGGTATTGTTGATTCCGTTAATAAATATGTAAATATTTTAGATATGTATGCATTGATGGCAACCACATTTGAACTTCCTATTGCTATACCTTATGTCGCTAAAGTCAATGCATCCCCAGGTATAAGTTATATGAAAATTGCGCATAGATCACTAAAGGTTGATGATGATAAAAAATCATACTATGAAAGAAATTTTTACGAATATGATGATGAAACAAAAAAATATAAAAGATATGAAGATGGAAAATCATCCACTAGAAATTTTGGTGTTTATGCAAGGTTTGATTTTCTTGGTGAAATAGGTCAAAAACCAGATTTTATAGAACGCGTTAGCTTTTTCAATTTTGTACGAATTTCAAAAGTGCCATTTTTTGAATATTCTTTTCAATGGATATCAAGTTTAAATACTTTATCCACATTGACAATAAATGTTAATGACAATGTATCCTTTTCTGTTACAAATTATAGTACCGCTTCTAGTCTTAAAGGAGACTGGTTACCGAAGAAAAATATTTGGTTAGGTTTTAGATATACTGGTGAATTTTAGAGGAATAGAAAAATGAAAAAGATATTAATTTTTATTATTTTTATTATAGGTTCAGTTAATACTCAATCTCTATCAATTGCTGCTGATACTGCTATTGTTACATTCCATTCTACTTTAATTAGAAACAAAAAAGTTGAATATACCGCTACAACCGGTACTCAACCAGTTTGGAACGATAAAGGTGTCCCAGTTGCCGCTGTCCATTATACTTATTATGAACGTCAATATGTGAAAGACCAATCTAATCGACCTATATTAATTTCTTTTAATGGCGGACCAGGGTCAGGATCNGTGTGGATGCATTTAGCATATACTGGACCTATGATACTAAGGGTTGATGATGAGGGTTTTCCTGTCCAACCATACGGAGTTAAAAAGAATCCATATTCTATTTTAGATGTAGCGGATATAGTCTTTGTGAACCCTGTTAATACAGGTTACTCAAGAATAATAGATGAAGACGTAAAAAAGGAAACCTTTTTTGGTGTTAATGCGGATATCAAATATTTAGCTGAATGGATTAATACATTTATTCAACGTATAAATCGTTGGGAGTCTCCAAAATATCTTATTGGAGAAAGCTATGGAACAACGCGTGTATCTGGCCTTGCGCATGCATTACAAAATCGACAGTGGATGTATTTAAATGGAGTAATATTAGTTTCACCAACAGAATTAGGTATTGACTCCGGAAGTGGGAGACGCGCTGGTCCACTTGGTGCTTCTCTAAGATTACCATATTTTACTGCAGCTGCTTGGTATCACAAAAAGCTTCCTAAGGATTTGCAGTCAAAAGACCTGTTGGAGGTTTTAAGTTTATCTGAAGCCTATGCGGTTGATGAATTAATGCCAGTCATAGCAAAAGGTGGATATGTATCAAGTGAAAGTAGAAATAAAGCTGCCGAGCAAATGGCAAAATACTCTGGAATTTCAAAAGAGGCTATTCTATCCTATAATTTAGATGTACCCACATCATTTTATTGGAAAGAATTATTAAGAGAAGAAGGGTTTACTATCGGAAGATTAGATTCGCGTTATAAAGGAATTGATAAAACAAAGGGTGGGGATAGACCTGATTTCAATTCTGAATTAACTTCGTGGCTTCATTCATTTACCCCAGCAATAAATTACTATTATAAAAATATTCTAAAATTTGAAACTGATGTAAAGTATAACATGTTCGGACCTGTTCGTCCTTGGGACAGCTCAAATAACAATACGGGTGAAAATCTTAGACAAGCAATGGCACAAAACCCTTATCTGCACACAATGATCCAATCGGGATATTATGATGGTGCAACAAAATACTTTGATGCTAAATATACAATGTGGCGTCTAGACCCCAGCGGTCGCATGAAAGACAGATTGATTTTCAAAGGGTATCGGAGTGGTCACATGATGTATCTTAGAAAAGAAGACTTAAAAAAATCTAATGATGATATTAGGGCATTCATAATATACTCTACACCTAAAAATGGTGCACCAGCTAAATACTAATTTCTTGTGCAGGATCTTTCGCCAAAAGATTATGGTCTAAATGCAAAAGTCAGACTAATACAATCTGAAGATCATATTGGGATTGTTATAGATAGAAAAAGCAGAATCATAATGAAGGATGGTATCAGAATTTTAGATCAAGCTGAAAAGATTAGAAAAACGACAAATAATGTAATTCGTTTATACACTTCGGCTCCCGTTTGTAGTAAAACAAAAGTATATCTCAATAAGAACAATATATTAATTGATTCTATCTAAAAAATAGAGCAATTCTCACTTCTATATAATTCTAAATCTGTTTTCTGTAAAAGATGTAATTTCTAGTAGGTAAATCCGAATAAAAAAATTCATTTATGGCGGAAAAATATAAAGACATAGACCCCCAAGAAACTAAAGAGTGGGTTGAATCGATTGAAGATGCTCTTGAAGAACATGGATATGAGCGTACTCGCTATTTATTAGAAACACTTATTGAATATGCTCAATCAAATGGAGCACGGCTACCATTCAACACCAATACACCATTTGTCAATACAATACTCCCTGGTCAACAACCACAATATCCAGGTGATAGAGATATTGAGCGTAATATTAAATCAATAATTAGATGGAATGCTATGGCCATGGTTACAAAAGCTAACAAGGAAACACCAGGCATTGGTGGACATATTTCAACATTTGCTTCAGCTGCCACACTTTATGAAGTAGCATTTAACCATATTTTTAAGGGGCCTGATCATCCAGGGGGTTCTGATTTAATATTTTTCCAGGGGCATGCTTCTCCAGGCATTTATGCGAGAGCATATCTTGAAGACAGACTTGACGCAAAACACTTGCATAATTTTAGAAGAGAACTTTCAGAAGAGGGAGGTCTTTCATCTTATCCTCATCCATATCTTATGCNAGACTTTTGGCAATTTGCTACAGTATCAATGGGTCTTGGGCCCATTATGGCAATTTATCAAGCGCGGTTCATGCGTTACTTATCTGATCGTGAAATAANAAAAGCCTCTAACAGAAAAGTTTTTGCATTTCTTGGTGATGGTGAAATGGATGAGCCAGAAGCTCTTGGGGCATTAACCCTTGCTTCAAGAGAAAAGTTAAATAATCTAATTTTTGTTGTTAATTGCAATCTTCAAAGACTTGATGGACCGGTTAGGGGTAATTCAAAGGTTATTCAAGAGCTTGAGGGGGCTTTTCGTGGCGCAGGATGGAATGTGATAAAAGTTATCTGGGGTAATGACTGGGATGAGTTATTAGAAAGTCATTCTAATGAATTAATATTAAATCGATTAGAAGAAATTGTTGATGGCGATTTACTAAAATATATCGTTGAAGATGGGTCATATATTCGAGAACATTTTTTTGGTACATCCCCTGAATTACTTAAAACGGTAGAACATCTTTCAGATAAGCAGCTGGAGCGTATGAGATTAGGTGGGCATGATCCTGAAAAAATGTACGCGGCATATAATGAAGCAATAAATCATAATGATGGACCTACCGTTATTTTAGCAAGAACAATCAAGGGTTATGGGCTTGGTGAAGCGGGAGAAGGAAGAAATATAACACATAATCAGAAAAAGCTTAATGAAAATGAATTGCTATATTTCAGAGATAGATTCAATTTAAAATTTACCGATGATGANGCGATGAAGGCTCCATTTTATCGGTTCAAAAAAAATTCTAAAGAATATAAATATCTAAAAAAACAAAGGGATAAACTAGGGGGATATTTACCGTCGCGAACTGATAAGTCTAAAAATTTAAAAGTTCCGGATTTATCTATATTTAAAGAATTAATTGATGGTAGTGGTGATAGAAAAATATCCACCACTATGGCATATGTAAAGCTCATTACGTTATTAACAAAAGATAAAAATATTGGTAATCATGTTGTTCCTATAATTCCTGATGAGGCTCGAACATTTGGGATGGACCCATTATTTCGACAACTTGGAATTTATTCTAGCGCAGGGCAAGTATATGATCCAGTCGATTCTGATCAATTTTTATATTATAAAGAAGCAAAGAATGGGCAGATTCTTGAAGAGGGGATTAATGAAGCGGGTGCTGTTTCGTCATTTATAGCAGCGGGTACAAGCTACAGTAACCATGGAATTAAAATGATACCATTCTATATTTATTATTCAATGTTTGGCTTCCAGCGCACATGGGATTTGATCTGGGCTGCAGGAGATATGAGAGCAAGAGGGTTTTTACTTGGAGGAACAGCAGGTAGAACAACNCTGAATGGGGAAGGCCTTCAACATCAAGATGGGCATAGTCACTTAGCTGCTGCTGCAACACCAAATATAAAAGCATATGATTTAGCTTATGGTTATGAGATTGCAACAATTATACATCATGGGATGGTTGAAATGTGCGAAAAAAACAAGGATGTTATTTATTATTTAACCTTAGAGAATGAAAATTATGTACATCCACCAATGCCAGAAAAAATTCAGAACGATATAATTAAGGGACTTTATAAAATTAAATCGACGAAGTACCCAACGGTAAGATTACTTGGAAGTGGGCCTTTGATGGGGGAAGTGTTAGAAGCAGCAAAATTATTAAAAAAAGATTGGGGTATAGAAGCTGGGATTTGGAATGTAACAAGTTTTAGCGAATTAAGAAGAGATGCTGAAGAAACCGAACGCTGGAACCTTTTACATTCTGGAGACAAACCGCACCAATCACATTTAGAAAAATGTTTAAGCAAAAACACTGTCCCCACTATAGCTGTTTCTGATTATGTCAAAATGGTTTCAGAACAAATAGGGCCGTATGTACCTGGTGAATACTATGCATTAGGAACAGATGGTTTTGGCCGTAGTGACACCCGTGAAAATCTTAGAAAGTTTTTTGAGGTTGATCGATATTATATTGTTTTTACTACTTTAAGAGCATTAGCTATAGAAAATAAGCTTGATATTAATATAGTAAAAAAGGCAATGAAAAAATATAGTTTGGATCCGGATAAACCTAGCCCAATAACAGTTTAGGAGATTAATTGAACAAAGAAATAAAACTTCCTGATTTAGGAGAAGGTATTGAGGCGGCAGAGGTTAGTGGGGTCAAAGTATCTATTGGTGACAAATTAAAGCCTGAAGATACAATACTTGTTTTGGAATCAGATAAGGCCTCAATGGAAATCCCNGCTGANGTTNNTGGGGTAGTTACTAAAGTTGCAGTTAANGTTGGAGATCTAGTCNAGCCTGGTCAGTTATTNNTAAGTGNNGATATAGATGATAAAATTGAACAAGCAGATGAAAAAANAGAAACCANGNCTTCTAATAAAAAAGATNTTCCGGAANNNGTTGAAGCAGANAACACGCCAGAACTANGTCCTATAAATGATNCTCAAAAGAAAGATAATGNCTTTGCATCGCCAGGTGTAAGAAGACTNGCAAGAGAACTAAATATAAATCTTTCTCATATAAAAGGTAATGGNCCAAAAGGCNGGATAACAAAAGATGATCTTCACCATTATATTAAAATTCAAATGNCAATGTCTTCTAGTGGAATNNCCCCATCAAAACCAGAAATTGATTTTTCACANTGGGGAGANGTTGAGGTTCAAAAATTAACNAAAATAAATATAATAACAGGTCAGCGACTTCANCANGCNTGGCAATCNATTCCTCATGTAACACAGTTTGATGAAGCAGATATTAGTGANTTAAATAAATATAGAAATAAAATAAATAANAAANNTGCTAAACAGAAAATAAAANTAACGTTTCTTCCCTTCTTTATGAAAGCAGCNACTACNGTCTTAAAAGAAATGCCAAAATTCAANAGCTCTTTAGATCATAATGAAGAAAACCTTATACTGAAAAATTATTATAATCTTGGGATAGCTGTTGATACACCATATGGATTAATAGTACCTGTTGTAAGAGATGTTGATAAAAAGTCTTTGGTTGACCTTTCTGAAGAANTAATTGATTTAAGTAAAAGAGCTAGAGATAAAAAGTTAAAACCTAATGAACTAACATCAGGCACTTTTACCATATCAAGTCTCGGCGGTATTGGTGGCAAGTTTTTTACTCCAATCATTAACCCTCCGGAAGTTGCAATTTTAGGTATATCTCAAAGTTGGTGGGATAACATTTATAATGAAAAAACAAAATCTCAGTCACCAGGATATATAATGCCTTTTTCATTATCATATGATCACAGGGTAATAGATGGTGCTGCTGGCGCATCATTTACATCAAGATTTGCTGAAATGCTTTCTGGTCAACCTAGTTTATTGGATAAGTAAATGGGAAAAACTAAAAAGGTTGAGCTGGCTGTAATTGGAGCAGGTCCTGGTGGATATGCCGCTGCATTTCGAGCTGCTGATCTAGGAAAAAAAGTAATGCTAATTGATCGTGATCCAACTCTTGGTGGCGTCTGTTTAAATAGAGGGTGCATACCATCAAAAGCATTACTTCATATTTCTAAAGTTATGGAAGATGCAACAGGTCTTGCAAAAATGGGCGTATCCTATAATAAGCCTGAAATTGATTTAGAGAAAATAAGATCACATAAAAATAAAATTGTGTCNCAGCTTAATCAAGGCATNGATAGAATGGCTAAAGCACGNGGAGTGGAAACAATTNAAGGNCTAGCTAGCTTCAAAAGCAATAACGAAATANTAGTAAAAANAAANTCCTCTGAAATAAATATTGAATTTGAAAAATGTATTATTGCAAGTGGNTCAAGCTCAGGTATGATCNCTGGGNTAGANAGTAAACACAAGTCTATTCTAACNTCAAGAACTGCACTTGAGTTATCTGATNTACCCAAAAAGTTGATNNTTATAGGAGGGGGCGCAATAGGATTAGANCTTGGTCAAGTGTATGCTTCTTTAGGTTCAGAAATAACATTAGTGGAGTTTATGCCTAATTTNATNCCNGGTGCTGATACTGACATTGTTAAACCATTACACAGAAANNTANCTAAACAATTTTCTTCNATNTTGTTATCAACTAAAGTTAAAACGGTAAAANCAAATAAAGATGATTCAGTTAAGGTAACAATTGAAAATGACAGTGGGGTNTCNTCAAAAAANTATGATAAAATTTTGATAGCTGTTGGGAGGAANCCTAANATAGAATTGTTAAAGATTGATAATACGGATATACNATTAAATNNTGNTGGTTATATTGATNCGAATATATATCAACAAACATCTGTTAAGAATATTTTTGCTATAGGTGATGTTGTTGGCAACCCAATGTTAGCACATAAAGCAACTCACGAAGGAAAGGTTGCNGCAGAGGTGTGCTGTGGACATCCAGCAGCAATGGATTATCAAGCAATTCCTTCGGTTGTTTACACTGATCCTGAGGTTGCATGGGCGGGNCTGACTGAAATAGAGGCCAAAGAAAATGATATAAATTATGNTAAAGGAGAATTCCCTTGGGCTGCGAGTGGTAGNGCAATTTCTATNGGTGCTAATCAAGGTAAAACTAAAATATTATTTNATTCTNAAACGAAAAAAGTNCTTGGTGTAGGAATAGTTGGCCCAGGAGCAGGTGACATGATATCAGAGGCAATGCTATCTATCGAAATGGGTGCTGATGCGGAGGATATAGGTCTAACTATCCACCCACACCCNACNNTCGGAGAAACCTTTGCAATGGCTGCCGAAGTTTTCCAAGGAACNATAACCGATCTATATGTCCCAAAAAAATAAATATAATAATTTTNAATTTATCAAAACATCNGANGGTNTTGATGAATTCATATTATCAAAAAATGGACTAACTGTTCTATTGCTTGAAGATCACGCAGCNCCTGTNGCAACGGTAATGGTTACATANCANGTNGGGTCAAGAAATGAAGCAATTGGCTATACTGGATCTACACATTTGTTAGAACATTTAATGTTTAAAGGTTCNAAGAATTATAATAAAGAAAAGGGTACNGCCATATGGACNGAGCTTCAAAGCATTGGNGCNCAAATAAATGCGACAACATGGAATGATAGAACAAATTATTTTGAAGTTGTTCCGAGTGANCATTTAGAAAAGGCNATAGCAATTGAANCTGATAGAATGNGAAATGCTTTTCTTNGAGATAAAGATCGTCAACCTGAAATGACAGTGGTAAGAAATGAATTTGAACGCGGTGAAAATAGNCCATTTGACGTTTTAGATAAAAACATATGGGCTACAGCTTANCAAGCTCATCCATATCATCATTCAACNATCGGATGGCGATCTGATATTGAAAATGTAAGCACTGNAAGATTANAAGAATTTTATAATACCTATTATTGGCCTAATAATGCTACTGTAACAATTATAGGAGATATTGAAAAAANTTCAGCGNTAAAACTNATNAANAAATATTTTGGACAACACACAAAGAGTGATCATNATATACCNANNATGTATACTGANGAGCCCGAACANGAGGGNCCAAGACGTGTGATGGTAAATAGANCNGGCCAAACNGATATTGTTGCGGTTGGNCANAAGTCTCCACCNGGATTAAATGAAGATACCTATGTATTGCACTTGCTAAGTAAAATATTAGCAGATGGAAAATCTAGTAGACTTCACAAATCACTGATTGATCCAGGGCTAGCAACTTCACTTTTTATGTATGATTTCCCATTTAAAGACAATGGATTATTTATAACCTACGCATTCTTGACACCTGGCGTAAAACATAAAGATATCGAAAAAATAATTTTATCAGAATATGATAAGATTATAAATAAAGGTGTAAATAAAAAAGAGCTCGAGAGAGCAAAAGCCCAAACACGCGCGACTGTAGCATTTAGCCGAGATGGTTCATATGCTGTGGCCAGCGCAATCAACGAGGCTATAGCAATTGGGGACTGGACTTTTTATACTACTTTTATCAAAAAAATAGAATCTGTTAATGAAAAAAATATTCAGTCAGTTGCAAAAAAATATCTTTTAGAACAAACCAGCACAACTGGATGGTTTATTTCAAATCAAGTTAAGGAAAATTAATTTGGGGTTTTTTAAAAACCAAGTCATAGAAACCAACCACTCTCAAGGAATAAATACGTATGTACTTCCAACAAATATAAAAGATGTGGTGACAATTTCTGGAAGCTTTCTTGGTGGCACGCTTTATAGTCCATCTAAAAATCCACACATTTCAACATTTACTGCTGCTATGCTAGATAAAGGCACATTCAACAAAGACAAATATGAAATCGGCGATGTTTTAGATTCTGTAGGAGCTGAATTAAAATTTGGCAGCACTAAACATCATATTTTTTTTACCGCTCATTGTTTAAATAGCGATGTTAACATAGTGGTTGAGATGCTAGCTGAGCAATTAAGAACACCAGCTTTTAGAGGCGATGAAATAGATAAACTAAAAACGCGAATGATTGGAAAATTAGAACAATCATTGGAAGATACAAAAAAACAGGCTCTGATTTCATTTTTAAGAATATTATATCCAAAAACCCATCCTAATTACAAGTATAAAACTGAAGAAAGCCTTGACTTTATCAAGGCCATTAATCAAAAGGATTTAAAAACATTTCATGATTTAGCATACGGTATAAATACAATGAATATTGCTGTTGCTGGTGATGTAAACCCAGAAAAATTTAATGACCAAATTATCAATCATTTTGCTGATTGGGATAAACAGTCTATAAATGAAATTGATAACAAATTAGATATTATAGCGGTATCCAAAAATGTTGATAAAATAAACATTAAAGATAAAACTAGTGCTGATATGTATTTAGGACAATATATAGGAATTGATCGTGAACACAATGATTATTATCCTCTTATGTTGGGAATTTATATTCTTGGTGGAAATTTTTCAGCACGCTTAATGCAAACTGTTCGTGACGAACAAGGATTAACATATGGAATTGGTTCATCGATCGGCGGTTCTAATTTTGGCATTGATGGCTACTGGAACACATGGGGAACTTTTGCACCAGACTTAATTGAAAAAGGACATAACGCAACAATGGAGCAAATAAATAAATGGTGCAAAAAGGGTGTCTTTGAAAAGGAACTTATTTCAAAAAAATCTACAATTACAGGATCATATAAAGTGGCCTTAGACACAACTGGTGGGCTTGTCTCACAAATTTTATCCAATGCGGAAAGAAAAAAACCAATATCATATTTAGATGAATATGTAGGTATAATAAATAATATATCTCTAAAAGAAATAAATAACGCAATATCAAAATATATAGACCCCACTAAACTAACATTAGTTACGGCCGGATCATTCAATAACAAATAGTGGATATAATTTTAATTGCTGCCATTACACAAGATGGCTTTATTGCACATAACTCTAATGAGGTGATCACCTGGTCAAAGGATCTAGCATTATTTAAAACTCAGACAATGGGTTACCCTGTTATTATGGGATCAAATACATATAATTCTATCGAAAATGAATTAAAAGGAAGAGAAATAATTGTATTTCATAGAGACAAAAAACCAATCAACATTTTAAACAGCCTGTCTTCAGATAAATGTTTTATTGCTGGGGGTGGAAAGACTAATGCTTATTTTGCACCTTATTTAAGTCACATATTTTTAACTCCACACCCCATTGTTTTTGGAGCGGGCGTTAAGTTATTTGATGGTAAAATAAAGGAAAAAAATTTATTCTTAGAAAATACTGTTACAGTTAATGCTAAAGAAAATATTGTACAATTTCAATATAAAATAATCAATTGAAAATAGCTATGACGATGCTCGCTTCATTTTAACAATTGCAGCCTTTATTTTACCTCTCAACACTTTGTTTTCTAACGCATTAATTTCATCCATATTACCACTGGCTCCTTCTGCAACTAGCCTTTCAATTAGTTCTGACTCTGGTTCAGATTTATCTTCACTAGTACCTTCGGCTTCAGTTATNGCTTCTGGTTTAGAGGTCTCTGATAATTCTGGCATTNGTGGTCGTTCTATAGCGCCACGTTTTATTTTTACCAATAATGCTTTAGCTTTTCCTCTTGTTGGTTTCTCGTTGATTGCATTAATGGGATCATCATCTCCATCCAAAGCTTTATTTACAACAAATGAAATAAGATCGTCTTGATTGGAAAAACCGGGTAANCCATCAGGTGTAGGTTCGTCTTTTTTCTTGGCGCCATCAGCTTTTTGTGTATCTACATTATCAGAGGGTTCTTCAGATAAAGCCTTCACTAAATGATCAGGCATTACATTTCCTTTACGCTTCGATTGCACTAGCATTGCTTTAGCCATTCCCCGAGTTGGTTTATCTGGGATAGAATTTACCACGTCCATATTACCATCNAATCCAGCCTGTACTGCTCGCGCTATAGTAGCTTCGCGACTATATTGTGGACCTGCATCCGCTGCGGAATCTGTCTGATCTGAAGAGTCTTCTTCATCTTCAGGAATTAAATAACCTAAATTATCTAATATTTTGGATTTATTATTTGAAAATCCCCATATACTCATCCAAGAGAATAAACCTGTGCTAGTNCGCCGACATGTCACAGATGTGCCTTCAGGTATCGGTTTCAAATCGAAAACAATGTGCTCTTTATGGACGGGATTAAATCTCGCCTCGAATGATAATTTTTTATTTTCNTCTACAGAAGTTATCCGACCTTGATATAATGGAGATAATGTATTTGGCCTTAATCGNATTAAGGCTCCTGGGGCAAGCTCAAATTTATCAAATGAGTATTTATGGACATATCGATTCGAGCTTACAACGGGCAATATTCTTAATATTCCTGGGAACCAAAAGTTGTAATCTGATAGATTAGTAATTTCTCCCCAAACCAATTCTGGTTTGGATGAATAATTATGTTTAACAATGGTTTCCGCANAAAATGGTTGAAGATAACNTGAAAACTCACTTGTTATTGTCTGATCACTATTCATATCTATAATGAACAGAGCAGTCACAATAAAAAAAGCCAGCATTGCAATTATTAATACCATATTTAAATTAAAATTAAGTGAAATTTTACAAATGTTATAACAAACAAATAAGTAGTTTGGTGTAATAAACCTATTCTATTTCCAAATAATTAATTTATCTTGTTTTAATATCAATAGCTCCACCCATACCAGCGCCCGTTCCATATAAAATAGCAGACTCAGATGAGGAAAGCCACTTCAGTTCTTTTATAGATAGGCTGGGAATATTATCAAGCTGTTCTATACCACCCATCTGGACACCATTCAAATAAACAGATATAGTTAAACCCTTACCCCGAAGCCAGCCGGGGCGTGCTATAGAAATAATATCTGCGGCGGTTAGAGCTGATGGAATTTCCTTTAATTCTTCTTGTGAAATAAAATTCCTTGGGCGACTGGGTCGTCGCTCACCACCATTAGATGCACAGCTAATGATAAATATGAAACTTATTAGTATTATTTTATAGTTTATCATATTATTATTTTATACTTAATGGTAAGAATGTAAGATTGTTTATTTAAGATCGGGAGATTATAATTAAATGAAAAGTATTGATGTTTTAGAGTTAAAAAAAATAATGGATGAAAAACAAAAGTATACCTTATTAGATGTCCGTGAACAAAATGAAGTAAATCATGCAAGTATTAATCCACATACACATATACCATTGGGAGATATTGTAAATAGGTCTGTGGAATTAACCAAGAAACAACCAATAATTGTTATGTGTCATACTGGTGTAAGATCAGCTCAGGCATGTGAAGTGTTAACTAAATTAGACTTTGATGTCTATAATTTAGATGGTGGAATTGATATGTGGTCTAAAAGCGTTGACCCCACTGTTCCTATTTATTAATGCTTGAAACATCTTGCTCCTGTAAATAGCATTGAAATACCATGGTCATTACAAGCAGCGATAACCTCTTTATCTCTAATTGAACCCCCGGGTTGAATAACAGAACATATACCTGAATCTTTTATCGCATCTATACTGTCTCTAAATGGGAAAAAAGCATCTGAAGCCAAAACGCCCCCGGCAACTTCGTCTCCTCCTTTTTGAAGCGCCATGGAAACAGCATCAACTCTACTTACTTGACCAGCGCCTAAACCAACTGTTGTATCATTTTTTGCAATTAATATTCCATTTGATTTTGCATGGCGAAGAACCTTCCATGCAAACAGTGCGGTTTTGATATCTTTTTTTGAAGGAGATATTTTTGTAACAACTTTTAAATCATTTTCTCTAAGACTTTTATTATCAACATCTTGAACTAAAAGGCCACCATCAATATTTCGCACTTCTAATTTATCAGCNCGTTTTCTGATTTCTCCAATTTCTAAAACTCTTANATTNTTTTTATTTTTAAATATTTCAAGNGAGTTTTTATCAAATTTNGGTGCTAATACAATTTCTANAAAAACCTTAGATATAGCTTCAGCAACATCNTCTGTGCATGTTCTATTAAATGCAACAATTCCTCCAAATGCAGATATTGAATCTGCATTAAATGCCCGGTCATAAATTTTTAGAAGATCTTTCCCCACTGATACGCCGCAAGGGTTTGAATGTTTTACAATAACACAGGCAGGTTCATCAAATTCTTTTAAACATGCAAGTGCGCTATCAGCATCCATTATATTATTATATGATAATTCTTTTCCCTGATGAATTATAGCATTTAGTATGTTCGGTTCATTATTATTTATAATTTTGTATAATGATGCTGACTGATGNGGGTTTTCACCATAGCGCAAATTTGATTTCTTTTTATAAGTTAGCGTCAAATTATTTGATAATTGATCATCCTTAAAATAATCATGTATTATGCTATCATATTGTGCTGTGTGTCCAAATGCTTTAGCCGATAAATGCTTTCTAGTTTCATACGATATAGTACTGTTTTTTATTAATTCATTTATGATAATTGTGTAATCTAATGGATCAACCACCACGCATACCCATCCAATATTCTTGGCTGCAGATCTTATCATAGTAGGTCCGCCAATATCAATGTTTTCTAAAGCAAGGTTCACATTACAATCCTCACGCGATATAACATCGGAAAAGGGATATAAGTTGCAGATAACAAGATCAATCCANTTTATTAAATTTTCCTTCGCTTCTTTTTTATGATCATCACGCAATCCAAGTATACCTCCTTCAATTAAAGGATTAATTGTTTTAATACGACCATCCATAATCTCCGGGAAATGAGTATAATCACTTACATCTGTAACATTGATATTATTATTTCGCAATGCATCGGCAGTCCCGCCGGTAGATAAAATTTCAATTTCATTATCAATGAGTGCTTTGCCAATATCAATTATGTTATTTTTATCAAAAACCGATAAAAGTGCTCTTTTAACCCTGATAGGTTCTTTATTAAGTGTGTTTTTTTGTATCATTATTGTTAATTACTGCAAGGGTTAATCTGCTTTTACAGATAAGATTGTTTTTATCATCATATATATCAATATTCCAGACTTGGATTTTTCTCCCCACGCGGACTGCTTCTGCTTTCCCATAAACCCACCCGTTTGATATTGACTGTAAATGACTTACGTTTAGTTCAATTCCTACAACTGATTTTTTATGNTAATCGATTTGCATTCCCGCACCGATACTGCCAAGTGTTTCCGCAAAAGCTGCGCTTGCGCCACCATGTAANAATCCATATGGTTGTTTTGTTCTATCATNAANTGGCATTTTACCTTCTATACNACNTTTATCAAAANCTGTNATTTCAATACCAAGATGATCTGTCATTGTATTTTTTTGAAAGATAGCTATTTGATTTAATATTTCTTTCTTATCCATTANAATCCTAAATCTAATTATTATCCTTTGCTATTTGATTTATTGCTTCAACAAATGCATTTCCTTCTAATTCCTGTANTTTAACTTTTAATGTTTCAGGGGTTTCATTTGTGTTTACTTTACATTTTTTTTGAATCAATATTGGACCCTTNTCTAATTTCTCTGTAACAAAATGAATAGTACACCCTGATTCTTTATCTCCATTCTTAATTACTTGTTCATGAATATTCATATCCATACCACCACTGTACTTTGGTAATAATGATGGGTGAACATTTATAATTTTATGCCTCCATCGTTTACAAAAAGATGATGAAAGTATTCTCATAAATCCAATTAGCAAAATAAATTCTACATTATATTTTTTGAGTGTTAATGTTAATTCTGAATCAAAACTTTCACGTTTTTTATTTTTGTGATTAATAAATATTGATGGCAATCCATGATTCTGACCACGTTTTAATATATATGCGTTTTTTTTGTTTGAGATGACAACATTAACTATCGCATTTAGTTTTTTTGCTTTTATTGATTCTATAATGACTTGTAAATCTGTACCGTTTGTGGATCCTAAAACACCAAGTCTTATCATCTTAATGAATTCATGTTATCTATGCGTTTTTTGATTAAAAAGTCTTTACCAATATCCTGTCGATGAAAAAGAGGTCCTATAATCGATGATACTTCTCTTTCTGCAAAAACTTCCGCTTCAGAAATCGTATCAGCCATGCCCACAACGGCCATAGTCCTACTGCCTAATTCAATAAGCTGGCCGTTTTCTATATCAACAGATGCATAATATAANCGATCAAGATTTGTAATATTATTAATATTAATGGGTTGGCCTTTAGTTGGGTTATCTGGGTAACCTTCGGGTACAACATATTTACAAACGGTAGCCTGTTTTTTAAATTGAACNTGTATTTCATCAAGCTCACAATTTGTAATACCAAAACAAATATCAATAAAATCTGTCTCTAATAATGATAATACATTCATTGCCTCGGGATCGCCAAATCTTGCATTATATTCAATCAGTTTAACACCATCTCTGGTTGCCATAAATCCACCATAAAGAATGCCTTTATATTTGTCATCGTATTTGTCCCGCAGCGCATTAATTGTTGCTTCATTTATCATTTTAGCTTCATTNGCGTCATCAGTATTTAAAAAGGGGAGCAGGTGATCAGAATCTGTATATGTTCCCATTCCGCCAGTGTTTGGTCCNGAGTCACCCTCATATGCTCTTTTATGGTCNTGTACAATTGGCATATGTTTTAATGATTTTCCATCACAAAAACTCATTAATGAAAATTCTTCGCCAACAAATTTTTCTTCAATTACAAACTTTCCGCCACTATCTATTATTTCTTGGCAATAATCTATTGCATCATTATTATTAGTTAGGTGTTCCCCTGAAACCTTCACTCCTTTTCCACCCGCTAAGCCATCAAACTTTACTACATAATCATTACCTAATTNTTGTAAAAATTCTGATACACCATCCATTGAATAAAATGTCTTGTATTGCGCACCACCTAGTATTTGATATTTTTTAAATAAGTCTCTAGTGAACGATTTAGATGTTTCTATTTGCGCCATGTCCTTCTTGGGCCCCACAACTTTAATATTACAATTCCAAAGAGCATCTGAAACACCTGCAGCTAAAGGATTTTCTGGCCCTATTATTGCCATTTGTACATTTTTCTCTTGGGCATATCTAACTACCGATGAACAGTTGTTTATATCATTAATTGTAATATCCTCGCAGAGCTCATTAATTCCTGGGTTCATATTTGATGCAATGCAATAAATCTCTTTTTGATACCTCGACCGATTGAGTGATTTGATTATTGCATGTTCGCGTGCGCCAGAACCAACAACTAGTATTTTATATATCATTATTATTTAAAATAATTATTAATTCCCGTTTCTATGACTAGTTCTCATTTGACCTATTTTATCAATTGTATTTAAATCAATATCGTTTGCAATATAATTTCCATCTAAACATGCCATGCAGGGTTTATCAATGTAATGATCTCCTCTTCTTGTTACCGCTTCAACAAGGTCGCTGATATCTTGATATAAAAGGGCATCAACTTCTAAATGTTCTTGTATTTCATTTTTGGTCATTCTACCGGCAATTAATTCTTCTTTTGTAGGCATA
>PAVC01000018.1 GCA_002713885.1 Fidelibacterota bacterium
CCTTTACACCATGTTTTCTGGCATAGCTGATGGTAGGATCAACACACGGATTTTCCTCTTTTTTTTCTTCATCCTGTGAGAAAGAGACTCCAGAGCCGATGATAATCAATAGAATGAGTTTCATCATTTTAATGCGTAGACTACTTTTAGACTAAAGATCGGAATCTTATCAATCTTCATGTCAGGGCCTTTTACTTTTTTACCCTGAAATCTCCACCTATCTTTGTTATAATTATTATTTAAAAATCCCATCTTGAAATCGATCCCTATCCATGGTCTAACATAATATCTATATCCCAACATTCCAGAGTACCCAAGCCAGTCTGATCGCATGCCATTCTCTGATGCAACTTGGCTTAAAGGGTTCTCATCTCCAAAGCTNTTTAAGAGTTCGTTCCAATCATCGGTGATTGTGTGNCCCTCNCCATNTNCTGAGCTGGCGGGTTTTGTCTCTANGGNAATCCTNCCTCTTCCCCAGATCGGAGTCAGTGTAAAGTTNAGCTCTNNCTTNGGCTTCANNCTGAAAAAAGTCTCCAGCGGAAACATTCGATAGCTAATTGTCCTATAGAANACAGGNTTACTGGTCTCAAAGCCCTCTAGNCTTCCGATATCGACAGATTTCAGTACATTATATCCTATCCTGGCATTGTGAAAAAATTCATAATATGTACTAAAATTAAATAGAATATTTCTGGTGATAAAATTTCCAGTGGGAAAGGCGACCAGATCATTTTTATCAAATCCTTTCATNGTTGGCTCATAGAAGCCCATGCCAAGATCTACACTTACTTTGGGCTGACCGCACAGTGGAACCAGTAGAATTAGCAATAAAATACTTCTAAACTGTAGAATTTGACACTTCATAAGACCATCGTAATTTACATGCTATGAAACGAATACTAGAAATATTCATATTTACTCTTGCAACTCTGTCTGCTGACAGTCTGGACACTGACGTGAACCATGTGATCGTTGATCACAAGGGGAACACAATAATTGCGATTATTGACTCGATTGACCTTGATCGCGTTTACTATAAAAGTAAAAATAACAGCGAAACATCGACAATGGACATTGATAAAGTATATTTTATTTATAATGATTACGANAGGATATACCACTATGATTGGAGCTATTATGAAAACCTTCGTCGCATTACAAACAGAACCGGAAAAATTATTACTCTNGATAATGACAGTATATCATTTAATAACATTGAGTTNTCAGCAAACCGTATATTCCCAGAAATATTAGTCCATGGCACCAACGATACNTCGTTCTATATGCCNNCGCTTGATGTGTATAAGATTCAGACAGACTATTCCATAATGCACTATGCNGCAGAAAGAGGATTCTGGTATAGCTTTAGCTCGTTTATCCTTTCAGCCGCTTTAGAAACAAGACAGAAATGGGATAAAAGTCGTCGATTCTCACCGCAGGTATGGGACCAGTATAATGACCTGCTTCCGGCAATCAATTTTCTTAATCGAAAGCCCACNGGNGTGACATATGCTTCTGTCTCGTATATTATACCTNTATCAGTGNTCGGTTCAATGGTCTGGGACATCTANAAAGATAAAAGGTCGTTTTATTTTCATCCCCTGGAAAAAGATACACAATATCCAAGGACAATGTATGTATTTTCTCCCAAGCATATTGTGGAGTCGTTTATCCAAAAAACTCTTGTCCGAGTGGAAAGAAGCAAGATCGGAAAATATATTTTCTCATCTATAAGGAAAAAATTTAATTAGAATCATATTATCAATGTATAGATCATATAATTATAAACTGCCTCTTCTGCTTGCTGCTATTTTGGTGTCATTTTCATGTACCACGGATAATCCTACAATAATACAGCTACCGGATAAGACTCCCCCTAGTGGCTATATCGTCAGTCCACTAGACGGCTCTTCGGTCTCAGGCAGCACAACCCTTCAGGTGATTGCNATAGACAACGAAGAGGTTGATACTGTCTTTTTTATGATAAAAGCGCAGAGCGCAGANCGCTATCAGAGCATCGACTCGACCACTAACGAGTCCGGAGATATATGGAACGGTGACTGGGACACACAAGACTCACGTTGGATAGAAAATGAAAATTATTTTATTACCTTTAGGGCGGTTGATCTTGTGGGTAACAGTTATATAGGCCCTCCTGTAATTGTGAAGGTCGATAATCAGGATGATGAGGCACCAACAGGCTACATAAAAAATCCAATCACTGGACAGAGCGTAAACGGTGTCGTTGACATCGAGGTAGAAGCCAGCGATAATACAACCATTCAGTATGTCAGTATATTGGTAAACAATGATCTAAAGATAACCCGGCTGACGGAGCCCTATAGTTATCAGTGGAACACTGAGGAAGAGGCTGACGACCTGGTCTATTCAATATATGCTGTCATTGTTGATATTGATAATAATAGAACAACAATACCTCCTATTAGCGTTACCGTCAACAACCTACTGCCTACGGATGTTACTCCACCAACTGGGGCACTAACAAGCCCGCCCGCTGGGTCAACAGTATTCGGGAATGCGCTTATCCAGGTCACCGCAGCAGACGATCAGTTGGTAGACTATATTGAGTTCTATATCGATGGTCAGCTAAACGGCACGATTGACTGCAATGGACCGAGTTGCACCGGTTCATATGAGTGGAATACTTTAGAAGAGAGTGAAGGCGAACACACCATCCAGGTTATACTCGTAGACGGCTGGAACAATACCACAGTATTAACCTCTGTCAATGTATGGGTAGACAATATTGACGAAGACAGTATACACCCAAACGTAGTAATTATAGAGCCGGCATCAGGACAAACGGTCAGCGGCGATGTGTTCATCGAAGCCTTAGCAACAGACAATAGCGGAATAGATAGAGTCGAATTTTTTATTAACGCAGATCTCGTTTACATAGACAGCATCGGCCCTGACTATAATTACACATGGAATACAAATCATTTCCCAGATGATCAGGACTATATAATTTCATTAATCGGCTATGATCTAGTTGACAATGAAGGTCCTAGCACGCCGATTACGGTACATCTTGACAACTATGATAATATCAGCCCAAGTGGAAGCATCCTCTATCCTTATGCTGGTCAAAGCGTATCCGAGGTGGAAACTATTAGCGTTTATGCGGAAGACAATGATGAGGTCAGCCAGGTAGAATTTTACATTGACAATGTACTTGTCCATGCAGACACCGAAGAGCCATATGAGTATGACTGGGATACATCCACAGAGGCAGAAGATTTAAACCACATAGTTGGAGCTAAAATAACAGATCCATCTGATAATATTTTTGAGGTACCCTCTGTCAGCGTATATGTAAATAATATTCCAAATGATACAAGCCCCCCTATCGTAGTCATATCCAGCCCNNCCAATGGACAAACGGTAGCAGGCACGGTTAATTTTACGGTACTGGCAAATGATGATAGCGGTATATCTTTGGTTGAGTTTTTCATTGATGGAGAATCANTAGGTACATCTGAANCAGCGCCATATACGTACCTATGGGACACTACACTAGGCCACAATGATCCNCATGCACTGTCTGCGAGAGCNGTAGATCTTGCTGGNAACATTAGCTTTGCACAACCGATTTTAGTNCTGGTAAATAATTAAATGATCATTAAATCAAAATATTTCCTGATTATCATGGTATTATTCCTAAGCTGCGAGGGTCCCCTTTTTGAGATACCCCCCGAGCCAGACACTACCGCTCCGCTGGTTGTCATAACAAACCCGGCGGATAATGCAACACTTTCAGACTCTGTTTTGGTTACAATCTATGCGTCTGACAATGATGAAGTAAACCTCGTTCAGCTATTTATCAATGACTCTCTTGTGCTTGACTCTATGGAGGCGCCTTATGAGTACAACTGGAATACAAAAGAATATACCGAGGATGAATTTCACAATATTCGTGCACGTGCTGTAGACTATGCGAACAATGATAATCAAACGAGTCCCGTAAGGGTAATGGTNGATAATAATGATAATATCAAACCTACNGGATCTCTGCTCTATCCTTTTAGCGGCCAAGTATTAAATGGNTCNATAAGCATTATCGCTGAGGCAGATGATAATGACTCATTGAAATCAGTAGTCTTTTATATTAACGGAGACTCCGTAGGCGTAAAAACCACTGTCCCATTCATATATGACTGGGACACTACACTTGAGTTTGATGATTATTATTATGTAATAANTGTCCAGNTTAANGATGCCAGCAATAACCATATCACCCTGGGCCCAATAAGCGTATACATCGATAATGAAGAAAATATTCAGGTTGATACTACCCCTCCAACGGGTAACATTGTTTATCCTCCTGCAGCAGCTGTAGTCTCTGGTAACGTAACNATTGAGATAGACGCATTTGATAATGAAAAAGTAGAGAAAGTAGAAATTATCATCGACGGAAGTTTTAGCGTGGTNGANCAAAGNGCGCCCTATGAATATGTTTGGAACACTACAACCTATACAGAAGATATGGATCATTTTATCTCTGCAACGGTTACCGACAGCAGTGGCAACAACACAAATCTAATGCCGGTGACAGTTTTTGTAGATAACGAGGAAAACGTGATCGATGACACAACACCACCATCCGTGGTAATTACAAGCCCGGCAGCTAACCAAACTGTGAGCGGGAGTATAAGTATAAACGCCGCCGCATTTGACAATGTAGCCGTTAGTAAAGTAGAATTTTATCATAATACAGATCTATACAGCACTGATAATAGTTACCCCTATGAGGCATCCTGGAACACACAAAATGAGGCAGAAGACAGTGAACACATTTGGTTCGCAAAAACGTACGACACCAGCAATCTAACAGATCAGAGCCAATCGATAGCCGTTTACGTCAATAATGAGGACAATGTATTACCCTCAGGTTTTATCGCACAGCCTTATGCAGGTCAGTCTGTCAGTGGAGATGTGGAAATATTAATTGCCGCTTCCGACAATATTGGCGTTAGCTCAGTTGATCTATATATAAATGGTGAGAATATTGTTACACTAACAGAGTCACCATATACTTANGATTGGGACACAGAAAATTATTCTGAAGATAATCAACACTTTATTTCGGCAAAAATAAATGACGAACATGGAAATTTTTTCAATATTCAGCCTATAGCAGTAACAGTAAATAATGACCCGTCAGCTAACGANAACACACCCCCAGTAATCGCTATACTCTCTCCGGTAACAGGGACAATGGTTAGTGACTCAGTAGAGGTGCGAATCTTTGCTCAAGATAATATTGGGATTGAGCAGGTCTTTTTAGCCATTGATGATACACTAGAAGTAACTTTAACTGATAGTCCTTATGTCTATATATGGAACACATATGAATACCCTAATGAATCTACTCATCTTATTAGCGCGATTGCCACTGACTCAAGCAATAATCAAACCACAGCTCTGTCAATATATGTAACAGTCGAAAATTCATATTTGGAGACTATCAACAATTTATCTGTAACACAGGGCGTTGGTGAATTAAGCCTGTCTTGGGAAACTCCATATGATGCAGAAACATTTTTCATTTATCGNGACGATGANTTTATCACAGAAACAACAGANACTNCATACACTGATGAGACCGTTACNCCNTCAACGATTTACTGCTACGAAATATCTGCNGTGAATTCTTNTAATATTGAGGGACCTCGTTCNGAATCTGTTTGTAATAAAGCGTTAATACCGGCACCAGAAAACTTAAGTGGTATAGTGAATCAGGATACGATAACTGTTAACTGGTCTTCTGTTAGTGATGCAAGTCAGTACAGGCTCTATCGTAATGGCGAACAGATATACACTGGCACAGAGTTAACCTATGTTGACGATGATCTTGATTATAATACCAGCTACAGCTATACAGTCTCTTGCCTTGATAATAATGGTGACGAGGGGCCACAGTCTATTGCTTCTAGTATCACAACACATCCAGAGGTTACGGCTCCAGTATTATCTTTGATTGTATCGTCATCAGAGTTTGAGCTTAACTGGACATCTGTCCAAGATGCGTCTGCATACAGAGTGTATATGGATGATGTGTTTCTTATTGAGGTAGAAGATAACACACACATATACACTGGCACAGAAAGTGTGGAAAACTGCTTTAGAGTTAGCGCAGTAAACAGCTTTGGAACCGAGGGACCTCTATCTAATCAAGAGTGTGGTACCGGTAGCTAGTCAAATATTAGATTACCATTACAGTATTTGAGTGAGTGCTCTATGTTTATACTATTAAACAATGGTGACGAGAATGATATTGCCCCAGAACTGGGATCTGAAATATCTAATGTATAGTACACCGGAAAATGATTTGTTGAGGTGCTAATAGTGTCCCCATTAACCGTAGTATCCACCACTGTATACTGATATGTCATCCAACCATTCGCCTCCCAGTATAAAGAATCAACACTGCAGGCTGAAAACAACATTTTGGAGAAGACAGTGTCACCAATACCAATGGCCGCTGTTGAGTCATCAAGATCATCATTAATTATTAGTTCATACCCATCAGCCAGGTGATATCCTTTTTGCTGAATTGACCCTGAGCCNGTGTTTATCGTTTGATTATGNTTAATACATAAATATGAAGAATCATATCCGGGAATATCCCACCTGCCACTGCCACTATATATTCTCACTAAAAAAGAGTCAGACAGTTCACTCTTGTTGCCAATTTTATCTACAGACTGAATGTAATACTCGTACAGCTCGAGCCATTCTACTTCCGTGTCCATAAAATNATTTTCTTCTGTTTCCCCAANCTCTTCTGGAGACAATCCGTTTTTACCCTTATAGATAATATATTTTTCTAGATCCGTGTCCTCTGCATGATGCCAGGTAATGTTTACCCCAATATTATTCTCATCGATCGTAAACCATCCTCTTATCCCGCTAGCAATCTCAGGAGGAATCTCGTCTACGTTACAGCCAATGATTATCAGCATTGATATAGACAATACATAATTCAAATGATTTAACAATCTATTCATCACCGGCCCAACTTATGATCACACTTCCGATTAACAATGAGAATATCAGTATCATTTTTGCGATAGCCGAAAAATCTAATTTAATAGCCATGAACATTGCTATACAGCCCAGGGAAAAACCAATAAAATATCCNATCGTTGCGTTCATATATTTCCTCTAATAATACTAATGAAGTGCCATTTTTATTTAAAACTAAATTATAAACAAAAAATTAATTAATTATAATTTAATTTGGNCTNAGATCTCCTACTATTTTTCTACCATGATANTCTTGNGCGCCGATGGATTCATGAACCTGTATAATATTTTNTTCTGTTATCTTTCCAGCAGCGATAATTGTTAATTGGCCATTATATCTGTTAACCATCTCTTTTAGTATATCACTTCCTTTCATAGCACTATCAGCGCNTCCAGAGGTAAGAATGTTAGTTACAGCCTGTGTCTTTCTCAATCTATCTAATTCGGNAAATATTGAACTAACCTCATCTATTGCTTTGTGAAAAGTTATTTCTAAGCCAGTGGCCATATCTGATAATAATCTGNTTGCTCTTAGGTTAACTGTTTTATCCNCTTTCAATACACCTAAAACTATCCCTGAGACCTTTACACGTTTGCAATATAATATATCATCTTTCATTACATCTAACTCTTGATCATGATAAACAAAATTTCCTCCTCTAGGACGAATCATAACTTTTACAGGAATTTTCACACTGTTCATAACATCTTTAATCATGTTTCTATGCGGGGTTAGTCCATCTAGGTCTAGACGGGAACAAAGTTCTATCCTGCCGGCACCGTTTTTTTCGGCAAGGATAGCCTCATCTAATCTTTCGACGCATGCCTCTTTTACTATATTTCCCAATACAATAAATATTAACTTATTTTAATAGAATCATCTTTTTGGTCTGTCTAAACTCGCNAGTTTGTATCGTATATAGATATAATCCTGCAGATACGGGTTCATTTCTATCATTCGTTGCACTCCATTGAATAGTCTTATTTCCTGCTGTTTGTGGACCATTTACAAGTGTTTTAACTATGTTCCCCATCATGCTATAGATAGTGATGTTAATAAACCCGTCTTCCGGTAAATCATAATCTATTGATGTGATTGGATTGAAAGGATTTGGATAGGCATTGTAAACTTTAAAAGCTAGAGGTATATGCTCATTAATGCTCATTTCTGTATTCTCGACTAATATCGATATATCAAAATTAACAGTATCAGCAACTATGCAGTATTCTGGCTGATTTTCACAGTTCAAAGCTTCTGCGTAAGCACTAAATGTTAATATCGTACTAGAAGAGACAGAAGAATCTGCCACAACGAAAAAGTTTACTGTGTTACATGTATTAGGATCCATACCATAGAACCAATAGTGGCTATTCGAAATCGAAACCAGATTTGTGTCTGACACTAGGATGACACCGGGATAAAACATATGACCGATATCTGAATTATTACAAAAATCCATTTCAATAGAAATTGATTCTCCCGGGTTCCAATCGCCATCAATCCCTTCTATTGTTATAATTGGTTCGCCAATAGAAAAATCCCAGTCAACTGATATATTGCACCCAATGCCAAATGCACCCATATTAGTACCATTTTCTCCAACACCAACTACCGGAGAGTTTGCAGATAAATAATAATTCACGTTATCAGGGCTGCAAAATCGTGGGTTCATGTCAATATTTCCTTCTCCATCCCATCCAAATTGAATATCCGAATATGACACGGATAATATATTTGTTTCTTGGTCGGAACTATCTGTCATCGTTATGGACTCATTAAACCAATAAATTGAATTGATCATTGTTACTTGCGAACCATTTTTTAATAACATTCCGACACCAAGGTTATCAGTAATCGTGCAATTATTTAATGAAATTGTAGAGCCAGTAGTTTCAATAGCACCATATCCTTCGGTAGTGTATATAGGATAATCAGGTATATCTAACATCTCATAATTTTGTGCAATGAGAGTATTATTTATTATAACCTGGGAGTTTTGAGATACAAAAATTCCTCCGCCATGCAATGCAGAATTATTTACTATTTCTATATTATTCATTACAGGGCTTGCGTTATAGTCTACATATATGCCGCCGCCTAATTCATCAGCTGTATTATTTTTTATGATAATATCATCCAGCAAAGGAGAAGAATCAAATTTAATACATATGCCTCCACCAAAATTTGTAGAGTGATTGTTTTTAATAATCAAATTATCCAGTCTTGGGTCAGTTCCTTCAACGTATAAACCACCCCCTTGCCCATATACACAACCAGTAGTACCATTCTGAATTGTTAAGCCTGTGACTCTGCAGGCATTGGTTATATCATTGCCGTAAATCATTAGCGGACAACCTTCACCAGTACCATCAATAATCGTAGTACTTATGTAAGACGTATCAGCCGTCATCAGATATCTTGACCCGAGTATGATATTTTTATTGTATATCGAATTACTGGTAAAATAAGTACCTGGCTCAATCAAAACTGTATCACCTTCTACTGCGGACTCAATACCCAACTGGATTGTCGCAAATGGGTTGCTCTCAGAGCCATCTCCGGTTTCATTAGAGCCAGCATCATCTACGTGCCAAACTGGACCAGTATATATTACAGGATCATCCTCTCTCATAGATAAGATTAAGTTCGTTAGATAAAGAACATCATCAGGGTCTGATGGGTTATATGGTGTACTGTTAAATGATGTATCTATCATACCTTCGTAATCAAGGAAAAATACGTCTCTCTGATTAGCCCCAAAATCAGACCATACCGGATAACCATCGGCACTACTATCTTGTACCCATGGTAGTATTCTGCCTTCAATCATTCCATCAAGTGATCCGGAATATTCATCTTTACCCATTCCAATGATTTTTACATCATTTATACCTTGAGATAAAAGGTCTAGATATATATCATTGAGGAGTCCGAACCGGGCTCTACAGGTACCTCAGTACTCATGGAAAAACCCTATAACGCAAATATTATCATTGAAGTATGAAGGGCCTACATATTGTCCATACGTATCCGAGGCAGGGTTTACATCTTCTAAAGAAAAATCATTTTGTGCATCAGTAATTCCAAAGAATAGAAAAAAGATGAATAAATATCTTCTCATTAATTGAATTTAATCATCTAGGATTTTTCAAACACCATTGAATCTGTTTTGAATGTCTTAAACTCTAGGGCATTGCCACTGGGATCATTAATAAAAAAAGTTCCCTGCTCTCCTGGCTCAGACTTGAATCTAGTTTTTGGCTCAACCAGAAACCCATGATTTAATTTTTTGATTCTATTTTTTAGTTGTTCCCACTTTCTCCACTCCAGGATGAGGCCAAAATGTCTACAGGGTATATTATCCTTATCAACTGGGTTTGTACTAACAGGGCTACAATCATCTGGAGATAGATGTGCAACAATTTGGTGTCCATACAAATCAAAGTCTATCCACTTATCTGATTCTCTGCCTGTATTACATCCCAGTATATCTACATAAAATGTTCGAGCTTCATTTAAATCATGAACCGGAAACGCAAGATGAAACCTGGGTATACTTTTCATTGCCTTTTATTCGCTCTCGCTTTCAATGCAAGATCTCTAATTTTATCAATATCTTTTTGCTTATAAACGCCATTGACACCTGAGATTGCTGCTAGTTTCATTCCATGTTTTAGACCGAGTTTATATATTTCTTTGACCTTCTTCCATTTAATATTTCGTCCTATCGTAAACTCCTCAAACCGACCTTCTAGGGCTAATACTATTGTCTCAGCCATACATGCGAATACAACATTTTTAGGAAGTTGTATGTCACGCATGATTAGATTATTCTTAACCGGGACTTCGATTTCTCCTGATTCAATATACATTATATCTGGTCTAGTGGCTATATCTTCAGGTTTTAAATCTAGTGGCCTCGCTACGTCAGTTATTACGCACCCTGGTTTGACCTTAGTAATATCTAATATTTTTTTTCCAGCACCAGATGTGGCAGTCACAATTAGGTCAGCATCCGGTAGATAAGAATCCGCTTCAATCGTTGTTAAAAGTTTTGTATCAGGATTATCATGGCGAATAGAGTTTTTTAAGTCTAATAATTTTTGTTCATTTCTTCCACAGAGAACAACCTCATCAAATACCATAGCCAAGAGTCTTGAAGAAACGCTTCCGATTGCTCCGGTAGCACCAATAACCATACTTGTAGCTGTTAATTTTTCCTCACCCTCAGGCATTTTAACTAGGCCCATTCTTTTCATGGCATCTGCTGCTGCCCATAATGCTGCAGAAGAGCTATAGCTATTTCCAGTAGTTATTGGNATTGGTGAATGCTTTGCTACTGTCACGCCAGCATCACCAACAACCTTTGTAAAAGCACCTAGGCCCATTATNTGTGCNCCAAGTTTTTCAGCCATTCTTGAAGCAGNTATAAGACGTTTATAGGTAAANTCAGGGTCACGTGACATCATTTGCTTTGGGGTTCCTCCAANAGTAATAATCCAGCCCTCTGCTTCTGTACCATCAATTGATTTAATACCCTCTATCTTTGAATATACTAATGGTGGTGAATAGGCGATGGTTTTTTCAAGAAAATTCATAACCCACCTGGTAGCCAGTCTATCCGGGATATGTATAACATTTCTTATATATTCAGAGGATAACGGATGGGCTACAAAAGCAAACTTTCTTTTAGTTATAATAGAACCTTTTTATTTCTTATCACAAGTTTTTTCGATAAAACTAATTATCTCCCCGGCTACATCTGCTCCGGTTAGAAGTTCGATCCCTTGTAATCCTGGTGAAGAATTAACCTCTAACACTAGTGGGCCTCTTTTCGATCTCATTAGATCTACTCCAGCTACAATCAGCCCCAACACTTTTGTTGATTGGACCGCTATATCTTCTTCTTCTTGTGTCAGATTTATATGTTGCGTTGTAGCACCTCTGTGCACATTCGATCGGAATTCACCGACCGGAGCAACTCTCTGCATAGCCGCCACTACTTTATTTCCAACAACAATCGCTCTAATGTCAATACCACTAGATTCCTTGATAAACTCCTGGACTAGAATATCAGCATCTACTTGTTTGAACGCGTTCATCACTGACTCTGCTGCCTTCACAGTCTCTGCCAAAACCATACCATTTCCTTGGGTGCCCTGAAGCAATTTCATGATTAACGGGGTTTTACCAACCTTTTCAATTACATCATGAATGTCCATCGTATGANTGGCATATCCAGTTACAGGCATNTCAATGCCATGCTTTGTTAATATCTGTAATGATCGAAGCTTATCTCTAGAAGCTTTTATTGCATCAGACGTATTGATACAATAATTACCCATCATCTCAAACTGCCTCACGATTGCAGTGCCATATGATGTCTGAGAGGCACCAATTCGAGGGAGAANAGCATCACAATTNTCTAGTTTTTTTCCATCGTAATAAATAGCTGATTGATTCTGTCCTATATTGATATAGCACCTTAGATAATCAACGATTATTATATTATGNCCTCNCTTTGTGCCAGCGTTATAGAGCCTATTTGTTGAATATAAATTTTTATTTCTTGAAAGAATTGTAATATTCATTTTGAATTAGGNTTATTTCTACCGGTCAGGTATGATCTTTTTGGATTAATACGATAATTCTTTCCTAATGATGANCTACCTATTAGAACTGGATANGTCATACGCGATCTTCTAGTTAGAGTTATAACAGTCTCAATGACACTGTTACCAATTTTAATTGATATATTAACCAATGGTCTCATTTGTTTTTTACCAAANGAATTTTTTATTGTTTTATATCCTATAATAGGCTTTTTTATCATTTTATAAGTTTTTGATTGGTGNAGTCTAAACTTAACATATTTGGAGCCCTTAGAATCATATTCCTTTATGTGCGTTGCATGCAAAGCAGACATTGTCGCACCTGTATCAATTTTTGCTTTGAGATAGAAGTCATTAAACTCAGTTAGTGATATCCACTCCCTCCAGCCTATGTCAATTAGTGACTGCTTTCTCTTCTTCATATTATTTATCAAAATAAAAATANATCTTCGTCAAGAAAGACAAAGGGNNAAATTCTAATTATTATCCGCCTTCTTGGGTTGATTTATCTACTAGTTTATCTAATGGGGGAAGATTAATTATTTCACCATGAAAATAATCTGCAATAGTTGCTATGATATCAGATATGCTTACAATCCCAATGGGATATAATTCGTCATTAACGACTGGTACATTTCTAAAACCACCAACGTACATTTTATTGAGCGCATAAGCCACTGGATCATCACTCGTTACTGATTCAGGGTTAGGTGTTATAAACTCATCAATCGTGGTTAANTCTAGGTCATATCCTTTTCCAGTGACTTTTAATAAAATATCTCTTTCCGTAAGGATTCCACCNAGTTTTCCATCTTCTAATGTTAAAATACAATTACTTTTGTTGTCCTGCATTTTGTCTAGTACATGTCTAAGGCTTGTACCTAGATCAATTATTAGAGGCTTAGTGAGTGTCATAGTTGAAATTGGATCTTGTATTTTAACAGCTTCTTTCATTTCAGGATCTGTTTGATGTTCTAACCCTTCAAACCACTCTTGGTCATCTTCTATATTTTGATCATTGAACAGATATTTCATAAAACTATACTCAATCTAAATATAGTTGACGTATAGAATAAATACAATAAACAAGGATTAAANATNTTTCTATCNCATTCAGGTCTGAACTGATTAATATTAAATGAAAAAAGTTAGCTTAGGTGAGCTATATAATGAATTTCATTTAAACAATTATATATTTAATAATAATAAAACCACCAGCCAATAANATAGTAAATGCTATAGCTAATAAATTAAAATATTTTTCAATGAATTCTTTTATAGGATCACCAAATACTTTTATTAAGGATGCCACTATAAAAAACCGTGCACTGCGACTGATAATAGATGCCACTACAAACATTAAAAAATTAATGTTAAATGTACCCGCTGATATTGTAATCAATTTGAATGGTATAGGTGTAAATCCTGCTGTAAAAACTATCCAAAAATTNNACCGATCATACATAGCTTGGATTCTATTGAATCCATCAATAGTAATACCAGGAACATATTCGAAAAACATATTAGCAATGTAAGAATATTCTGTCCCGGGNATATTCCACCATAATAATTTTCCTATATAATAACCAAAAATTGCTCCTATTATTGAAAAGCAACTACATATAAATGCGAAAAAGTATATCTTCTTTCTATTTCCAAGGCAAAGAGGTATAAGTAATACATCTGGCGGTATAGGAAAAAAGGATGCTTCAGAAAATGACAGTATACCCAGCGATATATCGCCATTAGGNTTTTGGGCTAGACCGAGAACCCAATCATATAATTTTTTAATTAAACCCATTTAATTTTCAGAGAAAATAGCAATACTTGACATGACCTCTCTTTGAGTATTGAGACCGATAGGACGATTAACCAATTTCTTATCTATAATAAGCGCGCTTGACCCACCGCCATCAAGATTTAAAGCCTCGTGACAATTGAATTGTGACATTAATATAGCTAGTTCTTCTAGATAAACNCCTCTACTATCAACNTGTCTACCATCGACAACAATTATNANGATATCNCCGTTAAGTCTGTAGCCAATAGCTGATCTAGGCTGAACTCCATCTACAGGGGTATTGAAAAANACTTCTTCCTCTGAAGTTATGTTTATTTTACCATCGCTTATNAGTATNGGGCCAGCGTGTATCGCATCAATTACATCCCAGAATTTTGCATTCCCGAAATCCGAAATTCCAGGTTTACCAGGCCTATTATTAATAGGTTTATTCCATACTAATATTGAATCACCTTTTGTTGAAGCCCAACCAATATCAATATCTCCATTATTTAATATCCCTAAGGCTCCCCTGGTAACATTGTATCTTATATTATCTCTAATGACAGTACTACTAGCGGGTTCATGAAGAATATTATCTGATTTTAATAATCCTACATGATGTGTAGGATGTTGTCCACTTGAAAAATAACCACCATTTATAACGACTAATGCATTAGTGGCTTTTGCAAAATTTCCAGGAGTATCTAAACCATCTGAATCATTTGAGACCAATACTTTTACTTTATTTTTTTTCTTATTAGGGACTACTACAGTCCATGCTCTAATTGGTATTTGCTGATCATATCCTTGGTAAAGTAAAATATTATTAGGAAAATCACTAATAATCTTCCATTTCATATCAATTGCAACATGAATATCTGATCGATTACATGTTATCAATACAAAAGTAAATATTACTAATAGATTTTTTAACAATTATTTAATAGGTACTACTAATTGATTTAATAGTAAAGTCCCTAGTGCCTAATATATTACCATATGAATCAACAACATCTACTCTCCATTGACCAGTTTGATTTGGGTATATAGTCTTTCGGCTCCATGATCTATAGTTAAATGAAGGTTTAATATTATATGCTACACTAGTCATCTCTATATCTTCCAAATACCAAATATGCTTTATTTCTTGCTTAGGACCAGAATTAGATATTTTTGTGTAACAAAATAATGAATCGACGCTATTGATAAAATTTATTCCAGGTTTAATTGGATTACGTTTATAAATACCGCGACAAATCATTAATTCATTCAATTTTAACGTTTTTAAGTCAGAATTTTGTTTTTTATTTTTTTCATTATTAGAATCGTCAACCATAATCAAATCTGATGTTATCTTATTTGTATTAGTCTCTTCTAATATATTTACATTTGAATCAATCATAATAGGTTTAGGCGTATAGGATAAGATAGGCTTAGGCTTAACAACATTATTGATCATTTTCTTTTCAACGATACCAATTTTGTTCTTATTTTCAATAGGTACATGTAATTTCATTATAGAATCATACTTGGGCTTATCAATATTCTGCTTATTTATTTTTTTTGGAGGATTAGAATGGTTATTCTCATTGTCAATCAAATAATTAAAGCAAAAAATACAATATATCATTACCAAAGGAATAGACAACCGCAATACCTTTAAATAATTAGCAATATTAATAAATATAATAAAAACAATGCTTATAACAATAAATGTGCTGTCCATTATTACATTATCTATAATTAGTGAGTTATGGTCGGAGCGACAGGATTTGAACCTGCGACCCCTGCAACCCCATTGCAGTGCGCTACCGGACTACGCCACGCTCCGAATTATTCATTAATGATGCGTATAATTTCAAGTAACTCCTTTTTTATAGTATCAAGCTGCTTATCTAATAATGGAGATTCAGAAGATTTTTTACTACCCAGCATAGATCTGGCACCTTCAATAGTAAATTTTTTATTATAAAGGAGATCTTTAATATTAATAATTAAATCAATATCTTTTTTCCGATATGTTCTGTTTCCAGCACGATTTTTTGGAGGAGATAGTTGTTTAAATTCGGTCTCCCAATATCTAAGGACGTATGACTTAAGATCAACCATTTTGCTTACTTCTCCAATGGAATAATATAGTTTTTTTATATCGCTTTTCATTTGATATTGATACTTAAACCTGTACTTTATATTAATTAATTCAAATTATTGTGTCAACATTAATTAAGTTTCAAATAATATAAATAATCCTTGATTAATTTGGATAGAATATGTGGAACTTTTTCTATTAACGACTTAGACTCTACTATTGCAATACGGGCCTGTGTTTTTCCACAATTAGCATTAAAATAGAACCCAGTCATTGGAGCAAGTAATATGGTATAATTATTTTTATCTACCATACATTTCCCTTTTNTAGCGCAATATTCAATAAAATTTATTATGTTAAATTCNTCATCAACAATATTTTTAAAATCAATTACTAAATATAATGCTGATTCNGGGTTAGACACGATTATCNCTGGAATATTAATTAGTAATTNCTCTCTTAAATCTTTNATCAATGAATAATAATAANTCCTTTGGTCTTGATACCAGTTNCTTATTTCATTTTTAGATAAAGTTGAAATAGAACCAAAAATATATTGTCCAATTACGTTTGCACAAAGATTAGCAGTATACTCTGAAGCAACTTTATTATGTAGAATCTGATTATCGGTAACTAAGGCACCGATTCTTAAACCACAAGCGTTCCACATTTTAGAAGAAGACTCTATACTAATCCTTCTCCCATTTATGCCTGGGACAATGTCATTTTTCAAAGCCCAAATACTTGACTGCCCTGCTTCTGTATAGTATAAGCTTCTATAAGCCTCATCACTGATAATCCATATATCCTTTTCTACACAAACCTTAGCAATTTCTGTTATTAATTCTTGTGAAATCTGCTGACCAGTAGGATTATCTCCAGGTATTAATACTATTCCGCATGGATTATCTACGTCAATAATATTACTAATTTCATTTATATTAATATCACTGTAGCTACCATCATCCTGCAACTTTCTAGAGAATATTGTAATAGGAATAGATAATCGTTTAGAAAATTCTATATAATTAGTATAAGTTGGATCAATAAATAAAATAGGTTTTTCGGATGAAGGGCCGCAAACGCCTAAAAGCATTAGCTCCATAGCTTGAGAACCGCCATCTGTAACAACACACTTTACCTTATTAGATATATCATTTGTCAATTCAGCATCAATAGAATGAATAAAAGCACTTTGACACTCTTGAGTCCCAACGCTGGATGTATATTTCACTACTCCATTATGAAATGGTGAATTTCCGCGGTCAAGAGAGTTCATTCGTTCAATCATTATTGGATGCATTGGAAGCGTAATATTTCCTATAGCAAGATTAATAGCCTCAATATTTTTTTTATCTTTCCGAGAATTGAATAAAAATTGAGCTTTCCTAATAGCGGATGGCTCTCTTTGTTGATAATGTTCAGATATACTTGGTGACATATATCACATAAAGTTTATGAATTATAAATTAATTTCTTCTATAATATTAACTTCAAGCTTAGTCTTAATCTTTTTCTAAACTAAGTTGCAACCTTCTTATCTTCTGCCTTTGAACGGCTTTCTTCCTCTATCTCTACTATTATGATTTCTATCTCTTTTAGGTGGAGGTGTCCATCCCTCTGGCTTTTCAAGTAATGCTTTTCTACTAAAATCCAGTCTGCCTTGATCATCAATTTTTATAAGCTTAATTTTCATTGGGTCACCTGGTCCACAAACATCCTCTACTTTATTCACCCTGTGCCACTCTAATTCTGATATGTGTACAAGTCCTTCTCTACCAGGTGCAAATTCTACAAACGCTCCAAAAGTCATAAGCCTAGTAACTTTACCATCGAACTCCATTCCAACTTCAGGATCAAATGTAATGGCCTCTACTAACTTGATAGCTTCTTCACACTTAGCAGGATTTTTTCCAGCGACAGTGACAATACCCTCATCATCAACATTAACTTCACATTCTGTATCTTCAATAATCTTTTTAATATTTTTTCCACCAGGTCCAATCAGGCCACCAATTTTTTCAGGATTAATTTTAATAGTTAAAATCCTAGGAGCATATTGAGATAGCTCATAAGCCTCCGGTACAGCTTCATACATCTTATCAAGGATATGCATTCTACCTTCATGAGCCTGTTCAAGTGCCTCTGTCAGAAGCTCAAAAGAGATTCCTTCGATCTTTAGATCCAGCTGAATTGCAGATATTCCATCTCGAGTTCCGGCTACCTTAAAATCCATATCACCAAGATGATCTTCCAATCCCAAGATATCACTAAGAATAGCATTGCGCTTACCATCTGTAATTAAGCCCATCGCGATACCAGCGACATGCCCTTTAAGCGGCGCACCAGCACACATCAAAGATAAAGACCCACCACAGACCGATGCCATTGATGAAGAACCATTCGATTCCATAATCTCTGACACAATACGAATCGTATATGGAAAATCATCATAATCAGGAAGTGCTGGTTTAATAGCACGTTGAGCGAGATTACCATGACCTATCTCGCGCCGACTAGTAAATCCAATTCTACCCACTTCACCTACACAATATGGTGGGAAGTTGTAATGAAGATAATAATTCTTTTTATAATCTTCATCCATACTATCAATAATCATCTCGTCACGCTTTGAGCCAAGCGTCGTAACTACCAATGCCTGAGTTTCTCCTCTAGTAAACAGAGCAGATCCGTGCACTCTTTTAAGTATAGCTGGATCAATTGTAATCTCTCTAATATCTTTAGTCCCACGACCATCACTACGTAAGCCGTCTGCTAAAATCATTTCTCTCATAGTATCTTTGAAATAACCATCAATAATTGATTTTATTTCTTTTTCTTTTTCTGGATGATTCTCTTCTAGCGAAGATAAAACATCGCTAACAAGCTCTGTTTTTTTTATATCACGGTCTTGCTTATCTACGATCTTAACTATATCACTAATTTGGTTACCAACTTTACCATTAACCGCATCGATTAAAACCTGGTCAAGTTCTACTGCAGACTCTTCAATTTTATTCACAGTAAGACTACTAGCCAACTCTTCTTGCAAGCCAATGATTTCAACTATATGACTTTGTGCAAATTTTAAAGCATCTACGACTACTGCTTCGCTTACTTCATCAGCCTCACCCTCAACCATTACAATAGTTTCTTTATTACCAGAGACTACTAGCTCAAGGCTACAATCCTCAAGCTGTAAACGAGTAGGGCTTAACACAAATTCATTTTCAATTTGACCCACTCTTACCGTAGCAATAGGTCCATTCCATGGAATGTTTGATATCATTAAAGCAGCAGAAGCACCAACACCTGCCCAAGTGTCAGCCATATTTTCACCATCACTCTGGAGAACAGTAATCATAACCTGTGTCTCATTCTTAAATCCTTTTGGAAACAAAGGCCTTATTGGTCTATCAGTTAAACGGCTAGTAAGAACCTCACCTTCAGTAGGCCTAGCTTCTCTTTTAAAAAATCCCCCAGGGATTTTACCACTTGCATAATGTTTTTCTCTATATTCAACTTGCAGAGGAAAATAATTAATATCCTCTCTCGCTTCTTTGGATGCATTTACAGCTACCAATAGAGTGGTGTCACCGTAAGTTAAAACAACAGATCCGGCTGCCTGTCTAGCAATCTTACCTGTCTGTATAGTAAGGGTTTTTCCCGCTATTTTTTTTTCTACATTTATCATAATATATTATTTCTCTTTTCTATTCTTGTTTTATTATCCACGTATAGATAACTCATTAATTAGTTTAACATATGAATTTGAATCATTACGAAATAAATATTTTAATAATTTCTTTCGCTGTGAGACCAATTGCACTAAACCTCTTCTAGTGTGTTTATCTTTTTTATGTATTTTTACGTGTTCTGTTAATTCTGAGATTCTATGGGATAGGATTGCCACCTGCACCTCAGTAGAGCCAGTGTCCTTTTTATTTCCCCCAAATTTTTTAATAATTTTTTTTTTATCTTCTTTAGTTATAGGCATTTTACCCTCCCAATTCATACTTGTCTTTTAATTCAAGACATTTACTTTTATCTTTAAATAGTTGTTTTGTTAATTCGTTTGCAGACGAAAATTTTACTTCACTCCTAATTCTTTCCAGAAATTCAATCCAAACAATATGATCATACAAGTCTTCCGAATAATCATTTAAAAGATGAACTTCCAAAACTAAGTCGTCTTCTTCAAAGGTTGGTCTAGTCCCAAAATTACACATTCCATAGTGAGTAAGTCCATTAATAATGCACCTAGTAAAATAGACGCCTTTTTTAGGGAGAAGTTGCTTTTTTTCAATGGGCAGTAAATTAGCAGTGGGGAACTTTAGCCCTCGACCTCGTCCTGACCCATGTACAACTTTTGCATTAAAGCCAAATATTGAACCCAATTCATAATTAGCCCGCCTGATATAACCATTTGTAATTAATTTTCTAATATTAGTACTTGAAATAATAACGTTACCATCAGCAATTGGATTTACAATCTCAATGCCTATCTTATTTGCATCACAATAATCAGTAAGAAATGCAGAATCACCACTTCTATTGTGTCCAAAGAAATGATTACTTCCAGCAATTATATATCTTGGATTTAAATATTTTACAATTATTTCATCCATAAACTGTTTAGCATTTATTTTCATAAGGTTATCATTGAACTCTAAAATAATCAACTTATCAATATTTAAAGTTTTAAAAATTTCAATTTTTTTATCGATGCTCATGATTAGCTTAACATTTTTAAAACCTTTTTTAATAACATGACTAGGATGTGGATCAAATGTAATTACAATCGAATCCGATCTCATAGAATCAGCAATAGTTTGCACACGATTTATGATCTGAAAGTGCCCCCTATGTAATCCATCATAAGAACCCATGGTTATAACACTACTAGATAAAGGTAGAAAATTTTCTATTGTTCTGTAGATTTCCATTTGTTCTGAAATAATTCTATTGATAAAGAATCATCTATTAGATGGTCCCCAACTTTGGTTCGAGTGAGCTCAGTTAAATATCCAACAGTGCCTAATCTCTCAGCAATGTCCTTACCAAGAACTCTTACATAAGTNCCTTTTGAACATTCAACGCTAAATTTTATNCTGTTTCTATTAAAATCTATAAGNCNTATATCACTTATAAANATATCAANATCTTCCCTATCTATCTCTTTACCCATTCTGGCTAACTTATAAAGCCTGATCCCGTTATGTTTTTTTGCNGAAAACATTGGAGGCATTTGTTTCTGCTTGCCCATAAAACTGTGTAATGTAGACTCTATATTTTTTGACTCCATCATCGGGATTGGCATCTCGCGAACTACTTCACCCTCAGTGTCTAATGTATTAGTGANTTTGCCCAATTCTATTTCAGCTTCATAGGTNTTATCAGAGTTTGTTATACTAGATAGTGATNTCGTGTCTTTTTCTGTGCCAATTATTAATACCCCTGATGCAAATGGGTCAAGCGTTCCACCATGCCCAACTTTTTTATGTTTTGTAATATTTTTAATTTTTTTTACAACATCAAAGGAAGACCAATCAACCGGCTTATTAATATTAATTATCACTTATATCTAATTTTTTCATTAAGCTAGAAACATATTCAGTATATTCAAAAGTATCATCAAAATAAAACCTTAAATCAGGTGTATGTTTCATTGATAACTCAGGCCCCATGTATTTTTTAAAAGGTTTCCTATGTTTATTTATTTCTATATCTAGTTTATCCTTAGATATAGTTTGATTAATTACGCTATAGAATACTTTGGCTATTCTTAGGTCTCTTGAAACATNAACTTTTGTAAAGGTCACAAAACCCAAATAATTTAAATCNATGTATTTATTANGGATNCCGCNCAGNATATCAAGTATTTGATTGTTTATTCTATCAATGCGGTCATAGGGTTTATTATGGTTCAAATTAATATTTATTCCAGGGTTCTTTTAATTTCCTTAATCTCATACGCTTCAATCAAATCACCTTCTCTGTATTTCTTTGCACCCACTATCCCGATTCCGCATTCTAAACCTTCTTTAACTTCTTTCGCATCATCTTTGAATCTTTTTAATGATTCTATCTTACCTTCAATAATTAATTCATCATCTCTATATAATCTAGCATTTATATTTCTTTGGATAATACCTTCAGTCACCTTTGAACCAGCTATAAATCCAATATTAGGTATTTTAAATTGTTGCTGAACAATTGCTTTACCCAATATACTTTCTACCTTATCAGGCTCTAAGAGTCCTTCTAGTGCTAATTTTATTTCATCCACAACATTATAAATAACATTATAAATACGAATATCAACACCAGCTTGACTAGCTTGTAATTTTGCATTGGAAGAGACCTGGACATTAAAACCAACAATAATAGCGTTAGAAGCTTCAGCAAGTAATACATCTGACTCAGTGACCATGCCTACTGCTTTATGAATAACNTTAATNTCAACCTCATCATTGTTTAGTTTAACTAAATTCTCAGATAAAGCATCAATNGAACCATCAACATCTCCTTTAATNATAATAGGCAAGGTTTTTATTGAACCCTCTTTAATTAAAGCTGACATTTCATCAAGAGAAAATGATATTTTTTTCTGTTCAATCTCTCTTCTAGTTTTTTGTCTCTCATTTGCTATTTTTTTAAGATCCTTTTCATTATCAATCACCGCAAGTAAATCACCAGCTTTTGGAACTGATTCAAATCCCTGCAATTGAACAGCATCAGAAGGTTCAGCGATTTTTAAACGTGTGCCTATTTCATTCATTATACTTCTTACTTTTCCTGAAAAATCATTACATATAAATGGATCACCAATCTTTAGAGTCCCTTTCTGTATCAGAACAGTACCTATAGGNCCCAAGCCCTTATCCAACTTAGAATCAATTACCGTACCCATCGCTAAACATTCCTTATTGGATTTAAGATCAAGTATTTCTGTTTCTAATAGAAGACTATCTAATAAATCGTCGATACCATCACCATTTAGTGCGCTAATTTCAACTGCCTGAACTTTACCACCCCAGCTTTCAACCAAAACATCGTTCTCAGACAATTCTCTTCTNACCTTATCAGGATCTGCACCAGGTTTGTCAATTTTATTTATAGCTACAATAATTGGCACACTAGCAGCCTTTGCGTGGCTAATAGCTTCTTTAGTTTGTGGCATTACCGCATCATCAGCAGCGACAATAAGAATAACTATATCTGTTATTTGAGCACCTCTAGCTCTCATTGCTGTAAAAGCCTCATGCCCAGGAGTATCTAAAAAAGTTATAAACTTGTTTTCCTTTACCTTGACCTTATAAGCACCTATATGTTGCGTAATACCACCTGATTCACCGGCTGCAACCTTTGTATTACGAATATAATCAAGCAAACTAGTTTTTCCGTGATCGACATGTCCCATGACAGTTACAACTGGAGATCTTGATGTGGCTTTCTCTTTATCCTCTTCAGTTTCTTCAAAAGTAAATATATCTTCAAAAACATCTTTAATTTTCTCAGCATTGTAACCAAAATGATTGGCTAGTAGCTCAATTACATCCCAATCAAGACGCTGGTTTATCGTAGCAAGTGTACCTAATTCAATACAGAATTCAATAACATCGCTAGATGATACTTCAAATATTTTTGATAATTCATCTACGCTTGAAAACTCTGGAACTTTTATAGAAACTGCTATTTCTTCATCATGTTGTATTTCTAGGTCATCTTTAGATTTTGATTTTTTATACGTTTTTTTCTTTTTCTTCGTGCCAATCGCTGCTAATGTTGCTTTCACTTTTGTTTCTACGCTCTTAGAGGCGACTTCTTTTTTATCTTTACTGATTTTACTCTGCTTGCTTGGACCAGGATGACCTATCTCCGATTGAATATTTGATAAATTAATTTTTCGGAGTTTTTGTTTTTTTGGAGTAGTATATTTTTTCTTTATTGCTTTAACACTTTTACTACCAGCCATCTTTTCATCTCTACTGACAGGAACATCGATTACATCTTTTTCTGCTTTCTGTTTTTCTTTCTCACTTTTAATCTTTTCTGTCTTTTCTATTTTTCTTTGTTCCTGAAGACTTAACAGCTGGAGCTTTTTCTGAGATTCTTGTTTCTCTTTTAATCTTGTATCATGAATTTCTTTTCTTACCTGTTCTTTTCTAAATCTATCGACAAGCTTTTTATCTTTTGCAAATTCAGACATGATAAGATTACGCACATCATCATCTACTGGAGACATATGGCTTTTTATGTCTACTCCTTTTGTATTAAGAAATGATAATATATCTGTGTGGGATATATTTAGTTCTTTAGCTATTTGAAATATTCTAATTAATGCCATTATTAACCTATACTATTACCTTTATATTATTCTTCTTCATCACCTAAATCTTCAATATTATCTTCGGCATCATCTAATTCAGGTTCTTCTCTTTCAATAAACTGCTGTACTGATGAATATATCTGTTCTACTGTAGATGTAGCAATGCCAGTGATTTCCAATAATGATTCTTCATCAGCCTCCATCAAGTCCAACACTGTCTTAATATTCGCATCTAGTAAAGATTCTCCAATTTTTTTTGTTATACCACCTACTTCGGTCAACAATGTATTTTGATCATCTTGTAATCTTTTATATTGATTTACTCCATATGCGTCAATTCTATAATGGGTTAATCTTGAAGCTAGATTTATATTCATTCCACTCCTACCGATTGCAGAATCAAGGTTTTCATCTTCAAAAATAGCTATACAATATTCTTTCTCTTCATCAATATACAAATTAACCGGCTTCGCTGGGGACAAAGCTCTAGTAATTAATATTTCTGGTTGCTCACTATGATTAACAATATCAATTTTTTCATTATTTAATTCTCGAACAACTGCTTGAATTCTACTTCCTCGCATACCTACACATGCCCCTACAGGGTCAATTCTTCTGTCATTGGACTGTACAATAATTTTAGCTCTCTCTCCTGGTTGCCTAGCGATAGATGTAATATCAATAATACCATCTTCTATTTCTGGAACTTCCATTTCAAATAATTTATTTAAAAAATAGTTATCACTTCTACTTACCACAATATCTGGACCCTTTGAGGTGATTTCAACAGATTTTATAACACTACGAACTGTATCACCTCGTCTAAACCTCTCGGATTGGATCTGTTCATTTTTCGGAAGTCTTAGTTCTGCTTGATCAATATTAATGAAAACATTATCACGCTGTACCTGATGAACAATTCCTATGACAATCTCGCCAATGCGATTTGCATAATCTTCATAAATATAATTTCTCTCAACATCTCGCAACTTTTGAGCAAAGAAATGTTTAGCAGTATTGATAATCCTTCGACCAAATACCGTTAAATCAATAACCTCAACAAATACATCACCAACAACTAGTCCTTCAGCAGCCTCCGGCTCTTTTTCTATTGCTTCCTCAAGCGTAATCTCAACTTTATAATCATCTACTTCCTCAACAATTGTTTTTTCTGCATATATCTCGATCTCTCCTTTATCTAGGTTAACGATACAACTACAGTTAGATGAGTCTCCATACTCTCTCTCTATTATATATAAAAACAATTCTTCCAAGATTGTGGCTAATTCAGATCTTTCAACATTCTTTTCTCGTGCTATCTCTGAAAATACTTCTATTAGTTCTCTATTAACCAAAACTCCTCCTCATTACTAATCAAATGAAATTTTAACTCTGGCACTAATTATATCACTATAATCAATATAATATTCAACCTTACCATCTTTAACATTGATACCAGTTTCATTATTACCTATTAATAAAAACGTTTCTTTAATGGTGTTATCTTTAGATCGATACTCTAATTCAATTTTTCTACCAATATTTTTTTTATATTGAAAATTCTTTTCTAGCCTTGAACCGATTCCTGGAGTTCCCACCTCTAGCCTAACTCCATGAGGAAAATTAGATAAAATATCCTCATTGTTTTTTATTTCTTTCGCCAGCATAGCAGTTTTATCTACAGATATATCATTAGCAGAATCAATGACAACTTTAATAAAACTCGAACTTGAATCAATCTTTACCGATAATAATTCCATGTCCTGCGTAATATGCTTTTCAATAATTTCTCTTAAATTTTCCATAGTCTATAAAACAAAAGTGGGCCTTTCAACCCACTTTTCATACTTGATAAATTATTAAACTTGTTCTATTATTACAACAGAACAAATAAAATTCTACATCATACCAATTAACTCCTCACTGCGTTGTTTTAAGTGTATTGGTAACTTTTTTTCTAACAAAATTTCATTTAGAATATTTTGGGCAATTTCTATTTTATCCTGTTCAATAAGAATAGAAACTTTTAATAATTTAAATTCATTACTAATATTATTATCCAAGCCTAAACGTAGGCCTCTGTCAAGCAATTTAATTGCTTTATCAAATTCATTATTTTTCAATGCGATATTTGAAAGTATTTTAATTGTTCCAGGGATAAGAATATCTGGCTCTGAATTATTAAGATATTCATTCAAAAATGATTCTGCTTTAGTTAAGTCATTATTTTCAAAAGAAATTTTTCCTAGATAATAGGTTGCGATATTAGAACTATTTGTACCTGAAAAATCTGATAATATTGTCTCAAATTGAAATTTTGCATTTTCATAGTCCTCATTATCAAAAGCTACCAATGCTATACCTAAAGCAGAATTTGAATCAATATCTTTTTGACTTTGTTTATTTAATAGAAAATTGCCACTAATAATTACTGCTATTAGGCCCAGAGCAATGTATAAATAAGTCTTTCTGTTTTGTTCAAAATTATATTCGATCTTGTCTATAGTTTCAAGAAAAGGGTCTCTTTTTATCTCTTTTCTAATAATCTTTCTTTGAGGTTTCAGCATATTAAATGTTATTTCCTATTTTTAGTACCCTCGGCAGGAATCGAACCTGCATCTAATGCTTAGGAGGCACTTGTTCTATCCATTGAACTACGAGGGTATACAGGTTAATTCTCGTCGATAAAGCCGGTAAATATAGGCTTTTTATTTTTTAATTAAAATACTATAAAGAGTGCTTATGCAAGTCGAATTATGCGACTTCAATCTAAATATTCAGGTTTTAAATCTCTTGTCATTAGAGCGTCAACCTCTTTTATAGGATTAGTGTTTTCATATAAAACACGATAAACAGAATCACAAATAGGCATTTCAATGTTGAGCTTAGATCTTAGATTATAAATTGAATGAGCAGTTTTAACTCCTTCAGCAACCATATGGCTTTGAGATAATATTTTTGATAACCTTTCACCTCTTCCAACTAATTCCCCTAGTCTTCTATTTCTACTATGCACGCTATCACAGGTAACAATCAAGTCCCCAATACCTGTAAGCCCAAAAAATGTTTCAGCTTTAGCACCTACCTTTTTACCTAATTTTGATATCTCATTGATGCCACGTGTGATAAGAGCAGATTTTGTATTATCACCATATCCAACGCCATCACAAAATCCAGCCGCAATAGCAATTACGTTCTTTGCTGATCCTCCAATCTCAACACCTTTTATATCATTATTTGTATAAACCCTGAATTTATTAGTTGAAAATAAATCTTGAACATATTTAGCTAATGAAATATCTTCTGATGCTGAGACAACTGCAGTTGGATTCCTATCCACAACTTCTTCAGCGTGGCTCGGTCCAGATAGAGTGATAATTTTCACTTGATTGTTCAAAACATCATTTATAACCTCGCTCATTGTCATTAAACTATGATTTTCAATACCTTTAGCGATATTAATTATATGTGTCGTTTCATTGATTTTAGTTTTGACCCTTGATAAAACTTCACGAACATGCTGAGAAGGCACAGCTATAACGATAGTATTAATATTTTCTATGGAATAATCTATATTGGAAAAAAAATCAACTGAATCTGGAAATGTAACTGAGGGCAATAGATAATGCGTCCGCGATTTGGTCATTTTTTCTATTATATGACTATCCCGGTGCCAAAAATTAACTTGAACCCCTTTATCTACTAATATTGAACCAAGAGCTGCGCCCCAAGAGCCACAACCTAAAAAAGAAACTTTATCAACCATCAAATATTATTCAGAATACATACCATCAATAATATTAGACCAATTATCATTAATCTGTTTTCTTCTGATTTTCAAAGTAGGAGTTAGCTCACCCTCATCAATTGAAAAATCTCTTGGCAATATTGAAAATTTCTTTATCTGTTCTGGGTTTGAAAAATTTAAGTTTAGCCTATCAATTTCTTTAGATATCTCAGCATGAACTTCTTTATTATCTGTGTAGTCAGATAAATTTTTACCATTATCAACAATCATCTGATTCTGCTCATAAGGGTCTTTTGGGATTTGATTAGGATCAATTCCTAACTTATCTCTTAAGATCACTCCCAAATCAAGCGTGATTAAGGCAGAACAATATTTAAGACCATCGCCCACCAAGAAACACTGGGAGACAATCGGAATAGACTTCATTGTTTCCTCAATTACTAATGGTGCAACGTTTTTTCCGCTAGAACTAACATAGATCTCCTTCTTTCTTCCTGTAATACTTAGGTAACCATCAGAGTCAATTTCTCCTACATCACCAGTATTTAACCATCCATCAATTATGGTCTCATTAGTAGCCTCGGGATTTTTATAGTAACCTTTCATTACATTATCACCTTTGATTAACACCTCACCATCTTCTGCAATCTTTATGTTAAAAAATGGCATACATTTTCCTACCGATCCTATTTTATTATTACCATGATAATTTATGGTTATTCCAGCTGTATTTTCTGTCATTCCGTAACCTTCAAAAAGTGGTATATCTAAAGATTGAAACAACTTAAGAATATCAGGATTAATCGGTGCAGCGCCGGATATGGCAAAACGAGAATTACTAAACCCTGCAGCTTCTTTAAGTTTTTTCTTAAAAACATTCGATAAACCAGGAATTTTTAATCCTATTTTAAGTATTGCTTTTGAATCAATAGCTGCCTTAAGGTTTGAATATATTTTCTCATAAATTCTTGGCACACTTATAAAAAGGTGCGGCTGAACCTCTTTTGCATAATCAACAGTATTCAGCGGACTATCAACAATATGCATATGCAAAGCTCTTCTGACCCAATAATGATTATCAACCAACTGTCCAAACACATGAGCCAAAGGCAGCCAAGATACATATTTTTCGCCTTGATTGAATTTTAAAACCTCCAATACTGAATCTAGCTCAACCTCAAAATTTTTATTTGTAAGCTCAACACCTTTTGGATTCCCTGTTGTCCCTGATGTATATATCAAAGTAGAAGTATCGCTTGCATCAATTGTTTTCATTAAATCAAGAATTGAATTTTCATTTATAGATTTGCCCTTATTTATAAATTCATCCCATGTAATGATCTTATCATGATCTAAACGTTCAATATCTTCGCCCATTAAAACAATGGTCTCTATCTGGTCTAAATTATCAATTACAGATATAAGTCTGTGTATTGGCATCTTTTCTTTTTCATCATTATCATTAGGGTTGTTGCCGACAAATATAATTTTTGAATCAGAGTTACCAACAACCCACTCCACTTCAGGCGCTGAAGAGGTATGATATACACCTACAGAAGCACTATTAATCATTTGCAAAGCACTATAACAACCAAACCATTCTTTTCGGTTATAGCTATATATTGAACCTTTGTCTCCAGGTTTTAAGCCACAGGCTACAAGCGACTTAGAAATTTTTATTACAAAATCGTAATAATCAGACCAGGCTAATGTTTGCCACTCGTTATTTACCTTTGTAGATAATGCAGGCTCGTTGGGAAAATTGTTTTTATTATTAATCAATAATTGAGGTGTATAACTCATTTTATCTTCTCCTTCTTGATAAGTTTTATCTATCATACATTGTTTAGAAAGATGAACTAGCACAATTTAATCTTAAAAAATTATTATACCAATCAACTAGCTATATACTTGACTGATAGATAATTAATTAAATAATTTGTGTGGTACATAAAATTGATTTGCCGGGGTGGCGGAATTGGTAGACGCGCCTGACTCAAAATCTGGTGGGTGTAAGCCCGTGGGGGTTCGATTCCCTCCCTCGGTACAATCGTCAATAAAATATATTTTAAATAAATTTCAATTTTTTCTTGACTCATAAAGTATAATCATATACTTTTTATCAATAAAGGTGCTGGTTTGGTACCTTTGGTATGTGGAAGGGGTAGACGTTCACTTTGATCCGAGGTCAATGTGAAGTCTGCCCCATTTTTTTTATTTTACTATATAAAGAACTATAAGTTCTATTATTACATAATTTATGTTGATATGTTAATGTATTATATTAATATTATATTTATGAATAATTATAAAATTGTAGGCGAAAGCATAATTGTTAATTGAGAATTAGATCCTATTGAATCTTTTACTTTAAGTGTAAAGATTTATCAATGTTATATTGAGCGCTTATAGATCCAAATATTTAGTCAATGCCCCTTCAATATCTTGCCAATAATGACCTTTTCTTTTAAGCTTATTAATTAATTTTCGCTTCAGTTTTTCATCGCTATTTATATTGTCTGNAGTATATTTTTGTAATACCTGTAATATTATGTTNTCGATTTCAATTTCCGAATAAATTTTTGTTGATATTTGATTAATTAANTCTATCGAATCTAAAAATTCTCTTAGTTTATACTTCAAAGCAATAGGTCCAATTTTATTTCTACTAATTTGATCCCTTGAAAAGGCTAAGCCAAATTTTTCATCATCAATCCATCTTTTTTCCTCTAGTTCATTGATTGCTTGATCAATAATATCCTTTTTATAACCTTTTTTTATTAACCTAAGACGTAGTTCTTTTTTACTTCTCATACGATAGTTTAATAGCACTAGCGCAGCTTCTTTTACACGAAAATAGTTCTCACTAAAAAGAATTTTATTCAGTTCAGTTTCGGCTATTTCTTTATTTTTATGTAAGGAGCTAGCGATTATTACGTCTTCAGAAACCTCAAACCTATCGCCAGAAGTAGTGGTAACTATATATCTATTTTTTTTTCTTTCTTTAAGAGAAATGGAAAGTATTTTACTCTTCCTCGGCACCATTAATGCCCATAAATGATCTTACTTTTTGGATTATTTCACTATATACATCATCATTTTCTGNTAGATAATGTTTTGCATTTTCTCGTCCCTGNCCAATTTTCATATCATCATATGAAAACCATGCACCTGTTTTTTCTATGATATCCCCTTTTAAGGCTAAATCAAGTATGTCNCCTTCCTTAGATATGCCTTTACCATACATAATGTCGAATTCTGTACTTTTGAATGGGGGAGCGACTTTATTTTTTACTATTTTCACCCTCGTTCGATTACCTACAATATCAGTGCCCTCTTTAAGACTAGTAATCCTACGAATATCAATTCTTACAGAAGAATAAAATTTTAATGCTCTACCTCCAGGTGTTGTCTCAGGATTACCAAACATTACACCAATTTTTTCTCTTATTTGATTTACAAATAATACTGTCGTGTTAGACCGGCTTACAGTACCTGTAAGTTTTCGTAGCGCTTGGGACATTAACCTGGCTTGTAGGCCCATGTGAGAGTCTCCCATATCACCCTCTAGTTCTGCTCTTGGAACCAATGCGGCAACAGAGTCAATAACAATAATATCTAAGGCGCCGCTTCTGACTAGTGTTTCTGCTATTTCAAGAGCTTGCTCACCTGAGTCAGGCTGAGAGACAAGNAGTTCATCTAGATTTATTCCTAGATTTTTTGCGTATTCAGGATCCATAGCATGCTCAGCATCAATAAATGCAGCATACCCTCCAGTTTTTTGTGCCTCAGNTACTACATGAAGAGCAAGAGTAGTTTTTCCGGATGACTCTGGTCCAAATACTTCTATTATTCTACCTCTGGGAATACCGCCAACACCTAGGGCAACATCGAGTGATAAACATCCTGTAGATATTACATTTTCACTAATGAGCACATGGTCACCACCCATGCGCATTATAGATCCTTTTCCAAACTGACGATCAATCTGGGTTATCGCTAGATCAAGAGCTTTTGTTTTTTTTGAGTCTGTGGTCATATTAATAATTCCTTATTCAGTTTATATATCGGCAAGTGGAAAAGTGCCNAGTAGATTATAAAATACTCCTTCAGGCAGAATTTCACTACTGAAAAATTGCAAATGATTTACTGGGAAATCAATACCNTCATATGAAGAATTTAAAAAGGAAGTGATATCNGGTGTGAACTTTTGAGGNTATTTAATCCTTGCTAGGGTAATATGAGGGATGAAAGTATCTTTCANCTTAGGGTATCCTCTATTTGAAAATAATTCCTCTGCTTCATTAACTATTAATGAAAGTGGCTTGTGATCACCAGAAACNTCTAAATACAATACCGAAGGTTTCATCGTATTAGGGAAACAACCAGTCCCAGAAACNGATAAATTAAACGGATTATGTTTTTTGACTAAATTATCTATATCGCTNCATAAGCTTGTTATATCATCCTCAGGAGTGTAACCCAAAAATTTCACTGTAAGATGAAGATTGGAATGCTTTACCCATCTAATATCAGCTTTATCATTCTCCATTGTGGATATTAGCATTTGCTTGATGCTACCTACCTCAGATGGCACTGTTATTGCTACAAAGGTTCTTAATAGTTTATTTTTCATTTATAACGCTTTTTGCTTGATCAAATTTAACACTGCCTGACTAGTACGTATTTTATTGGATTCTCTAGAAGAGTGAAAATTAAATTGTTTTGTTATTAATCCATTACAATCAGAATAACCTACATAGACCAAACCAACTGGTTTATCTTTNGTTCCACCACCTGGGCCAGCAATACCTGTAACNGAAACACCAATATCAGAATCAAAAATATTTCTTACCTGANCGGCCATTTCTGAGGCAACNTCTTTACTAACTGCNCCGAATCTATTAAGAGTCGCANTATTTATTTTTAGCTGATTTAGTTTAGCTTTATNACTGTATGCTATGAGTCCACCGTTATATACTTTTGAGCTACCGGAGACTTGTGTTATTCGATGACCAATTANACCTCCAGTACAAGATTCTGCCGTTGCAATAGTTAAATTATTTTTCATTAATTGATTAACAATAATATTTTCCAGCGATTCTTCACCAATGTTATAAATATATGGACCTACATCTTTGACTATTAGTTTTTGAACTTTTTCTATCGATGAAATATTATTTCCACTAATTCGAATATCTACCCCAAATAACGATGGGTAATATCCAAGTTTTATAGATTTCTGGATACTATTTCTGACTTTTATTTTTTCATACAATACTGATTCAGGTATTCCGGTTGTCCGTATATTTATAGAGAAATTTTTCTTTTTACTTTTTTTTCTTACCCATGGAATGACTGTCTCACTCATCATAGCTTTCATTTCAGATGGCACTCCTGGCATTGCCATAAGCGTTATATCATCTTTATGAAATACGAGCCCTCGTGCAGAGCCAATTGGATTAGGAAAAACCTTACCATTATGAGGAATAATCGCTTGCGATTTATTAGAAGGTGGTATTGAATATCCTAAAGAAGAAAATCTTTTTTGCAGGTTTTTCCAATAGTCTTCATCCAANATTGAGTCACTATTAAAAAACTGAAAAATAGTATTTCGAGTTATATCATCATGCGTTGGACCAAGACCNCCTGTGCATAATACCAAATCGACTGAAAGCTCGAATAATGCAGAAAGACTATCTAAAATTTCTTCCTCTTTATCTCTAACAGTTACGTTCCGTACAACATTACATCCTGNTAAAGTTAAATTACGGCATATCCATGTAGCGTTCGTGTTAGTTGTTTTACCAGAAAGTAATTCATCTCCTATGGTCAATAGAGATGCTTTCATCCAATAAAATAGACTAGGCTTTGTGTTACCAACAGTGCCAATATTCCCGCGATTACATCATCCATCATGATTCCGGTTCCAGATTTTATATCATCCATGAGTTGTACTGGACCAGGTTTAAGAATATCAAATATCCTGAAAAATAAAAAAGAAACAAAACCCCAAATAAATGAGTGAGGTATCANCCACAAAGCAATCCACTGACCAACCCATTCATCAATAACTATTTCAGGCGGATCTTCTTGTCCAATCGATTCAGAATATATTGTTGTTGTCGCAACCCCAATAAAAAACAATACTAGACTAGCATAGAGAATAAACTCTGCTTGAATATATGTTCTGAGTAGGTACCAAGCTAAAAATGCGATAAAGCTGCACCAAGTTCCTGGCGCTATAGGCAATCGCCCAATATAGAAAACTGTAGATATTATTTCTGCAATTTTAGTCACTGATTACCATTAAGAAATTTTTGTATAATAAATCTGTTAGCATATACATATAATATTCCTGTATAGGCGGTAAAAATAGCAGTAAATGCAGTCAGGATATATATTATTTTGTATTCTTTAATTATTACTATTGTAGGGATAAAAATATTTATATCCAAGCCCTCAATACTAATAAAAATAAGTGTTAGTATAATTATAGTTAGCTGGAACGCTGTTTTATATTTTGATAATTTTGATGTAACAAATTCAAAACCACGGCTAGACATAATAAAACGTAAACCAGTAACAAATAAATCGCGAAATATTATTAGACCAACCATCCAAAAATCAATAATATTTATAAATGCGAAAGATATAAATGCTGATAATACAAGAATCTTATCAGCAAGCGGGTCAAGAAACTTTCCTTCGGGCGTGATCTGATTATATTTCCGTGCTAGATGACCATCATATGCATCAGTTATAGCTGCAATTGCAAAAACAAGTAAAGCAAATACTTTTGCCATTTTAAAATCAGCAAACAAAAGAATAATAAATAATGGTGTAAGAATTATTCTAACGAGCGATAATATGTTTGGTATATTCATACTACAGTCCTTCCTTCCATCGCCCTAGCTAATGTTAGCTCGTCCATATATTCAAGATCGCTCCCAACCGGAAGACCTCTAGCTAGTCTAGTAACTTTAGCACCTAGATTTTCAAGCATTTTAGCTAAATATAGAGAAGTTGTATCACCCTCGATACTAGGATTAGTAGCTAGAATTATTTCCATACCATGTTCAACTCTTTCATACAGACTTTTAAGGTTTAAATCGTCTGGCCCTACTCCATCAAGCGGTGATAAAACACCACCTAGAACATGATATCTCCCTTTAAATGAATTGGTTTTTTCAAATGCATAAATATCCTTAGGTTCCTCAACAACACAAATAACACTATCTTCCCTGTCACTATCCGTACAAATTTCACAGATAGTGTTTTCAGTCATAGCTCCGCAACAATCACAGAATATTATATTTTTCTTAATGTTTGTTATGGACTCTGATAAGTTTTTTATATCCTCAATATCTGATTTTAAAATATAAAACGCTAATCTTTGCGCAGTTTTTCTTCCCACACCAGGAAGTTTAGATAATTGTTCTATTAGCGCATTTGCTGATTTTGGGTATAGAGACACTTTACATTCCTGGAATATTTAAACCTGATAACATCCCGCCAGTAACTGAGTTCATCTTTTCCTTTGACTCGGATTGTGCTTTTGATATGCCTTTATTAACAGCAGAAATGATAAGGTCTTCAATAATTTCTTTATCTTCGTCTAATACTTCTGGTTTAATAAATAGCTCTATAAGTTCTAGATTACCATTGACCTTTATTCTAACCATTCCACCTCCAGAATCAGCATCTATTATTGTATCAGTAAGCTCAGCCTGAATTCCTTCAATGCGCTTTTGCATCTCCTGCGCCTGTTTTAGCATTTTTGTCATATTTCCCTTTAACATCATTTTCTCCTATGTTATAATTTCCCCATCAAACAAATCAACAATCTTATCACGTAATTGTTCATTTTTTTCAATGTTTTCACTGACTATGTTTTTATTTTCATCTAAATTATCGGTCGGCTCATCAGATCCTTTTTCAATAGAAAATCCAATGTTAGATCTAAATTCAGAACCTAGCATATCATTGATCACCTCGGTATTATTTTCAATCATATTCAAATGAAAATCTAAGACACCAGAGATCTGTATAATTATTAATCCATTTTCAATACGCAGAGGAATACTCTTATCTAATATTGATGCAATTGATGGTTTTTTTATATGCACTTTTTCAATAAAACCTTTCCATTTTTGTTGAACTTCATCAATATCTAATTCATTTATACTATCAGAATTATTATTGTTACCATCTTCTTCTTTATCTGTGCTATCAATATTATTATTCGTTTCATCTATTTTTTCTGGTACAATATCAACAGGTGCTTTTTTCTCTATATCCATCGAATCTTTTGAAAGATCATTAGGAGAATGATTTTTATCAATTGTTTCTGGGTTTTTTTTCTCTATTGTTTGATCATTTCCATCCATATGCAATCTACCAGAATTAAATAATTCATCTAGTGAAACTGATTTATCCATTTCTAATAGTTTCAATGCCGTGATTTCTAATATCAGATATGGATCATCAGAACGGTTGATATAGGTAGCTACATCTGAAACAGTTTGACTTATCCTTAATAGATCACGATTATCCCAGTCAGCTGCATGAACAAAATATAAATTTTTATTCTCTTTATTCATATCTAACAAATCAATACCATTGGTAATTTTAGAATAGAGTAAATTTTTTAAATGATTTCTTATTCCGTTATTAACCTCGCTTGCTGGGACACCATAACGCCCAAAACGATCCAAAACCTCGATCATTAAAGTTCCATTCTTATCAATTAGTGCTTTAGTATAATCAAAATAAAGATCATTGGGTATTATCCCTAGAGCCGACACTGTTTGTTCATAGCTAATATCCGAGCCACAGAAACTAATTACTTGATCTAATATACTTAGTCCATCTCTCATGCTTCCATCGGCTTTTCTTGCTATGGTTTGTAAACTATCTTCGTCTGCTTTTATTTTTTCCTTTTCAAGGATATAAGTAATTCTACTAATTATTGTATCGGTTGCTATTCTATTAAAATCAAACCTCTGACACCTAGATATTATTGTTGCTGGTACTTTATGAATATCTGTGGTACAAAAAATAAACTTACCATGCGCAGGTGGTTCCTCTAGTGTTCTCAATAATGCATTAAACGCAGGGTTTGTAAGCATATGGACCTCGTCAATAATGATTACCTTATATTGACCAACCATGGGAGCAAACTTTATTTGCTCTCTTAGGTTTCTTATTTCTTCAATGCCCCTGTTTGATGCACCATCAATCTCGAGAACATCCAGAGCTCTTCCTTGGGAAATCTCCATCGCGATGGTGGTATTGGGATCAAAATCATATCTAGTTCCACCTTCAGCGTTTAACGCCATTGATAAAATCCTGGCTGTTGTTGTCTTGCCGACTCCTCTAGGGCCAGTAAAAATATATCCCTGAGCAACCCGATCTTTTTTAAAGGCGTTAACTAGTGTTTTAGTGACGTGATCCTGCCCTACAATATCGCTGAATACCTGCGGACGCCATTTTAATGATAATACTTTATATGTCATAAAACTGTTGGCCGTGCACTTATGATTGGAAATCTCATAAATAAATACTTAATACCTTGCCAGCTCAAACTCAATTAACTGCAAGCACACAGAAAAAAAAGCTTACCGCTGCTCCCTTCCAGGCCTGACGGGGTTCACTCAGTTAATGTTGCAACAGGTTGAGATTATCAACACCGCTCAGTCTACCATATCTATCCGATAATACCCTAGCATAAGCATCGATCCTGCTATAGCGGTTTGCAGGCAACAGGGCACCGCTAACTCCCCATCTAGCACGGCCTATTATTAATTTTCAAATTACTTTATTACTGATTATTGAAAAAACTCTATATTAAAACTAGAGCCTATCAAGACTACAACGATAACGCTATCATATATAAATAGACATTGTTGTAGTATTAACAAAAAAAATTAGCAACAAATACTTAGAAATCTTATACAAATCTACAAAGCGAATCTAATGATTATGGATTACCTGAATTAAAACCTAGTATATAACTACTATTTTTATTTCTTCAATCTCAAACCAGTCCCAAAAATTAGAACGATCAAGTTTTATTACACCGTTTTTAAAACTAAAACGAAGTCTTTTCCTGTATAATGATTCAGTGAACCATTGAGAGTTTTCTCTTCGATAATATATTGCTATATAAGGAGGACTATCAGAAACTAAATCAGGGATGATAAGTGTACATATAGCTTCATTAAATTCACCCTCAGAGGTCACAAAATCGAGTTTAGAAAAACTGTATACTTTTTTTATTAATGGGGAGTACTCTTTTGATTTATCTTCCGACTGTTGGCAAAATACTAACGATAAAAGGATAATGGATTTAAATATAATTTGAGAGNGATTTGTCACCCTCAAATTTGGCACTACTTTTTACCGCGCCCAAATAAACCTTTTTTCTTTGGCTCTTCTTCTTTTGGTTCTTCCTCTTTTGTATCATCCGCTCCGTCTGCCATGGTTTCTACTCTTTTTTCCCAGTCGCTAGCATCCTCAGGGGCTCCAGGAGTACCATCACCTGAAATTTCTCCAGATGCTGCTTCTTGAGGATTCTCCCAGATTTCCTTTAGTTTCTCATGTCTCTTGACTGAATTATCCCGCAAACCATCAAGCATTTCACTAACTTCTTCGTCAAAATCAGCGATGGTCTGTTCCATACGGCGAATTAGCTCTTCCTGCAGTGGCCCGCCATAACCTTCACCTACTCTTTCCATAAGGTTGCCAAACTGTTCGATTAAGTATTGTTTTTGAGGGTCTATCTTAGGTTTACCCTCGCCATTACCATTATTTGTTTCGGCCATATTGCCTCCAGTTATTACCTTTTATTTTGCTCATACTTTNCTTGGGAAAGGACAAACGTTTCAGTAGGCGTCAATATCGTTGACAGAACCTNATAAAGCTCANCACTAAATATTAGACCCGCTGTGATACCATAGAATCTATAATACCANCTCTCATCCAACCTAGGANTTCGTTGACTATTATATAATGTAGCCATGTTNAAACCCATTATCCCACTTATTGCGTANATATATGGCTTTAAACCTAAAAATTCATTATCAGAAAGTCTATACGAAATCAGNTCAACATAATCCAAGTTGATTTTCTCTATAGCGCGAGCCGTTTGAATACTAATAATATTATTTTCAAACGATATCAGGGTTCCTCCTAATNNCTTATTGTTGTTGTGAACGACTTTAACGTATTGCGGCTTAGGAAGACCTTTTATTATTTCTGCAGCTCTTAAAAAATCCATTCCCGCGTACATAACCTCACGAGCTTCTTTTGTAAACTCGGGCTGCANATTTACCTTATTTTGAAACCTAGTAAATTGCTTGAGCGACATTTTTTTCTCATAGGTTTTTCTTTTTCCTCTTTTGTTTGCAACTATACGTACACTGTATTTCAAGTCGGAAACTTCATATATCTGTGCACTAATAAAATTTCTTACTTTAGGAAATATNCGATAAAAAAGGTTCTCATGAATGTCTATTATGGTTCCAACACGCGGGCTCAAAATAACAATCTCGTTCTGTGAGATACCTTCGTTTATTAATAATAGTAAAAATAGAAAAATCTTCATCATATTATTTATTTAAAAACTGAATGCGGTTTCTACTTTTGTCTGCTTAACCGGCTCTAATTCACCGGTACCATTGTCTCTATAAAACTCGCTGTATTCCCAGATCAGACTCACACCCTTGCTCATTTCATACCCGANACGGTATCCCATTAAAGTATTCTCAGATGGGTTTTTAAAATCAAATGGGTCTTTATCATTATTCCTTCTATAGAAAGCAGTTGCTGTACTTAGCTTAGGAATATTATCTGTGTTAATGGTNAGNACAGAGTTAAAGCTATTATATTCAACAGTGTCTGCAGTCATACTGGCATAGGAGGCACTAAAATTCACTAGATTAAATAGATTCATATTTGCAGAACCAAATACGCCATCGGAGCTCCANCTATCATCATAATCAGAAAAAATAGACATATCTTTTGTCCTTATTATAGTCTCTGTTCCTTGAGAGATACTAACTACTCTATTTAAATCATAGGNCTGGTCAAAAAACTGAGGAATATAAGAACCTTTAACGGATCTATATTCAACAGAAATATTAAGCAAGCCGAATAATGTTGATCTTAGCCCTGGTATAGTCAGACCAGTTCCAGAACGCTTTGGCCGAAGAAAAAGTGTGTCAGCATTATCATCTACTGTTGCAACCTCAGGAAATAATAGACTGTTAAATTCTGTGTAAATAGATAGCGATAACATATCACTAGATAACACAGGGTAAGATATATCAAAAGACCAGGCAGACACAGACGCCTTGTTATCGTTAATACTAAATGGTCTTGCTTTAAGGGTTATGCTGTCATCCATAGCATCAACAAGATTGTCACCGTCAGAATCAATATCAATCAGAGAATCAGGGACCCCCATTCCATGACCAGGATCTGGCCAACCGTCGCCATCGGTATCATTCCAGAGAGAACTATCATTTGGAAAATCATCAAATATATCAGGAAAAGAGTCACCATCTTTATCTTTTAAAGATGAAAACATATTCGCATCGGAAATATAGTTTAAACCTATTGTGATCGGTAACGCATCAGAAACCCTATACTGTGCTCTCAGTCCCATAATGGTTCCACCTCTAGAAAAGTCTTTAATATTTGATAAAAATAATTCACCACCGATAGGGCCTATGTTAAATCCAGTGTTTATTCCTACTCTTCTTANCGTTGGAAACTCCATCATGTTAGAATAACCCTGCATCAAACCTCCCTGTCCAAGTGTCATATTTTCAATAGAGCCATATTGAACCCATGCTGGAGAAGATTTTTCGCCATAACGTATATAAAGAATTTTATCATATATTAGATCAGGATCACTCTTAAAGTCCCACTCATCTTCACGCACGTTACCCTCATTATCCATGTAAACTACCAAGTCTAACCCNATACCAACACCGGCTATATTTATCTCTGGCCTAAGTGCAAGCTGATTGTATAGTGTNCCATCTATTGTAGCTGAGCCAATACCAAGACCCATCCCAAAAGGCTTTTTTGGCACATCAGGTTTACTGTCTGGNTTAGACTCATTTACTGAGCCCTGTTCAACAGAGGTATCATTGGTATTGCTCCTATTTTGTGTTTCGGGTTGTCCACTATCACTATCATTAAGATTATTATTTTGATTTTGAGAATCAAACTTTTGAGGTTCAGATGATGGCTGAGATGGATCTACCCTTTTTGAAGGCGGTTGATTATTTTGAATAACATCCTCCATCTCTGGATCTTTAGGGTAATCACTAGGACTAGCTGGTGCCTGCATTAAACTTCCTGTAGNTCCGCTTAATGCTTTCTGACCAGGCCCAACACTTACTGTCTGTCCACTGACAGAGTTAAATACATCAAACAGGCCCTCTTTTCCAACAAACTGATCAACNCCGGACGGATCAATCATCGCTGAAAATTCTGTGCCTTTAACACTTGCTACACTTACAGGAGAAACGACCCTGAAAGTCTTGTTTCTGTTTTCTTTTTCAATCTTATTAAGAATTGTACCAAACTCAATATTNAGTGAGCGAGTATTTNTTGTGTCCATAAACTCAAACTGTGAGTTTGCCTTAATCTTTACCACCGATCTATCATCTAAAAATATTACAGCTGCAAATCCGTACTCTCCCACTTTTATAGCATCACCATTATTTATTGAGCCACCAGCCTGTGCAGCTTCAGCATAGGTCTGCATCCCTAGTCTTTTTATATAAACCAATCCCTCTGACTTCATGATTCTTGCAATCGACTCACCGTAACTAATAGACAAGCAAAACAGAAGAGTTAATATAAATGTATATTTAGAAAGGTATTTATTCCGCATTATTTTCCCTCTGATTAAAGCTAGATATTAGCAACCTATTTAATTTTCTACAATAGACTTAGAAATACCAGCAGCCTTGCAAAATACTGGNATTATATTCTTAAAATTTTTCCCAGTGGCTTCACTCATGCCCAACTCACAGGTAATACTCGAAGATACTCCATCTGAGCAACTATCATGTAATAATAATTTATTTGATGCGTATGCACTCAAACCAGGATGTCTCANTGACTTATCTCCTGCGGCCCCACAGCATTTTTGTTCCTCATCTATCATTACCTCACTAACGCAATCATCCATTAAAGAATGAAATCTATTATTTAGACTCATTTTTTCTGCAGAACANGGAGCATGCACAAAATACTTTTCATTAATAGGATTTATATTACATTTTTCCTTTACACTGTCTAAATACTCAATGATATCCAATATAGTTAGATCATAGTTTGATCCCTTTATATAATCCTTTAGATGATAAGTGCAGGGTGAGTTATCGATAACGATAGGTATTCTTCCATTGTCAGAGTCTTTATAAAGCTTACTGGTCAATTTTTCTGCCATTCTTATTCCCACTTTTCTTTGACCATGAGAATCAAACGACATGCCACAGCAAAAATCATCATAGTCATCGAGTACATGAAGCTTAGTGCCCACGTGATTAGACAGCATAATCATGTATTCTGCATTAGATGTCCCGGTTGAGTCTCCTGACAATATGCGACCAACACAGCTAGGATACATTATTGTTTCTGCTCTACCCATACCACAGTTACCTTCATAACTATTTTTGGCTAGATTAAATCCCATTGTTGGCCANACAGGAAATAAACCATTAGAAACATTATTAAGCCTATTTGTAATGTGCTTAAACTTTTCTTTTCCCATAATCCTACTGCTATAGTTTCCTATTTTTAGTAGAAACCGAAAAATTGCTAATGAAAGACTGAAATTATTTTCAACAATGTGAGCCGGGAAGTTATTATTTGTTTTTACTCGATAATCCCTGATCATTTCACCAGTGTTTATGTTCACAGGACATCTATCTTCGCATAGNCCATCTGTTGCACAGGATTTGTCTAGGTAGTATTCTAGATCTTTATCTATATCAGATCTAATAATCGGATCTCTAATAAGTTCTAGCTCTCTCATAAGCCCAATTCTTTGCCTAGGAGAAAGAGTATAACCAGTACTTGGACAAACTTTCTCACAAAACCCACACTCCACACATGTATCAACCAAATCATTGACTTTTGGCATAGGTTTCAATGATTTAATATGAATTTTACTGTCTCTTGTTAAGATTACATCTGGGTTTAATATAAAATCTGGATCTGACAAAGACTTAATATTCCACATAATGTCAAAAATTTCACCGCCCCATTCTTTTTCAACAAAAGGCGCCATATTTCTCCCTGTACCATGCTCCGCTTTCAGAGAACCATTATAATTATTTAACGTTATATCAGACATTTTATCTAAAAGCANCTCATAATTTTTTACGCCACTTGACGTTTCAAGATCTACAGAACAGACATAATGCAGATTTCCATCTTTAGCATGGCCAAAAGTCACAGCATCATTGAAACCATAGGATTTAAAGATATTTTTCATATCATCAACAATATCGGAGAAATTTTGGACATCAACAGCAATATCTTCTGTGATAACAGTGGTTCCAATTTTTCTTAAAGCACCAACCGTTGGATACAGGCCTTTTCTAATTTTCCAGAGACTCTCCCTTTTTTTGGTATCGTTACAAAATCCTGAAGAANTATTAATAGAATTACTTTTTTGCATTATCTCTTTCGCAACTTCAACTCTCTTTGTTAATATTTCATAATCCTTACAATGATATTCTACTAAAATCCCTGAGAAACCATCTNCTATCTCCTTTGAATTATATGGAGGATTTTGAATATTTACCGCTGTTCTAAGCGCGTTGTCATCAAGAAACTCTATTGCGGTTGCACCACTGTCTTTAAAATCCATAACTGAATTGCAAGCAGAGATTGAGCTATTGTATAGTATCAGTCCGGTAGACTTGTGCTCATAATCAGGAACCGTGTCTAGTGTAACAGCAGAAATAAAGGCGAGAGTACCCTCAGNCCCTATTAATAGATGAGNAAAGATATCTAAAGGATCAGAATAATCAACAAAAGAATTCATAGAATATCCAACCGTATTTTTAATTCGATATTTATTNATTATTTTATTATACAGTCTTTTATTATNATCTATATAACTTTTTATATTAAGTATTCCTTTAAATAATTCGGGCTCACTGTATTGAAACCTTTTAGACTCGCCTTTACTTCCAGATTCATATACATGGCCATTGGGAAGCATAAACCGAATGGATTCTAAAGTGTTGTAACTATTATGCTCTGTTCCACATACCATGCCTGATGAATTATTAGAAACTATGCCGCCTATACATGCAGCGTTTATTGATGCGGGATCTGGACCTATTTTTCTATTATATGAGGAGAGCATTTGATTTGCTGTCGCCCCGTTAACGCCTGGCTGAAGAAATATTTTNTTACCACCATCTAAAACTCTAAATCTATTCCAGTGATCTTTTACTTCTACAAGGATCCCATTTGTGACTGACTGCCCAGATAATGAAGTGCCCGCAGTTCTAAACGTGATTGGNATCTTATTATTTCGACTATAGTTGAATAAATCTTCTATTTCATTCTCATTTTTTGGCTTTGCGACAGCCTCTGGAACCATCCTATATACGCTTGCGTCTCTGCAATAAGATAATCTATCTATCCANCTGGTAGATAACATATNGGTTGAATTGATATTGTGAAGTTTAGTCATCGAAAAATTTCAACACCTTTATGTAATTATTTATTTTTTCTTCAATAGATTCACAAATAATACGGTTAAAAAGAAAAGGATTATAGATTTATTGATAACATTGTAGTTTATTTAAGTATTTTGTAACTTGGTATAATTCTGAGGTCGTCTATGNTTTTACTTTTTTTAAGTCTATCATAGATAATATTCAATAAAGTAAATATGAATTATAAAAGACTACTAAATATAACATTAGTTATTATACTGTCATCATACGCGTACTCAAGCGAAGAAGTTTCTATTGTTGGTGTGGTTATCGATAGTAAAGGTAAGCCAGTAAAAAAGGCTGATGTTGAACTGTTAACTGCAAAAAAAGAAAAAGTAGCAGACACTAAAACAGCAAAAGATGGAACCTTTAAGCTTAAAGATCTTAAGGCTCAGAATTATTACCTAAACATTACCAGTAAGAAAAAAGGCTCCGCATCAGTTGTAATTAGGGCTTGGCCATCCGGAAATATTGACATTAAAGATTTAAAAGTTACGCTATCAGAAAAAGGTGGAAAGCAAAAATCATCTTTTGGACCAAAACCGAGCCTTAGCGATAATAATGTGGGGCCTCCTACACTACAAAAAGGTGGCGCTTTAGCCGACAGACAAACAAAAAAACCTCCGAAAAAGGTAGAATCTGAAACTGTTTCTGTAGCAGGAGTGGTTATCGATAGTAAAGGTNANCCAGTAAAAAANGCTGANNTTGAACTNNTNANTNCAAAAAAAGAAAAAGTAGCAGACACTAAATCAGACAAAAAAGGAACCTTTGACCTCAANGATCTCAANGCTCAAAATTATTACCTANACATAACCAGTAAGAAAAAAGGCTCTGCAACGGTTATAATTAGATCATGGCCATCAGGTAATATTGACATTAAAGATTTAAAGGTTACGCTATCAGAAAAAGGTGGAAAGCAAAAATCATCTTTTGGACCTGAGCCAACTCTTAGTGATGATAAAATCGGAGCCACTCCGGATCTTCAAAAAGGTGGCGCTTTAGCCGGCAGACAAACAAAAAAACCTCCGAAAAAGGTAGAAAAAGTTTCTTTAAGTGGAAAAGTATTAAATAAAAAAGGAAAACCAGAAAAGAAAGCCAAAATTTTACTTTTCGATGAAAACTATAATCCTGTTGAAGAGCTAGAAACAAATAAAGAAGGTTTGTTTAGTATAGAAAAACTTAAACCTGCCAACTATAGCTTAACAATCTCTCGAAAGAAAAAGCTGGTAAAGTTTAAACTCAAATCATGGCCAAAAAACAACCAGAGCATTAAAAACATTGATGTAACTCTAACAAAAGAAAAACAGAAGGAAAAAACCCTGACCTTTGGCCCCGAACCCCCACAGGCGAATGCTGG
>PAVC01000019.1 GCA_002713885.1 Fidelibacterota bacterium
AAATTCAATCATTGAGTGAATAATTGATTGTGGATGCACTATAATCTCAATTTGATTAACCGACATATTAAATAACCAATATGCTTCAATTACTTCTAACCCTTTATTCATCATCGTCGCCGAGTCTATCGTTATTTTTTGACCCATATTCCAATTGGGATGATTTAACGCATCAGACACAGTAATATCAACAAATGTATCAATAGGCCTTTGTCTAAAAGGGCCACCACTTCCTGTTAATATTATTTTGTTAATATCTGTGATTGATTCTCCAACCATACACTGCCAAATTGCAGAGTGCTCACTGTCAACAGGAAAAAGATTTGCTCCTGTATTTTTCATAGCTGCCTTAATTAAATCTCCAGCAACGACTAAGCTTTCTTTGTTAGATAGTGCAACATCTACACCAGAATTCAAAGCCAGAAGCGTTGGCTCCATCCCAGTAGCACCGACTAAGGCATTTAAAACTAAATCAACTTGATTATTTTTTGCTATCTTGAGAAGATTATCTCTACCTGATAAAACCTCAACATCATTATTTATCAATTCTCTTTCAACTTTTTCAGAAGAATCTTCATTTATCATGACAATTGATTTAGGATGAAACTCCCGGCATTGCTCTATCATTAAATCTGCGTTCGTATTTCCTGTTAGATGTACTATTTCATATTCTTGCGAAATATTTTTTATAACATTTAAAGCGTTAACACCTATTGAACCAGTAGACCCTAGAATAGAAATTTTCTTTTTCATTATAAAAACCCTTTTGTTACAAAGATCTGAAATAACAGTAAGTCAGAACTTAATTTACTACCGAAGCCAAACTTTAATTGTTTAAAAGGAAATAATAGTTTTGCACTAATAAATCTTATATTCCCATCTATTTTTTTAGGGAGATTTAAAGAATAAAAATACGACTGATTTATATACGTATTTGATCCAATTCCTAAAAAGATATCAAAATTTATTTTTTCAAAACATCTTTCAATATTGAAAGTGCTTGAAACTAATCTGAAATCATTTAATCCATTTATTGCTGCTTTTTGGAAGGATACCACCCACAAATCATTCTGACCAAATACATATTGCAAACCAGAGCCAATAATTTGAGGTGCATCTTTATCTAAGTGAAACCCATAAAATCTTCCAGATAAAATTAAATTATTTGATGCTCTTATCCCNAAAAGAAAATCAGGAAGTCTCCAGNTCATATTATTTATGTCTTTTGGATAAATGGAATATCCGAATTTGACAATTAATCGTTGACTATCATTTTGGTCAATACTTAATTGATCTGAAATCCATAAAGAAGANACTCTAGAAATATTTACAGCACTATTATATATTTCTGAATCATCATATATATTATATCTGAAGTTTGCACTTTGACAAAAAAGAATAGAAATCGAAAAACATATAAAAACCAGCTGGGTTTTCATTTTTTATTTATATAATTCCCCGCTCACTATTATTAATAAAATCACTAATTATTTTAGTGTTTTCTGAGCTNGAAAATTCTTTTTTTATTTTTTCTAAATTCTTTTTTCGATTATTTTTTGAGAGAAAAAATATTTTATATATATTTTTTATTTCTTGTCTNTCTTGGTTAGAAAATCCTCTTCTCTTTAGGCCNACACTATTTATTCCACTGTACTCCAAAGGAGAACCCGCAGCAAGGATAAATGGAGGAACATCTTGTGATATAAAACCCCCAGCACCTACAAATGAATGTGCGCCTATCTTGCAAAATTGATGCACTAAAACACCTCCGCTTAAAATAGCCCAAGCATCTATAGTCACATGACCTCCTAAAGTAGTAAGATTTGACATTATAACATGATCTCGAATTATACAATCATGAGCAATATGAACACATGCCATAAGCAAACAATCAGAGCCAACAATCGTTTTNCCAGAGGCGCTTGTACCTTTATTTATTGTAACAAATTCTCTAATTATAGTTCTATCTCCAATTTGAGCTAAGGTCTTTTCATCATCATATTTTAAATCTTGCGGGACTGCACCGATAGATGCTGAGTGAAATATTTGGCAGTCTGATCCTATTTTTGTATTACTAGATATCGTAACATGATTACCAATTATAGTGCCGTCGCCAATAGTAACATCAGGTTCAACAACACTATATGCTCCAATTTTAACATCTTCACCAAGTTTGACACTTGAATCCAAAATTGCTGTTGGATGAATGTTATTAGAAATATTAGACCTCTACGCGGTCAACTAAATTTGAAGTAATGATCGCCTGAACAGCAAGCTTTCCATCAATTTTTATGGTTCCTTCAAATTTATAAAGGGTAAGTTTTTTTGACTTAAGTCGAATATTAATGTGCAGTTGATCACCTGGAACAATTAACCGACGAAATCGAACACCATCTACACCAGAAATAAACATATTTTTTTTCAATGGATCATCAAGCTCATATAACATTAAAAAAGCTGTTGTCTGGGCAATTGATTCTAAAGATAAAACTCCAGGCATAACTGGCTGCCCTGGAAAGTGCCCTTGAAAATAAGGCTCATTAATCGTCACATTTTTTATTGCGTTTACATACTCACCGGGTTTTACCTCATCGATACGATCAATTAAAATAAAAGGGTACCTGTGCGGTAGAATTTTTATTATATCTTGAATATTATAATTATCTTTTTTTAGATCGTCACTCAATTTTTTTCACTTTCCCATAATTCTTCTAATTCTTTTGCATATACTCTTTTTAATTTTTTTACAAATTCAACATTACTGGCATGTCCTGCTCGTGCAGCAGTAACATGTCCTGTTATAGGTGTTCCTAGTAAGGCCAAATCTCCGATTAAGTCTAAGGTTTTATGACGAACTGGTTCATTTTTAAATCTAAGAAGTTTACCGTTTAATATGCCGTTTGCACCTTGAATGATTGTTTCTTCAATACCAAATAAGTGTCGCAACCGATTAATTTCAATTTGATCTATTTTTTTATCAACAATTACCAAAGCATTATCTAAACCGCCACCTTTAATAAGCCCCTGCTCTTTTAACATTTCTATCTCACTTAAAAAACAGAAAGTTCTTGCTGGAGCCACTTCAACAGCAAAATCTTCTTCCATATTATATATAGCTTCATACTGCGTCCCTAGNGCTGGGAGCGGATATTCTACTAAGAAAGTAACCCTGAAACGATCACTAGGAATCACATGGATGTCAATATCGCGATAATAATCTGTATAATTAACAGCCCGAGTTATCTCTAGAACTTTTCTTTCTGAATCTTGTGTCACNANACCAGCAGATAAAAGGGCATCAACAAAATCTTTTGCACTACCATCCATCACAGGAGTTTCTTTACTATTTAGTTCCATCAGTATATTGTCTATTCTGAGACCAGTAACTGCTGCTAATGCGTGCTCAACTGTGTGTATACGGACATCATTTTCTTCAATGGTAGTTCCCCTTGATATATCTACTACATGATCAATATCTGCCCTTATTTCTGGTGANTNTTTAATATCGGAGCGAACAAATCTGATGCCATAATTTTCAGGAGCAGGATGAAAAGTGATAGTACTATCAACACCTGTATGTAGNCCAACCCCTTTACATGNTTTTGNANTACGAATAGTTCTCTGTTTACGATGCATATTTTAGTNTTTTGAAGAATTCTGAATTAATTGATCTAATTTTTTTCTNATAATCGAAATTTCACTATAAATAGCATCCCTTTTATGCTGNTCNTTGATAGGCCTTGCAGGATAACCCCCATACATTTCGCCACCAATAAGTGATTTTGTTACACCCGATTTAGCAGCAATAATTGACCCTGGACCTATCTCTACGTGTGGAACGACACCANCTTGTCCTCCTATACTACAATAGTCACCTATTATTGCACTGCCTGCTATTCCGACTTGTGCAGNGATTAAACAACCACTACCAATTTGCACATTATGGCCAATATGTACCAGGTTATCTACCTTAGTCATGTTATTTATAATAGTTTCCCCAATAGTAGCACGATCAATTACAGAATTAGCACCTATTTCTACATCATCTCCGATTAATACAGTTCCAGTTTGCGGAATTTTCAAATGTTTATCTTCATCCTTAACAAACCCATAGCCATCACAGCCAATAACAGCTGAACCATGAATAATGACCTTATTACCTATGAATATATCTTGGTAAATCACNACATTNTGATAGATATTACACNCTGANCCAATTTTAGTATTTTTACCAATAAATACATTTGCGCCTATAAATGTATAATCANCAATAGTTACATCAGCTTCAATCACAGCACCAGCTTCTATTGTAACATTATTACCAATATTTGATGATGAATCAACACTCGCTTTTGGGTGAATTCCTTTGGGCTCGTACTCATTAGGAAAAAACATAGATAAAACTTTAGCCATAGCGAATTGGGGATTTTTTACTACAACACCATCCTTACCAGACAAATGATTCTCATTAGATACAATTACAGCCGATGCCTTGGTGTTATCCATGTATTTTTTATACGCTTGATTGCCTAAAAATGTGATAGTTCCTGATTCACCATTCTGGATCTCTGATACACCAGTAATTTCTAGATTTGGATTTCCTGATATATCACCTTCAACAAAGATAGCAATGTCCTTTAATTTGTATTTCAATTATTATATTATTTTGAAGTATCTAGTTTTNTTAATTCATGGAGAACATCATCTGTGAGATCATATTTAGGTTTATAATAAAGAAGACCAACAGAAGCATCAATGATAAAATCATAACCACCATTAATCGCAACTTNATCCACAGCTTTTTTCACTTTACCTAATATATCATATTCCATTTGGGCTTGCTTACGCATTAACTCCCCCTGAGGGCCAACCTTTTCAGCTTGGTAAGTTTGAATCTGTCTTTCAGTTTGTTCAATTTCTTGCNTTATNCTTTCACCTTTGTCCAAAGACATTAATCTTTTCACTTCATAATCCTGTTTTAAACTATCAAGCTTTTTGACTCTCTGATCAAACTCAAACTGCACTTTTCTATATTCAAGCTGCAATTGAGATTCTGCTTCTTTGAATTCTTCATACTCACTTCTAATCCTCTCAGATAATATGTATCCAATTTTTAGCTGAGCACTAGCAATAGTAGTTAAACTCATTATTAGAATACTAATTATTTTTATATTCATTATTTTCAACTGTTCCTCCTTAAAATAATTAAAACTGTTGTCCTATTGTTATTGATGATTTCCAGCCTTCTGCTTCACCATCNCCATTTAAATCATCAAACCCATATCCAAAGTCAAATCCAAGTTTTCCTATCATAGGCATAAAAAACCTAATACCTACACCAGCAGATCTTTTCAGATCAATTGGGCCAATTCTAGGTAGGTTAAATTTCTCTTGCAAATGTGATTCAATCCAAACATTTCCCATTTCGGCAAAAATCATTCCATATACCACCGGATTCTCTGAAAAAGGAACCCTAAATTCTGTTGTAACGCTTAATAGCGCATTGCCACCAAATGGACCACCACTTGATGTAAGAGGACCGACTCTATTATCCTCATATCCTCTTAATGGGTTGCCGTAAATCATACCACTTCCACCCATAATAAAACGTTCGTTAAAAGGGATTATTGATCTTTCATTATCCTCTGATGGGAGAGCCTTTATTCCTCCAAGTTTCACAGAACTCATTAAGACAAATTTCCAGAATGTAGGTGTATACCACTCCAGATTCAATACATGTTTATGAAAATCCTCATTCCCCCCAAGAAGGCCTCCAGATATACTACTGCTTAGAGCCATTAACGAACCGATTGTAGGAAATTCAGGATGATCCCGGCTATCACGACTAATAGACTGGTTTATACTTATACCTACTGTTTGATTTAATCCACCTGTATAAAGTTGCAATTGTTCGTCATTTTCTGCTTCATAAGTTCTCTGATGTCCAGTAAATGACCAGCTGCCTCTAAAATAATCATCAGGCCATTTAAATCTTCTTCCCCATCTAAAACTCCCACCTTTTGTAATCATATCTAGTGGCGCATAATACATTGAGGATCTTCCAGAAAAACTATAAAACAAGGAGCCACTTAATAAATTATTGGTATCATTGACCATAGGATCAGTAAAACTAAGTGTGGCTCTTTCTCTTTTTTGGGGTCTATAACTGCTCCCAAAATAACTATTATTATAATTTGCAGCACCCACTTCAAAAGACAATGCAAGGTGTTGACCTTTTCCTCTAAAATTAGGTAAGGAAAATCCTCCTCCTCCTGTAACTCCAAATGCCTGACTAAATCCCATATTCATATTCGCCTGGCCAGATGATTTTTCTTCAACTGCAATTTCTATATCTACCTTATCATCATCAACTGGCACAACATCTGGAACAACATTGCCGAAATAATTTAACATCATTATTTCACGATGAGTTCGGAGTAATCTTTCTTTATTAAATACATCGCCAGGATAAATTCGCATTATTCTTCTGATAACATTTTCTCGAGTTCTTTCATTACCTTTGATTAATATATTTCTTATGAAGACTTTGTGGTTCTCAGATATAATAAAATGGATATCAAGAGAGTCATTATCTACAGGTGTGATCTCTGGCTCTATACGGCTATATATATATCCCTTATCCATATACAACCCCTGCATTCTATCGTACACAGCTCTTGTAAAATCTTCTTCGCTATAATTCCCCCCTTTTGATAATCCAAGTGCCCGAGATAATATATTTTCAGAATAAAGAGAATGACCTTCCCAAGAAAAATTTCTGTACTTGTATTTTGGGCCTTCATCCACTAAAAGAACCACATCCAGATATTTACTATTTTTATCATATAAAACTGAGTCTGCTATAATAGTAAAATCTTTGTGTCCTTTATTTTGATAAAATTCAATAATTTTTTCCTTATCTGTTTCTAGCTTGTCTTTCTCAAAGGCTGTTCTCCAAAAATAATACCATCTTTGTTGTTTTGTCTCTTTCATCAAAAACCTAAGACGAAAATCAGAATAAGTTTCATTCCCTTCAAAATATATGTTTCTAAGTTTAATCTTTTCATTTTCTTTAATCTTAAAAATAATGTCCTTAGTAATGCTCTGGGCTTTACCATCAAAAAGGTTAGACATTTTATTTGATCCTATTAATTCAAAATCTATCTCTGCTTTTAGGTATCCTTTTTCCGCATAGAGCTTTTTCATTTGCTTCTTTTTTTCGTGGAGCATGTTTGGTTTAATCCTTTGCCCAGTAGTGATCTCTAGTTCTTCAATAAACTTACTGTCTTTAATCTTTCGATTACCTTCAAATACAACCTCTCCAACCACAGAAGATTCAGTAACTATAAGCGTGATACTTACTTCATTATTATATTCATCATCATACCTTATCTGTACATCATCAAATAAACCAAGTTGCCATAAACGTTTTATCGCTCTAGGAAATTCTGAAGCAGAAACAGTCAATCCTTTTCTTAGCCCTGAAGTAAAAATGATGGTATTAGCTGAAGAAACCACATTCCCTTCTACGTTTACATCTTTTAATACAAAATCCTGAGTAGATTGAGGGAACAATAATGTAAATAAATATATACTGTAAATTAGTTTTTTCATTTAATCGTTAACTTGCTCACTAGTTTTTCCAAATCTACGTTCTCTATCTTGAAAATCTAATATGGCTTTAAATAAATCTTCTTCGCGAAATGCAGGCCAATAAGTATTAGTTAAATACATCTCCGTATAAGCACACTGCCATAAAAGAAAATTGCTTATTCTTAATTCCCCGCTAGTCCTAATTAATAAGTCAGGATCTGGATAATTTTTTGTATCCAAAAAGGAAGAGAATACATTCTCATCTATAGATGTATTGTCTAATTCTCCTTTTTTTATTTCATCAATAATATTTCTTACCGCCTCAAGTATTTCCTGCCTGCTTCCATAGTTCAANGCGAGAATTAAATTCAGTCCTGTATTATTAATTGTTAAATCTATTCCTTCCTTAATTCCATTTATTGTACCCTCTGGTAACAATAAAGTATTTCCAATCGTGGAAAATTTAACATTATTTTTATGAAGCTCTTTTATTTCGTTTTTTATGGTACTTAAAAGGAGTAGCATAAGTGCTTTTACTTCTTTTCTCGGCCTGTTCCAATTTTCTGTAGAAAATGTATAAAGAGTTAAATATTTTACCCCGATTTCTCCACATATTCTTGTAATATCCCTGACNGAATTTATCCCCTCTCTATGACCTGCTATTCTTGGNAGACCTCTTTCTTTAGCCCATCGACCATTACCATCCATTATTATCGCAATATGTTTTGGAACATTATCTAAATCAATATTTTTTAATTTTTGAGTAATCATCATTTTCTATATTGGGAAATTACTTATGGCAAATTGGCTGAACAACTCGCAAGCTGTCATCATTATGGTATAATTATCTAAAAATTATACTATAATAATTATAAAGTGTTCCAAATTTCATTTAGTTTAAAATAGTGAGTATTTGATCAATAATTGAATAATAAATATTTGATGTCTTATGTTCTGGTGTTTTATGAACTATCGGTGTCCCATTATCGGTAGATATAACTATATCATTAGATATAGGGATTTGCCCTAAAAGAGGAATATTTAATCGTTTACTTTCAGTTTCTCCACCTCCTTTTTTGAATAAATCTATTTTTATCTCAAAATTTCCGATTTCGCTGATTTGTATAACAGACCCATCGCTTAGGTTTATCTCTCCATGACTAAGTATTTCTCCATTAGAGGATTTGATAACACCATCTATCATAAATCCAGACATGTTTTCTATAACTCCTAGGATTGGCGTTTTTACTTTTTCAAACATGTCTGCTCCTTTTCTAACATCCGAAAGCGCAATATCTTGAGGGGTAGTTACAATTATGGCACCTGATATACGCAATTTCTGTGTAAGCGTAAGTTGTACATCACCAGTCCCGGGTGGCAGGTCTAAGATTAAATAATCTAGCTGACCCCAATCTACATCCTTGAAAAACTGCTCTGTCATTCTTGAAACAAGCGGGCCTCTCCAAATAACAGGAGTATCATTACCACTTATAAAGCCAAAACTCATTACTTTCATACCATATCTATCTAATGGAATCAATCGATTATCTTTAGTCATCTCAGGCTGTTGATTAATCCCAAGTATAATTGGTAAAGATGGTCCGTAAATATCTAGATCCAATAAGCCGACACTAAATCCTTTATGTTTTAAACCACAGGCAATATTTGAAGCAATAGTAGATTTTCCAACACCACCCTTACCACTAGCGATAGCAATTATATGTTTTACTTCTGGTAGAATTGGTGTTGTTAATTGAGCGCTAGATGAAGCGGAGGATGGATTATTATTGCTTTTATCATCAATCTTTACTGATACTGAAGAAAAATGTTTTCCTAAATTTTCTTTAATATTTTTTACAAGTAACTTCTTTTTCTCTTCATTTTGCGATGTAATTTTCAAATATATAATAACATTTTCAGATTCTATTTGAATATCATTAACCATGCCAAATGATATAATATCTCTGTTAAATCCAGGGTAGTTGATCTTACTAAGTAATTTTTTTACTTTGTCTTTATCCATAAAAACTTTTTATATAAAAAAACGGCTGCAAAAAACAGCCGTTTTTTATTTATTATTATTATTAATAACTATCCCGAATATTCTTGCCCAAAATATTCATAGTTAAGGGGAATATATTTATTCCACTCTTCAGGGACTTCACTTTCTTCAAAAATAGCTTCTACAGGACACTCAGGTTCACATGCACCACAATCAATACACTCCTCAGGGTCTATGTAAAGCTGTTTCCCTTCTGGGTCAAATCCAGGTTCTTTTGCCTCTGCTCCGGCACCAGTTTTATCATCCGGTCCATGGATACAGTCAACAGGACATACTTCAACACAGGCAGTATCGCATGTACTAACGCATGGTTCAGCAATAATATAAGTCATTTTTTTTCTCCTAAAACTTTATGTTAAGATTATTATATCTTATTAGGTTTCCAAACCACCTAAATTTATAAGGAATTATTTTAAGGTTACAAAAAAAGATTTTAAAAAATTAATTATTTTATTTTAAATAAAAATTTCAATGTATCTGATAATTGATCAAGGGACATCCTCTACAAAAGCATTTCTATTTAATGATAGTGGAAAGATTATGTATAATAATAAAATTAAACACTCTTTATACAACCCTTCAAGAAATCACATAGAGTGCGATGCAGTAGAAATACTTAATGCTTGTATTGTTTTAATAAAAAAAGCAGTAAAAGCTAGTAATAACCCGATACTATCTATGGGGTTATCTGTACAACGGTCAACCTTTTTATTTTGGGACAAAAAAAGAATCATGCCCATTACAATGGCACTCAGCTGGCAAGATAGTAGGTCAAAGGATATAGTGGAGAATTTGAAAGAACATTCAACCTGGCTCTATAAAAAGACNGGATTACCTCTTAGTCCACACTTTGGTGGCCCTAAATATCTAAAAATGATTAAAGAATTTCCATCATTAAAGAAAAAGATTGCTAATGGAAATATCATTTTTGGAACACTTAGTAGCTATATAACACATGCTTTAACAAAAAAACTAGCGATTGATCATTCTATCGCATCTAGAACTCTATTACTTGATATAAATACTTGCGACTGGTCAGATGAATGTTTAGATCTTTTTGAAATACCAAAATTGAGTTTGCCTCCAATAAAACCTACAAATTATAATTATGGGAAAATTTTGGATTATAAATTTCATCTGAATTGTGTTATTGGAGACCAGCAAGCTGCTCTTATAGGACAAAACGGATTTTCAGAAAAAAGTGTTGGCATGAATTTTGGTACCTCTGCTAGCATCTTATATAATTCAGGTGACAATCCACAGATAATTAACGGTTTAATAACAAGTATTCTATTTTCGGATAGCAATAAAAAGACATATGTTTCTGAGGGAACCATAAATGCATGTAATTCCCTATTTTATTATTTAGAGGATATATTAAATATTAAACACAAGCAAATGAAATGGGATAACCGTTGTAAAAATCAAGACACAGAAGGAATTTTCATTTCAGGGTTTTCAGGAATAGCAGCACCATACTGGGTATCAGGATTTGATGATATTTATTATAAAATAAACAAAAATAATAAAAATGAAATCATTAGGGCGGGGATGGAGTCTATTGGCTTTTTAGTTAATGATATTATAAAAATGTTGACAAAAAGTATTTCAATGAATTTCCCTATAATTACGGCTAGTGGTGGAGGCTCTAGAGATTCACTTCTACAATTTATCTCAGATTTAACCGGTCAAATTATTAGACGTCCTAAAATAAGAGATAAGACAGCTTTAGGAGTATATCGAATATTAAATAGTAATTATAATTATAAAATGCANGACGAGGACAAACTTTTTGAACCATCAAAGGACCGAGATAAAATAACTTTCAAGATAAAACAATGGAGGGAAATTATTTCATCATTAAAATAATTAATGTCATTTATTTTTATAAGCTATCAAATATTCCTTAGCCGCTTCATAAGTATTATCAATTTCCCCATCTAATATTGCCTCTTCAACAGATTTTTTTATTATACCAATTTCTTTCCCTTCCTCAAGACCAAAAATATCCATTATTTCTTTTCCTCTGATTGGGCTTTGAAATTTTTCTGCGGAATCTTTATCTAATACTACCTGCATTTTTTTTTCGACAATATCAAAATTATTTAAATATTTTTTAACTAATTTCGAATTCTTCGTGGTTATATCGGCTCTGCAAAGAANCATTAAGTCTTCGAGTTCATTNCCAGCTGATACCATCAATCTTCTAACTGCAGAATCTGTAACCTCAGATTTAACAAGCGCTATCGGTCGTAAGTGCAAAAGTGTGAGCTTTTTTAAATAATTAGCCAANTGGTTAGAGAGTCGCATCCTTTTTGCAACTTTGTTGAGCATCCTTTCACCAATAGCATCATGCCCATAAAAAGTATATCCTTTTTTGGGATCTATTTTACGNGTTCTTGGTTTTGCGATATCATGGACCAATGCTGCAAACCTTACTTTCATTTTTTCTGTTAATTCTGCAGCATTATCTACAACCTGCAAGGTGTGTGNAAAAATATCTTTGTGATGCCACTCTGAAGATTGTTTCATATCGNACATGATATCAATTTCCGGAAAAACAATTTTCATTAAACCAGTTTTTTGCAAAATAACTAAACCTACAGATGGTTTTATAGTCGTTAATATTTTTATAAACTCCTCTCGAATTCTTTCCCAAGATACAATTTTTATCCTTTTGGCTTGCTTAATTATAGAAATACGGCACTGNGGTTCAATCTTAAAGTTAAGTTTAGAAGCAAAATAAGCAGCACGCATCATTCTTAATGGATCATCTGAAAAAGTTTTATCGGGATCCAATGGTGTTCTTAATATTTTCTTTTCTAAATCAGCAACACCTCCTAATGGATCCATAATCTCTCCAAAATTTTCAGGATGAATGTCCATGGCCATAGCATTAATTGTAAAATCTCTTCGTTTTAAATCTTCTTTTAGACTAGCAGATTTGACTTCTGATGGTTTTCTAGATGTGCTATCATATTGTTCCATACGTGAGCTGGCTACCTCTATCTGGAGTAGTTTATTAGGAATTAAAGCAGTCCCAAATTTTTCAAAAGGAACAATTTTTTTTACACCAATACTTATAGCTAATTTTTTCGCAAATAAAATTCCGTCGCCTTCAACCATTAGATCGATGTCATGAATTGTTCTTCCTAGGATTAAATCCCTTACAACGCCTCCAACAACATATACTCTAATATTTTCTTTCTTTCCAAGATTGCCAGACGTTATTGCTATATTTAAAATATGCTTATAGATAGGTTGATCTAGTATTTTTCCTATATTTGTCATAAACCAATATTACCTTGAAATGTGNATCATATAAAAACGTGTTAGACAATTCACTTGTTTTAGGGNAAAACTTNCATNTATCTTTCGGTTATGGTNAGACTATCCTCTNTCNTANTTAGTNTCTTCTTNATAATCACTCCAATATTNCCTCAGTTTGGTTCAATCAAAATTGATTTTGACGATAGATTGCTCAGAAGTGATGAAAAACATGATCTCCTCAATTTGAAAGAAGATATTAGACAATTTTATCTTAACACAAGCTGGGACAAAGAATATAGTGATTTGGATATTCCACTTCATATTCAACTAATATTTGAAGGGGCAGCCTCAAAAGGAAATGTAAAAACATATATCTGTAAAGCTTTATTCTCAAATGGTGGTGAGTTAAGATATTTTGACAAAGGCGTTCAATTTTATTATAGTACGGGTACTAGTCTTTATTTTGACCTAGTGCTATTTGAGCCTTTATCGGCATTTTTAGCATATTATGCACATATAATATTAGGTGGTGAAATCGACACATATGATTTTAAAGGCGGAAACGCAGCATATGAAATAGCCAGAGATATTGGTCTAAGGGGGGCTGCCTCTGATTACCAGAAAGGCTGGGGGACAAGGATTAGTTTAGTAGATGATATAAGCAAAAACACGGGATTACGATCTGCTCGCTTATCATATTATATTGCAAAAGATCTAATAAATCAGGGTAACATTGAAGAAGCTGTGGAAGAATTTAATAATATGCTGAACGGCTTAGAACAAAGCTACATTGATTTTAGAAGAGAGCAATCAACTCAATTTTTTATGAAAATACATTCTGAAACACTAGCAAAATTATTTAGCAAAATTGGCAGAAGAAATCTACTGGCTGATCTAAAACAGTTGGATCCAGATAATAACGAACTATACCAAATTTATTTAGATAAAATGTCTAAATAAGTTCGTTTTTTCAATAAATAATATTTGATAACTATAGAAAACTGCATCATATTTTTCATAATATTTTTATCTCTTAATTTTCTTATTTTTGAAAATTTATTTCGTTTTCTAATGATCACTTGAGGATGAGTAACAATCCAAAACAACCCTCTTAAAATAGCTGTTAAATGCTTCCAGTCTAACATCAACATAGAATAAAAACATGCAACTATTTCTAATATTATTCTTGGAATTCCAATAACAAAAATATTATAAATGGAATAATTGCTAAAAAGCATCAGCAATGAGTTTCTATGATTAAGATAATATTTTTTATGAGTATACATTGGCAATGTCAGTGCATTTTTATGATAAACTATAGCGTTGGGATCAGCCCAAACCTTAAACCCCATAGCATATAATCTCCAGCACAGATCAATTTCTTCCATATGTGCAAAAAAAGTTTCATCAAATCCTCCTGCTTTTCGAAATAAATCCTTCCTAACCATAATACATGTTCCAGAAGCCCAAAAACATTTTTCTTTATTATCATATTGACCTTTGTCATTCTCCTGATAAGAAAAAAGTCTGCCTCTGGCAAAAGGAAAACAATAGATATCCATGTGTCCACCTGATCCACCAGCATAGTCAAAGATATTCCTATCATAATAGTTCAAGATCTTTGGCTGTAATGCAGCAACCTCAGGGTTTGATTTCATGGTATCAACTAAGGAAGAAACCCAATTCTTTTCTTGGACAGTATCATTATTTAAAAAAATCAAATACTCGCCACTGGCGCTATCAGCGCCAATATTACAACCGCCTGCGTAACCATGATTTTTATCATTTTCGATTAATTTAATATTAGGATAATTAGACTTTACCCACTGAACACTATGATCACTTGAGGCATTATCAACTACAATGATTTCAACATCAGGAAATTCTGTTGATGAAATTGATTGAAGACATTCAGATAGAATGTCTATGTTATTCCAATGTGGGATTACAATACTAACAATTGATTTTATATCAGACAAAATCCTATTTAATTCACTAATCTTGGATACGTACTTCTTCTAATAATTTTTTGGCATTATTATCATTTGGGAATCTAGAGATCCAATTAACCAAAACATCTTCAGCCTCTAAATACTGATCGGTTGATTTATATATATATACCAGAGAGGATACTATATCTGGGAAAGCTTTTTGCCATCTATTCCAGCGAGCAGTAGATACGGCACCTTTTGAAAAACCTTTAATTTTTACAATATTTTCCATTTTTATATATTCATTTTGCAAATCTGATAAAATATTAATTGCCATTTCAGTATCATCAAGCTCTCTAAAATAAACATTCGCATATTCAACTTTGTTACTAGGGGATAAGCCACCCATTGATATTAATTCATCAAGGATATCTTTCATGGAGTCTTTCCGATTAAGATCACCATATAATCTAGCAACCTGATAATGAAGATCCTCTGATGTTATAGGGATTGTTGATTCAGGAATATTAAATCTCATTTGATCTAATACTGAAACTGCTTTTTCACTGAGATCAATTAGAGCATATTCATCAGGACTTTTCTTTCTTTTTTCTTGCTGATAATCCATATAGTATGTAACCGCAAGCTGCATATAAGCACTTCGATAATTTTGCAATAGTCGAATTACTTGATCATTATAATATATTTCATTATTTCCTAGATTTCTGAACAAATATCCAGGAAGATATCCCCGGGACCAGTTTTTGTATTCTTCATCAATTGGACTATTAAAACCAGGCATTGTAAAATCCGTTGACCAATCATCAGGACCTATTTGTGTCATTAAGTTTTTATACATCATACTTTGGTCAACAGGGCTTGTTTTATGACTCTTAAGTTGAAATGTAAGTCCTTGCATATCTAAGTATGAGTCTAGCCCAATTCTATTTGACTGAGAAACTGTAACCGCAAAATATATTGGTACTTTCCAACCAGCATCTTTTATAATTCTCAATATCATGATATCCTGAACCCTCAACGCTTGTCCAGCAAAAGTAGGCTTCAGGCTCCACTCTATATATCCTTCATCATTTTCTGGATCATTTTTTACTGGAACCTGTACCTTCTTTTCTTCCCACCTTTGCAATCTAGAGGTAATTGCATCAACCTGATTATCTGAAAGATTAATAAATTTTGTTTCATCTGGCCTGGCCTCTTTCCATTGCTTTATATACCAAGGGGTATTAAGAAGGCTTAGGTTTACAACGGCGACGTCTTTTCTAACATTTTCTACTTCTTGGAGATACCATAATGGGAACGTATCATTGTCACCATTTGTAAATAATATGCCATTTGGCCTTACAGATTGTAAAATATTATAACTGTAGTCCCATGCTACATAATTCCCAGATCTATCGTGGGAATGATAGTTTACACTTAGCATCACACCAGGCATAAATAACATAATCAGAACAAGCATAATTGATATAAGCCTAGTTTTAACCTCTGTATTAATGATTTTAACTTGGATAAACTCTCCAATTGCAGCTACACCTGCACCAATCCAAATTGAAAAAGCAAAAAAACTTCCGACATAAGAATAATCTCGCTCTCTGGGTTGAGGGTCATCTTGGTTCAAATATATTATTATTGCATATCCCGTGAGTAGAAACAAAGACATGATAGTAAAGGACATCCTCTGATCCTTACTCCCATGGTATAACATGCCTAATAGTCCAATTATAAGCGCTAGCGGAAGCCCAAATTGAGACCAGTCCACCCCATCTTCTCTGCTATTTGCTCCCATAGGCGTCACTCCATCATCCGTAGATGAACCACGACCAGCAAATTGCCATAAAAAATACCTGTTATACATTTTTTTAATCTGATAATTCCAGAAAAAATCCCATTGCTTATCCATATCGGTTTTTTTGTACTGTGACTTCTGACGTGAAGAATAGGTCCCGTTATTTGCCGGTGGCCCAACAACTTCATACATTTGCCTTAGTCCTCTAAAGCGCCTTGGAAATTGACCGACGCTACCGTATTGTTCTCTCTCAAGATATGATATCATAGATTCAACAGTCTCAGGATCATTTTCATCAATTGTTGGGTCCTGGTTTGATCGAATAAAAATCAATGTATAGGTGGAATATCCAATCAGAATTAGTACTACAGATGTTGCGGCTACACTAAGTATGTGCTGTTTATTCATGATAGCCCAAACCATTAAAGCAAAAACTGAGAATATTAATAGTGCGGTGCCTCCTACACCTAAAAATCCCGCAGCCATTTTTGGCAAACCTTTAATAATACCATTATGTATTACAAAAAATATGATCGTTGTTATTAATACATTAATACCGAAAGATCTCCATTCAACTTTGTATTTTCTAAAATATATTATTAAAGTGACAAATGGAATCGTTAGTAGGTTTAATAAATGCAGTCCTGTTGCAAGGCCTATCATATAGGCAATAATTAGAATATATCTTTCGTGGCCATTTTGATCAGCTTTTTCATTCCATAATAATATGAGCCAAACAACAATCGCAGTAAAAAATGTACTAAATGCATAAACCTCTGCCTCAACCGCATTAAACCAATGGCTATCAGTAAATGCAAACGTCAGGGCTCCAACGGCTCCGGCTCCAAATACAATCAATATGTCCGTTAAATTTTTTACTTTACCTCTCCAATGTGTGACTACCTTAACAATCGTTAGATATAGTAGCATGACAGCCAAGGAACTAACAAGTGGAGAAATAATATTAACACGAAACGCAATGTCTTCATTAATTGGTATCATAGAAAAAATACGGCCAAGTAATAAAAAGAATGGGCTCCCGGGAGGGTGAGGTACTCCAAGTGTATGAGATACTGCAATAAATTCGCCGCAGTCCCAATATGAAACGGTAGGCGCCATCGTATCAAAGTAAATAACAAAGGTTATTAAAAAAATTATTAAGGCGACTAAACGATTTAGTCTTATGTATTTAATATCTATCAAAGTTTAATCTTTCTTCTTTTTAATTTTTTTTGTTCCTTTTTGTCTTTACTAATATTTTTTTTCTTTTCATCTATCAAGTTGAGTTTTAGTTCACTAACTGTATTTATAAGCATTTGTTCCTCATAGTCCGTTAGACTACCTTTCATTTTTTCCTGTATCATATCTAATAAATCAATATAAAAGGACGCCTGTTCTATATTGACTTTGGATTTCTCTGTCATGGGGTTTTTTATCTTCCCTAGCGCAATCCACGCACTAGATTGGAAAGTCCCAACAAGATACATAAAAAGTTGTTCTTTTTTAGATAAAATCTCTTTATTCATTAATAATTACTTTTAAAAATAAAAGCTGGGAAATTTATACTAGAGTACTGACATACAAAATAATAATAAGACCTTAATTTAGTTTAATTATATCTAATCTATCTTTATAATCTATCATAACGCGCTTCTTGATTAAAGCATGATTTTCAAGTTTTGGATCTTTATCAATAATATCAATTGCTAGTTTTCTTGCTTTTCTTATAATTGGACCATCAGTTATCATATCCGCTATCTTATATTTTATGAATCCGCTCTGTTGATACCCAATGTAATCCCCTGGCCCTCGTAACATTAAATCTTCGTCAGCAATCCTAAAACCATCAGCGGTTTCCTCCATTATTCCTAATCTAGTAGCCGACTTTTCATTGGTGCCATGGTTTACTAGTATACAATAACTTTTTTCTGCACCTCGACCAACTCTACCACGGAGCTGGTGTAACTGAGTCAGTCCAAAACGCTCNGCATGTTCAATAAGCATTATTGTTGCATTTGGTACATCAATACCTACTTCAATTACGGTAGTTGCTACTAAAATATTAATTTTGTTTTGTTCAAAATCTCTCATGATTGATTTTTTTTCATCTGACTTCATTTTCCCATGGATTACTCCCATCTCAATATCTGGAAANATATTTTGTTTTAATTCCTTATACATGTCAACAGCGGCTGCAAGGTCACTTTTTTCTGATTCTTCAACTAGGGGATATACAATCATGCATTGCTGNCTTAGCTCAATCTGCTTCTTGATAAATGAGTAAACNTTCGGGAGCCTTTGAGAATCAATTACCTTAGTCGTGATAGGAATTCTATTTTTTGGAAGTTCATCTATTATTGATAAATCCATGTCTCCCATATATGTTATAGAAAGTGTTCTCGGGATTGGCGTTGCGGTCATTGATAAAAAATGGGGATTTATACCTTTTTCTGTAAGCTTATTGCGTTGTCCAACCCCAAATCGATGTTGTTCATCTATAATAACTAGCCCGAGATTTTTAAAGTTTACATCTTCTTGGATAATAGCATGAGTCCCTATCACAACAGATATTTTTCCAGCTTCTATGTTGTTGATTATTGTTTTTCTTTCTTTTTTATTCATTTTACCAATTAGTGAACAACATGTTATTCTTGCTTTGGATAATTCTTTTTGAAATGATTCATAGNGCTGTNTGGCTAAAATCTCGGTTGGGGCCATTAATGCGACCTGAACATTATTACCGACCGCCAAAGCAGTAGAGAGTATAGCAACAATAGTTTTTCCAGAGCCTACATCACCCTGAAGCAGTCTATTCATACAAACATTTTTTTTCATGTCTGAGTGAATTTCCCGGATCACTCTTTTTTGTGCTTTTGTTAATTCAAAGCTTAATGTGTTACNGATTGATTTGAAATATGGGCCTACATCTTTTAGCGCCTTTGTTTTTTCACTTTTTATATTTTTTTTAATCATTGCCATAAAAATCTGTAATAAAAAATGTTCATCAAACTTTAATCGGTATATGGCTTGATTAAGTTTTTCTATACTGTCAGGGTAGTGAATCTGTTTTAATGATTCATCCAATCCATATAAATTATTNGATCTAATAAATAAATCATTAAACATATCATTAACTGAGCTAACACTGTTAAGTGCCTCTAAAATAGTTTTTCTGATTAGTCGTTGTTCAATGCCAGCAGACCTTAGTTCAATGGTCAAAGGATAAATCGGAATAATGGCGCCAGTGTTTGACGGGTTATCATCATGATCTAATCTATCAAACTCAGGATGATTGATTGTAAGCCCCTTGTACCATTCAACCTTACCATGGACTGCAATAGTATCTCCTTTTTTGAACAACTTTTTGATAAATCTGATTGAGTTAAACCATGTTAGGGCAATCAAGCCTGTTCCATCAGTAACAATTACCTGAAAAATCTTTTTATAGCGCGTAGACCTTTCACCAAACGTTTCGANTGTACCCACAATATTAAATTTATTACCGCGTGTAACGTCTCTAATTAGCGTTATATTNGTTCTGTCTAAATGTTTTCGAGGAAAATAATAAACTANTTCACTAATAGAATTTATTTGATGATCAGAAAATACTTTAGCTCGTTGTGAGCTAATTTGACTTAACTTTGTTATTGTATCATCAATATCAAAGCTATTCATATGATTGTCAGATTGCAGTAATAATTTCTCTGATTAACTGCACTACTTCCATTCTTTTTTGTAGGTATATGTAATATACTCTTTTTTACCTGGTTCTAAACTAATTAGGAAATGAATAGTGGATGCATCCTCTTTCTGATAATCGTGCGATTGATCTTTAATGACCCAGTCGCCATTAATATGTTCAACTATTTTGATCTGAACAGGNTCTGTTCTGGTGTTATTTATGGATACCTCAATTACAGCTTCTTCGCTTTTTCTTTGTCTATCATAGTTCAATACTTTTCGTTTTCCAGTAATATCAAAAGCATATCCCGCTTGCACTGTTGATGACTCTCCCTTAGGCACTTGCCCCATCTGATCAGACCCAATATATTCAATTCCACCTGCCCCAGAAAATGTGTACATATCAATTTTACCAGCAGGAAGCGGAATGCCTAACCCGTGTACTTCCGTATTGGATAGTGTAAGTTCTACTTTCAATGGCTCTTCTTTTTGTTGTCTTTCAGCATTTTCAAACACGTAAATTTTTTGATAGTCAACGCTGAGGGGGCCATACATTCGGACGGTCATACTCTCTTTTGCAATTAGCTTTTTTATATTCCCAGCATCATAAATATGATAATCTCCGAGAGAAGCCTGTTTCATTTCTGGGGCNGCATACCTTTCCATTGATAATTTACTTGAGGAGTGCGNTCTTACGGGTTTTACTTTATTTAGTTTCCCCTCTACAAGTTGAATATTTGTGTTTATATAATCTTTACTAGAATTGTTAAATATAACCGCCTCAGCAACTAGTTCGCCATTTACCTGGCCATTTATTATCAATCGATATATTGTATTCCAAGAAATATTACTTAGNTTATAAACAAGATCGCCTTTTAGTATCCCTGCTTTATTGGTTTTAATATGCCATGATAAGTATGGAGAAAAATTAGGACTATTGATTTTATCCTTACTCTCTATGTACTCAATATTCTCTTTGTTAAAACTGCGGATACCATTCTTACTCTGTATTGTTATAATTTTTTTTGATATTTCTAATAGTTTACCACTTATAGCTTTTTCATTTTTTGGTTTTAGACTTATAAGACTACCTTCTTTAGACTTAAAATACTCATCGCTAGAAAATATCTTATCAACAAACCTCTGGCTTAATACCTGGGTATTATCAAAATTAATAAAAGGGGTATCTTTGTGTATGCTGCGTGGNATATCATCATATTTGATTAAACTTTTCCCCTTGGGAATATTATTCCAGATTATTTTTTGTTTAACTAGAGCAGTCCCATCTTTGTAAACTGTCATTTTTGAGTCTTTAGAAGACTGAGCGATTAAAAAACAGATTAGAAATGGTATAATAAATTTTTTCATGTTAGCATATTTAAATTAGAATCAATTTTTTCTAGCTCATCTTTTAATTCTATCATTTTATNTTGCTCTCTTTTAACAATGTCTTCAGGCGCTCTGGAAACAAAGTTCTCATTTGATAATTTCTTTTTAATATCAGATAGCAGTAATTCAATTTTCGTTTTTCTTTTATTTAACTGTAAACTTTCTTTGTCTAAATCTACTAATCCTCCAAGCGGAATATAAAGCTCCATTCCATGAATAACAGCTGCTGCTGATTTTGATGGTTTTTGTACAGAACTACCNGCAGAATAAGAATCTAATCTGGCTAGGGCTATAATTAATTCACTGTTTTTGTTGATGAACTCNGTCTGCTCTTCATCNCTCTTTATGTTGAGCTCAATCTTTTTTGATGGCGGTATATTCATCCTGCTTCGTATCGCGCGTACAGAAGAAATNATATCTTGAAGCATCATCATTTTATTATCTATTTCTTTATTAATTACACCCTTATCCTCTGTTGGCCAGGGTGAAATAATCAAATCATTCGCTCTTTCACTTTTAAAAAAGGACCATAATTCTTCTGTAATAAATGGAGTGTACGGATGTAGAAGNGGTAATATTTTTCTTATAGATGTTATGCAAACATCATAAGTAATCAACTTGCTATTTTTGTCCTCAGAGTAAAATCTTGTTTTTGCAATCTCTATATACCAGTCACAAAANTCATTCCATATATAATCATATAGAACCTTAGCTGCTTCATTAAAATGAAACCGATCCATTTGTTTATTATAATTTTTTATTGCTCTATTTAGGCGACTGAGAATCCACTTGTCTGGCAATCTCAATTCCGTTTCATCCGCTGAATATCCCACAACCAAATTATCNGGTTTATTCATTGAAATAAATCGACACGCGTTCCAAAGTTTATTCATAAAATTCCGNCCAATCTCTAGTCTTTCTTTTGAAAAAAGAACATCCAAACCTTGAGGCGCCATCAGCATAATACCAAACCGGACAGCATCTGTACCATATTCNTTGAAAAGATCAAAAGGGTCTGGAGAGTTTCCTAAAGACTTGCTTAGTTTTTTACCTGACTCATCTCTGAGGATAGATGTGAAGTATACATCGGTGAATGGTTTTTGATCTAGAAATTCGTAGCCGGTAATGATCATACGCGCAACCCAAAAGAATATGATGTCTGGNCCTGTAACTAGAGTATTTGTTGGATAAAATTTACTTAGATCTTTACTCTCCTTAGGCCAATTGTGTACCCCCATAGGCCATATCCATGAGCTTGCCCAAGTATCTAGCACATCTTTGTCTTGCTCCCAGTTCTCGATATCTTTAGGCCCATTGACAGATACATGTAGNCTTGACTTATCTTCTTTGTGATACCAGACTGGTATCTGGTGACCCCATAATAATTGCCTGCTTATACACCAGTCTTTAATATTATTCATCCAGTGATTATATGTTTTAACCCAGTGTTCGGGATGAAATCTGATTTTACCAGATTTAACAGAATCAATAGCTGGTTTTACTAGCTCATTCATTTTCATGAACCATTGGTCAGACATATAAAACTCTATNGGCACGTCCCCTCTTTCAGAGAATCCGACTTTATGTAGATAGTTTTCTGTTTTATCTAGAAACCCATCCTGCTCAATATCATGAAGAACCTGTTTTCGAGCCTCAAACCTATCTTTACCAATATATTTTTTAGGAGCGTTATCATTAATTGATGCATCATCATTCATTACGTTGATAAACTCCAAATCATGCCGCTTTCCAATCTCAAAATCATTCGGGTCATGTGCAGGCGTGATTTTTACACATCCGGTACCAAACTCAGGATCAACATACTCATCTGCGATTATGGGTATTTCTCTACCAACGAGTGGGAGGGTTACAGTTTTACCTATATATTTTTTATATCTTTTATCATTAGGGTTTACGGCTACAGCGGAATCACCAAGCATAGTCTCAGGCCTAGTGGTTGCAACAACCAAATATTCATCTTCCCCTTTGATAGGATATCTAAAATACCAAAGGTGGCTATCTATTTCTTTGTGTATAACCTCTTCATCACTTATTGCTGACTTAGACACTGGACACCAGTTTACTAGACGGTGTCCTTTGTAAATAAGACCTTTTTCATATAATTTCACAAAGCTTTCTAACACTGCTTTGGAATATCCCTCATCCATCGTAAACCGCTCTCTTTCCCAATCACAAGAGCAACCAAGTTTTTTGAGCTGGTTAATTATTATACCACCGTATTTCTCTTTCCACTCCCAGGCATGATCTAAAAATTCTTCTCTTGAAAGATCATTTTTGTTTATGCCTTTTTCTTCCAGCATTTTAATAACTTTTGTTTCTGTGGCGATTGAAGCATGGTCCGTACCAGGTATCCAACATGCTTCTTTACCTTCCATACGAGCCTTTCTTATTAAAATATCCTGGATCGTATTATTAAGAACATGTCCCATGGTTAACATACCGGTAACATTCGGAGGGGGAATAACTATGGTATAGGGTTCCTTTTCTGATTCAGCGTCAGCATGAAAATAATTTTTTTCGAGCCAGTGTTTGTACCACCTATCTTCAACCTTGGAAGAGTTATATTTATTATCTAATAATGTTTGTGACATTTTATTTTACTCAAGAGGCATAAATATTAACTTTATTTACACTATGGTGCTCATAATTAATCCCTTTAGAACAATAATTTTTCCAGATACAAATAAATAGAATGAAAATAAAAGTATCAGGAATGACATGCGCAGGCTGTAAAGAAACCGTTACCCGGGCGCTGGAAAATATCGATAAGGTAAAGAATGTTACGGTCTCTCTCAAAAATGGATCGGCTATAATAGAAGCAGAAAATGAGCCTTCTATTGAAACTCTACAACAATCACTGCCAGAGAAATACCAAATCCAGAGAAACAATTCAGATAAACCTATCTCTCAGTCAAAAGGTCGATCTTACTTAAGAGACCTTTATCCATTATTTCTTATTCTATTCTATATAACTATTGCATCACTAATTATAAGCTGGAATAAATCTGCTGATAGTTTTATGATGGATTTTATGGGACTATTTTTCATTGTGTTCAGTTTTTTCAAGTTTCTTGATTATAAAAGTTTCCCAAATTCATTTTCTATGTATGACCCACTAGCAAAAAACATACCTATATACGGATGGATATATCCTTTTATTGAAACCATATTAGGTATAATGTTTCTGTCCCGAATAAATATTATTCTGAGCCTTGTTTTAACTATTGGTATCCTGGGGATAACTACGATAGGCGTGATTAAGGTTCTTTATAATAAAGAAACCATTCAATGCGCCTGTCTTGGTACAGCAATTAAACTTCCTATGACAATTGCAACACTGATTGAAAATAGTATTATGATTGTTATGGCAATTATTACCATAATACAATTATATGTATAATTTGATTCCTATTGTTAACGTTGTTTTACTGACTATAACCTTATTTTCTTTTCATGATATTTCTTTTTCTCAAACATTTTCTGTTAAAGGTCAGTTTGTCGCTAGCGGCCTAACAAGTAATGATATCCCTGATAATTGGCAATCATATGAATCAATCATAGAGTACATACCAACCCTATCTTTAGCAAAAGAAATATCTACTGATAAATTATTCGATGCGGAATGGGCGTATCATCTAAAAAGATATTATGCAGGAGACTCACTTTTTAATTATAATGAAAATAACCATCGGTTTTGGGTTCGTTATTCAAGTGACAAAGTAGAGGCAAGGCTAGGTCTACAAAAAATTGTATTTGGGCCTACGCAAATCCTTCGCCCTCTGTCCTGGTTTGATACGTTTGACTTGAAAGACCCTACCGGGCAGACTGATGGAGTAGAATCATTCAGGCTCCGATGGTTTCCATCAAACAATATTGCGGTATGGTCCTGGCTGATAAATAATGATCTAGATACCCTTTCATTCGGTGGAAGAGCTGAGGTTACATCCGCAATTGGTGAATTCGGTTTTACATACCACCAGGATCCATCACAATCAATACAACCCATTGGGCAAATAGGGATACCTGTTTATAGCTCACATAATAGAATTGCTGTCGATTATCGGTTTGACGGATTTATTGGCTTGTGGAATGAAAGTGTTCTGGTTACTTCAGACAAATCAAAAATTAGACTAATAACCATCGGCGCAGACTACACAATACCTTTTGCTAATGGAGTATTACTTATGGCAGAGTCAATGTATATATCCAATGAATACAATAGTACACAATCAGATCAAAATTTTTCAGTTTTTATGGCAAGCTTACCGATTGGCATGGTTCACCAAATAATGTATATTTCTCAAGTGGACTGGAAAGAAGATAAAACCTATCAGTACCTACGTTGGAGCAGCACCTATGATGCTTATAGTTTNAATATGATCATTTCTATGAATCCAAAACGAAATCAATATGATATACCGGCAAACTTGCTACCTAAATCGCTATCTGGATTCGGCACAGGTATACAGTTTATGTTTATCTACAATCACTAAGGAATTTTAATGGAAAATAAAAACGTAATTAGCATAAAAAACTTGGTCAAGCAGTTCCCCGTTGGGAGAGATTATTTTACGGCTCTGCAGCAGGTAGATCTAGAACTGACCGAAGGTGAATTTATCGGTCTAGTCGGCCCATCAGGATCAGGCAAAACAACTCTATTAAATATTATTGGCGGTCTAGATTCAGCGACAGAAGGAAGCGTAAGTGTTTTAGGACATTCAATGGATAATACATCTCACAATGAGCGGGCTGAAATACGACGCAAACATATGGGATTTATTTTTCAAAGCTATAACCTGCTGCCAGTATACTCAGTATATGAAAATGTAGAACTGCCTTTGATATTGAATAATATAGAGCAAACTGAAAGAGAGAAAAAAGTATCCCGTGCAATTGAATGGGTTGGTCTTTCAGATAAAATAAACTCAAAACCAGCAGATATGAGTGGCGGAGAGTGTCAGCGCACGGCTATAGCCAGGGCAATTGTTCATGAGCCAGCCTTATTGCTTGCTGATGAGCCAACAGCAAACCTGGATGCAGAAAACTCTCACAATATCATGAATATATTGTCCAAACTTAATTCAGAAATATCAACCTCTTTTGTGTTCGCCACTCATGATGAAAAAATAATGGGATATCTTCGGAGAATTATTCATTTAGAGGATGGAAAAATAATTAACGATGAAAAAATATTAAAACCAACGTCTGCGTAAATAATGCTATTTAAAATTGCAATAAAGAACCTGTTCGGAGCAAAACTAAGAACAGGGCTAAACGTGTTCGTCACATCCATTTCATTTTTCTTGGTTATTTTTGTATCAGGCATGTATGACGGAATGAGAGAATATGCAAAAAACATAACAATAGAAACCGAAGTCGCTGGCGGGACCTATTGGCACCCAGATTATGACTCCATGGACCCTCGGACATTTGAAGACTCGCATTCAATTATCCCTACTCAAGTTAAAAATTTAATAGCTCAAAATAATGCTTTTGGGGTACTCGTAAGCCAAGCATCTATCTATCCAAATGGCCGTATAATGCCTGTAATCATGAAAGGTATTACTCCTGATCAAAATATCGTTAACATGCCTACTAATGTACTCGATCAACATAATGATATTACTATTCCTGTCCTTATCGGCAGTGGAATGGCAAAAAATGCCAACCTTAAAGTCGGGGATACATTTACAATTCGCTGGCTAGATGCAGACCGCACCTACGATGCGGATGAG
>PAVC01000020.1 GCA_002713885.1 Fidelibacterota bacterium
CAACCAGAGCATTAAAAACATTGATGTAACTCTAACAAAAGAAAAACAGAAGGAAAAAACCCTGACCTTTGGCCCCGAACCCCCACAGGCGAATGCTGGTCCTGATCAGGAGTTTGCTTATGAGAAGATCGTTACTATAGATGGTAGTAAAAGCTATAACCCTAATAGCATTATACAATCATATGAGTGGAAAGAAATATCTGAAAAACTTAAGGTTCAAGATCCGACCAAACCAATTTTTGATTTTCAATCTCCAAGAACTGATCAAACCTTTGAATTCGAGTTAACCGTTAGGGGGCCCGGTAAAATAATCGACAAAGACACTGTAAAGATAATCGTATACAATAAAAATATATTTCCAATAGCTGATGCTGGTAAAGAACAGACTGTAGACCTGAATGAACCGATTATATTAGACGGTTCAAAGAGTAATGATCCAGATGGTGAAATTAAGTCCTACCATTGGAAGCAAATATCAGGTGAAAAAGTTAAATCTAGAAATTGGAAACAATCTGTAATTACTTTAAAAACTACCTCAACGCTTGAGGACACCCTTGCATTCGAACTAATGGTAGAAGATAAATATAACTCCGACCTTGATACTGTAGTTGTTTATGTTGTTGATATTCCAGAACCGCTGATACTGCTTACAAGTAGCTCCAGTGCAAGCGAAGGTATTGGTACGGCAAAAATTTCACTAGGCGTATCTGCTAAATCTGGAAAAATAGCATCAGTTCATGCTAAAACATATGATAGTACTGCGACAGGAAATAGCAGAGACTATACCACTATTGATAAAATTATCTCAGTTCCAGCTGGAAAAACCAGGATTACGTTTCCTTTGAATATTAACAATGATAATATTGATGAGTACGATGAAACTTTGATCATAAAAATAATTGACACTACGGTTACCAATGCAAACACGGGAGCCACGCGTACCCACATGTTAACAATTATAGACGATGACCTTCCACCATCAGTTGAATTTTTATCATCTAATACGACAGTATCCGAGTCGGTTGGTAGGCACTATCTAATCCTTACACTATCAAATCAAAGCGGGAAAGATATATCTGTAAACTATCAGGTTCAATCAACCAGTTCCGCTATGCTTGACCAAGACTACACTATCGGATCAGGAACCTCATATTTCCCAGCAGGTAAAACCAGAGATACGCTAGATATATTAATAATCAATGATCCTATTGATGAGCCTAGGCAAACTATTGTTTTAGCGCTTAATCAACCTGTAAACGCATCCATCGGATTAAAATCTATGCACACGGTAAAGATTAATGANGATGACCCTCCTCCATATNTTTATATTGATAATGAAAAAGGTAGCGGNCTTGAGTCAGACAGCTCTCAGTTTATTGCTTATTCACTATCAAGCTATTCTGAAAAAGAGGTAACTGTAAACTATAGAGTCAGTACTTATGGCACCACATCGAGAAAGAATAAAGACTATGTATTAGAANATGGTACAATGATTATTCCAGCAGGACCTCCTGGAAAGTCTGGTATAAGTTTCACTGTTATAGATGACAAAATAGATGAGTATGATGAACTCCTAATCATTAACCTTGTCAATGAGCCTGAGAACGCGACAATGGGAACACTCACTCGCTACACCTTTACCATTATAGATAATGATGATAGGCCTACTTTAGAATTTAGTGGAGATGATCATGGTAACGAATTTTTAGCAGCAACAAAAATTAAAGTTGGTAGTACATCCGCTGGAATTATTGAACTTGGAGGTGATATTGATGTATTTAGGTTTGATCTAAAATATCCCATAACGGTCCTCACAAAATCATCAGGTAATACGGATGTTTTTGCTGAAATTTTAGACAATGCAGGACAATTATTAGCATCTGATGACAATAGTAGAGACACTAATAACTTCATGATGAAACTACCTTTATTGCCTGGGCCACATTTTTTAAGAGTAAAACACTATTCCCAGGATGGCACTGGAGATTATGTCCTAACGCTTGAATCTTCAGAGATGTATGATAAACAGGCAGACGATCTCATTCTAAATAAAACACAACAATATTTTCACCCTGGTCACATAATATATAATGCTCAAACCGATAAAGATAAATCCTATTATGTTGACAGAATTCAGATTGATTCTGTTTCATATACTCTTGACTCAAAACGGTTTATTACAATCATAGTAAATGATTCGATTGTAATCAATCCATCACACTGTTATGTACCAAGCAATGGCAGATATGAAAATCTGGGTATAATACAAAAGAATTATATTTCAAATCCACTAGATATTGGCGGATTACCACAATACTTGCCAGAGGAATATCTTGATAACTCATTAGTATTTGGCGTNGTAAGAGACTATCGCACTAGAAGACCTATATTTGGCGCAGAGATTAGGGTTTATGCTGCTGCTACCCCATCAAGAGTGGCGAGTCAAACTAATCTAATCAATCTAGCGGATGGTGAAACCTGGGATGGCGGAAACAGATTACCCACAAAACGGGCATTATATAATGTACCTAAAATCAATAGCTATCCCGAAGAAAAAGGAAGACGAATCACTGGACTAAACGGAAAATTTGCCATTGCTGTGCAGGATACTGGATTCTTATTAATTCGTGCTAATGCTCCGACAAACAACTATAGAGTTCAAGAAAAGAAAATCAAAATACGAAACAAAAGAGGAGACTTTTACGGAACAGATATATGGCTTATTCCAAAATAAGTTTTACCCAGTTTCTTATCGTTTTTATTATTATTAATCCAGGCCACAGCATGAAAAACTCAGAATATGCCACTCTTGGCGGTGGNTGTTTTTGGTGTATTGAGGCAGTTTATCAGAGAATAGATGGAATAATATCTGTTGTTCCAGGATACGCTGGCGGGCATTCAAAAATAACAACTTATAAAGAAGTATGTACCGGAAAAACTGGTCACGCAGAAGTTGCAAAAATACAATACAATAGTGATATTATAACTTATGAACAAATTTTAAATGTCTTTTGGCAGGCTCATGACCCNACCACTTTAAACAGACAAGGAAATGACGTTGGGACACAATATAGATCTGTTATTTTCTACCATAACGAAGAGCAAAAGAAGATCGCAATAAATTCGCAAGAAAAAGCGAACAAATCTGGATATTGGCCCAATAAAATTGTAACTGAGCTTACAGAAATCTTTAACTATTTAGANGCTGAAGACTACCACAATAANTACTATGATAATAATCCAAATCAGCCNTATTGTCTATTTGTGATCAAACCAAAGCTAGATANGCTAATAGATAAAGGAATTATTAAATAGTATTCTCTAATCAAAATTAAGAATACTGATTTTCAAATTCCTGCATAGCAGNAATTAANGCACCAACCCCAGATTCTGGCATGGCATTATAGATAGAAGCCCTGAATCCACCTACAGACCTGTGNCCTTTTAGAGTTTTTAAGCCTTTAACATCACAAAACTTTAGAAATTCATTATCGCTGATTTTGTTATCGCAAAAAACAAAGGGAACATTCATTATCGAACGGTCTTCTTCATTTACAGGACTTTGAAACATAGTATTTCTCTCAATCTCATCATATAGCATCATGGCTTTATTATTGTTGATGTTTCTCATTTTAGTAAGCCCACCAATTGAACGAAGCCACTTGAGCGTTTCATTAACGACACACACTGCAAAGACAGGCGGTGTATTAAACATAGAGTCTTTTGAAACATGTGTGCTGTACCTCATCATGGTTGGAATATTTCGATAATTTAATNTGGCAAGGTCTGATCTAATAATGACAAGAGTTACTCCTGCTGGACCCATGTTTTTCTGTGCACCNGCATAGATCAAACCGAATTTTGATACGTCTAAGGGTCCTGATAAAATATCTGAGCTCATATCAGCNACAAGGAAAGTNTTATTATCTGTTAATGGATATTTTTTATACTGNGTACCAAAGATAGTATTATTGGTGGTAATATGAAGATAAGTTGCTTCCTGATTTCTNGATATCTCTTTTGGGATGTAATTATAAACAGATTCTCTNGAGCTACCAATAATATTGACCCTNCCAACTCTCTCACACTCTGTTATTGCTTTCGCAGCCCAGGAACCAGTGTCTACATAATCAGCCGATCCATGATCAGGAAGNAAATTCATTGGAACCATTGAAAACTGGGTTGATGCACCTCCCTGTAGCCAAAGAATATGGTAATTGTCAGGAATATTAAGAAGAGTTTTGAGGTTATCAGTTGTTTCATGAAAAAGTTCCACCACTGGCCTAGACCTGTGACTCATTTCNAATAAACCTATTCCATTTTCTTGAAAATTCTGTATGGAGTCCTTTGCGCCTGTTATTACTTCTTCATGAAGGCAGGCTGGACCAGCACTAAAATTNTAAACACGATTCATAAAAGGTAGTTTTTTTTAAAAGAATATCCACCAGAATTTTCAACAAAACTTTAGTGCGGGTCAATAGCTACTCCGCTCCTTTAGAATAAAATGTTGTCGACAAAAAACTTTTATTCCAAACTGATCGGAGCGAAGTAGCTGTTAAAACAATTTATTCTGGCCTTTGCGACCTATATGGAATGGACCATGTTACACTGTTATAGCCACCATCTTCTGTAAAAAGTGTGGCCAAATCAATTGTGCTAAAAAATGAACGAAATACATGAGAGTTATGACCTNCGCCAGGACCATGTACACGCCAAAANCCTGTGTGAACATTGTCATTTGCATCGGAGTCAATACTGNTACCANGATCATTGAGACGGCGCCTNCCTCTCTGTGCTACACTTCTTCCATATTGAAGCACTACCCACTCTCCTACTCCTACAGAGTCAATAGTATACTCAGGTCCATTATTTTCTATGGATACTTTGGCAATAACTGCGTCAAACGATGTAAATGTTGGCAGGGTCTCGCGGTCTATAAAAAGATCTCCAATTTCATCCGATGTGAAAGAATAAAGAAGATCTCCTGCGACTGCTATTCCTTCTGGGTTCGCATTTAGGTCAACGTTATAAACCTCTACAGAAGTAATGGACACCTTATCTCCAGATCCTCCGATAAGTGGTGTGAGCGCAATAATTCTCCAGCTGTAACCATCCGGGTTATTGCTATTATCTATTCTAGCGTATTTCACTTTCCTTGTCATTGTAGAGTTAAAATCCTTAGAGAAACCAATAGAGTCAATCACTTCCATGGATGAGTCTATTGCCTGGGCCATAAAAACTCCGCTTACAGTATAATTAACTACGCCTATTGCAGTGTCGCCATCAACCGTAAAATCCACGGTTCTTTCTCGATCAGTAATCTGGCGACCAAATCTAATACGATACCCTTCTCCATAGCCCAATGTATCCCCTAGTATCCTTGGGAGCCCTTCGTACTCAAGCCCGCTATCATAATCCATATCCATGAGACCACCATCACCAAATCCATCAAGCCCTGCAGCTTCATCCTCATCAAGAAGCATTAAGAGTTCGGACTCATCATAATGCTCATCTTGATCNGTATCAACACAAGNGATTGAAAGCATTAANAANAATAAACTAATCTGATATATATATTTCATCATTATTTTNTCCTNNTTAATTATTAATCCCAATATCCACGACGGTTTCCATGTTTTTTACCACGTTTGGCNTTTTTCCCATCTTTCATTCCACGTCTTTTCTGTCTTTTTTTCATTTTTCCTTTCATATTTTTCATCATTTTATGCTTAAACAGACCTAGCTTAGCTTGCTGATTCGGGTTTAAGATCTCACCAGACTCAATTAGAAACCTTTCTTCCAAGTCTGCCATTTTTTTACGAAGTGTAGTTGACTCTTTAATAATCTTATTCACCTCTGCACCTGTGAGCTTGTCTTTATTTTTCATATTCTGATTTAATGATTTTCCTAGTGCCCTTTCCTTATTTTTGATTTCATCTATTTCNTTCCTGTGTTCTCGAAATCGGGGAAAGAACTTATCTGCCTGTTCTACTTTGAGGTCTAACTCTTCTGTCAGCTTCCATACCATCATTGCCTCCATTGCCTTCTTATCTTCCTCGATTAAAGAGTCAGGTAACACCTCTTCCAACGGTGGTGACTCTTGTGCAGATAACATGCTTTGTGTTATAATTATTAATAGTGTTATTATTAGATANAATATCCTCATAATGAAACCTCATNNTCGTTTGTGTTCTCATATAATTCGTTAAAATAAAATAAATCTTCTGTGTCCCAAATANCCGTTTCTTCGATCATAAAAAGCGTGAACTCTTCAACATNAAGAGTATCATAANCTTGATCAAATATTGAAAAATCCGTATCGAAATATTCTCTATTACTGTCAACTTCTGACCAGTAANAATCTTGTTTGGGTANNTCTACAAATTGACTAGTAGTAAGCATACCAACCAAAAAGATAAATGCAAATGCACTAAACCCTGATCTGACTCTTTTCTTTCGCATCATCTCTTTTTCCTGCCTTCCACGAAGTTTAGCTATAAATGGGGCGGAATCAGGGCCACTACTTTCAGCATGCGTCATGCCGATTATTCTATTTTCAAAATCAATCATTATCTAATATCTCTTTAAGTCTCTTAATTGCATGATGATAATTTACCTTAGCAGATCCCTCGCTTATTCCGGTTATTTCTGAAATTTCCTTATAAGATAGCGAGTTAGATATTCGAAGCATAACCACGGTACGCTGTTTTTTTGGTAATCTTGATATCCCATCCCACAACTCTTTCCTTTCCCATTCTTTATCAACTGATCTGTCAAGTTCTCCCCTCTCTGGTGCCTGTTCAAGGTGGAGGATATTCTTCCACTTATTCCTTGTGATCCACGAGTTTGCGGTATTCGTATTGATCCTAAATAAATAGGTAGAAAAAGATGACTCATGTCTAAAGTTTCTAAGGTTTTTATATAGTTTCATAAACACATCCTGAGCAAGATCCTCTGCGGTCATTTTATCACCGGTGATTTTAAGAAAAAATCCAAACACATTTTGTAAGTGTTTTTCAACCAGTTTATCGAATGATTTTTCATCTCCACTCTGAAATTCGCGAATTAGATCATTGTCTTCGGGCATATCATTTGTCATATTAGACTATGTTAATCATAAAAGGTTAAAAAAAATATAATTAGTAATGTTTAGTAGCAATAAATAAAAAATAATCACATATTTTTCGATATGGAGAATCAGAAGATATTTAACATTGCAAACCCTGCTCAGAACAACGCTATAAAGCATCCGCCTGCTCCCTTAATGATTATCGCTGGCGCAGGTACCGGAAAAACATTTACTCTTGAGAACAGAGTAGTATATTTAGTCACAGAGTACAGTATTAACCCAGAAAATATTCTCACAATTACATACACCGAAAAGGCGGCGCAAGAGTTAAAAACTAGAGTAATTAAACAGATCGGGCAAGAAGCACACACCATGTTTGTTGGAACATTTCACTCATTCTGCTTTCAAATTATGAAGCATTATAAAAACGATTCACCTCCGACACTTATTGATCAGAGTGAGGCGATCCACATGCTTCTTGATCGCTATGACGAGTTCCATCCGCTTGAGTCTGATGAATTCGCAATCAATCCAAAAACAGCAGTCACTGAGAGTTTTATTCCATTTTTTAATAGAATAAGAGATGAACTAATCGATATTAAAAACGTGGTTCTAGAGGATATAAAAGATCAATACGCTGATAATCAAGAACTATTTTACCAGCTTAAAGATCTAATACGTATCTATCCAATTTTCCAGAAATGGAAAAAAGATCAAAACCTTATTGACTACAATGATATGATACGTTCCGCCTATGATCTTTTAAATAATGATTATGAAACCTTGCTCCAGGTACAAGAAAAATATAAACACGTTATAATCGATGAGTTTCAGGATAATAATTTTGCTCTTAACGAAGTGGTTCGTCTAGTCGCAGGTAAAAAGATGTCTATTACTGTTGTAGGAGATGATGATCAGGTGATCTATAGTTTTAGAGGAGCAAACTCTTATAATATAAATAATTTTGAAAATACATATGGCAGTCATCCGTTGTACAAATTGATTACGCTAGACAGAAACTATAGATCTTCTCAATCCATTCTAGATGTTGCAAACCAGTCTATTAGTAATAATAATTACAGAAAAGAAAAAGAACTTATATCAAACCAGAAAGAAAATAATATTAAGCCAATTCGATTTTGGGGATCAAAATTAGAGCAAATAGAATTCATTATTAACGAAATAAACGAATTGAAACAAAATCATAATTATAAGGATATTGCTATCCTTTGTAGAACACATGCACAAACGACACAGGTCGTTGAGACTTTAGATAAATATGGTATTCCAAATCAATCTCCTAAAAGAGGACTATTTAGTATAACAGCTGTAAAAGATCTCATCGCTTGGATGCAGGTAATTGGCAAAGGCAGTTTTCAAAACATAGCTCTCTATCGTATAATAAAAAATAAATATGGAGAGGAAATAGCTCATAATGTTTTCAACCAATATTCAGCAAAAAATATCAGCTCAGTATTAGATTTAATACGAGAAGATAAAACTCATACACAAAAGCACGCTCCAATAAAAGAGATCATACACCTGATTGAACATTTTCAAGGAATAATCCACAAGAGGTCTGCTGGTGAGATAGTATGGGAACTATGTAAAAAGCTAAATATCCTTAAGCACAAGTCTAACAGATATATGTTCGATGATCATTATGCAATTTTAAATATAGGAGACCTATTATCAAGGGCTCAGAAATTTTCGGAAAGTATTATTAACAATAAAAATGATCATCTTTATGCTTTTAATACTTACTTAGAGGCTATAATGAAGTCAGGTGGATTACCATCTGTCTCGCCCTTAATCAGTAATAAAAATGATTGTATTACGGTTAACACTGTTCACGGAGTAAAAGGCGGGGAATTTAATATTGTATTCTTACCCTTTCAACGTAGCGCGAGCTTTCCATTAAACTATAGATCAGAAAAAAAGATAAGCACGCCCCCAGATAGTTGGCTTCATTATTCTAGTCATACAGAATTAACTGCTCAAGATCACCATTACCAGGAAGAACGAAGATTATTTTATGTTGCTATTACCAGAGCAAAAGAATTATTATATATTTTAGCTCCGATAAAGGCTACGTCCAGATTCATTAAAGAACTTCCGGATGAACTATTGGAGGATAGATTGAAACACGAAAATAACTTAGATATAAATTCATATTCAAAATTAAAGATAAAGTACTCTAGATTGCTGCAGGATGCACTTTCTAGTGGACAATATTCATTAATCAAAACCATCTCTGACCTTCTTTCAGTTATTGATAAACACGAGGCTGGTGAATCATATACAATTGGTGACTCTGAAATAGAGCTAGAATTAAAAAAAGATTTAGAATCAGATTTTATGCCTGAGGTACCAGAACAGATCACACTATCTGCAAGCTCATTAGATACTTATATTTCCTGCCCATTAAAATTTCGAATGTCAAAAATAGATAGGATACCACAGGCAGCAAGTAAACCAGAACTAGTATTTGGAAGTATAATTCATAAAGTACTCCAAAGGTTTCATGAAAAAGAAAAGCCGCTAGATCAAGAAAGAATTATTCGACTTCTTAATGAAGAATGGAAGACCGGTAAGTTTGAATACAAGGTTAGAGAAGAAAAGTTTAAATCCCAGGGAGAAGAAATGCTCGTCAGTTACTATAAATCTATAGAAAGTTCTCCTCCTAATGTCCTTAGAACAGAATATGAATTCAGTTTTCAGATTGATAACATTACCATCGTCGGCACTATAGATAGGATAGACAAGCATGATGATAATAATATTAGTATAATTGACTATAAAACGAGCAAAACACCGACAAGTGCAAAGTCAAGCCTGCAGCTAGCGGTTTACTGTCTATATCTTGAACAGTCTAATGATCCATTAATTAGTGGTATCCCTTCTTCATCCTCACTCTATTTTCTAAGAAATGATGAAAACCCATTGCGAGAACATACTTTCAGTGGTGATGAATTAAGATCTACTAAGGATAAGATTATTGAGGTTGCAGATGGAATAAAAAATAAAGAATTCGATCCTGAAAAAGGAAACCACTGCAACTGGTGTGATTATAAAGACCTATCTTGTCCAATATGGGAAGACTGAGAGCTATTGTCTAATAAGCTGAAGATCAATAAGTCCACTAAAATTATCTGCGATAAACTCTAATCTACCAGGGCTACCAATATACTCAATTGGGATACTCTCAATAGTGGTAACATCAGTATTAACTAATACATCAAATATATTTGCATTATTTGCGTTATATAGTCTTACATATGTTGAATCACTGATTGATCCAATATAGTCTTTTATCACTAATGAAGTATAAAGTGTATCTGTGTTGACTGCATTGAATAGAAGGTCCCAACTATGGTTCTTGCTATAGTCTTCAGCGTTAATAATAAATGAAAAAAAATCGTTCTCATTAACAATTGCAGGAATATTAAGAAGTAAACCATCTTCATATTCGGGTGGTTCTACACAGCAGATGATAAAAACATAGATAGAGATAAATAATATTTTGAGATTGTTATTATACAGTTTACTAATCATTTTTATCAATCAATTCATCATGTTTTCCTAGCTGAAGCTCCGATATTTTTTCCATCGGCTTTTCTAGCTCTCTTAATCTAGGACCTCTCAAATCTTCATAATGATTTGTAAGTGCACCGAGTGATTTACTCATTGAATCAATTTTTAGTTTGAACTGTCCCCATTGTTTCCTAAAAACACCTACTAATTCTTGCATCTCTCCTGCCTTCTGTTCCATAGCAAAGTTTGATACCGCCTGACGAATAAGAGATAAAACCGCATAGAGAGTAATAGGAGAACAAAGGATTATCTTTCTTTCAAGTGAAAAATCGATAAGTGTTCCGTCTTCTTGATTTAGAAAGGAGTATATACTTTCATTAGGTATAAACAATAAAACATAGTCAACGGTTCCTCCTTCTGGATCAATATATGATCTGTCTGACACTTCTTTAATCCTATTTCTTACATCTTTTAGAAATGCTTTTTTTTCTGATTCTTTTTCTGTGTCCGTCTCAGCTTCAATATATTTTTCATAGTGATTAAGAGGGAACTTAACATCCATATTTATCACTTTTTTATCCGGTAAGAAAAACGTGAAGTCAGGACGATCTTTTCCAGCCTGTTNCTGCTGCTTAAAGTTAATCCCCTCCGTNAGTCCAATGAAATTGAGTATATCCTCTACCATTCTCTCTCCCCACTGCCCTCTCGCCTGGGAGCTAGACAAAATCTGACGTAATTTGATTGTCGTATTCGATAAGTCACCAACGCTCTTGCGTGACTCCTCCATCTGGGATTTAAGAGCAACCGTATTTTCTGAAAGATTTTTCAATCTATCTTTCATATCCTTTAAGGTTGAATCAATTAACTCTTTTTTCTTATCCAATTGTTCGTCAGAATTTTCTAGTAATGCTGAAAACTTATGTTCAGCAAGNTCAAGAAAATTTTTCTGACTCTCGACCAAAACCTCATTCGACAAATCTCCAAATGCTTGCCTGATCTCTTCACGATTTTGTTTAACAGCATCGAGTTCTTTTTGTCGTAAAAACCATATCANACCACCGCCCAAGACAAAGCCAATTATAAATAGGATAATTTCAGAGTTCATGTGATGATAAGGCTATAGCGTGAGCGCAAATGAGTTGGCCAAAATCCCAGGACATATTGTACCACCTATCTCCCGATTACCATAGGTACTTGTGTTTGGAATAAATTCTGTGTCTCCACCTACATGTTCTAGATTCTCACCAAAATACTTATAAAACGTATCATCAAATCTCATCGTATTAATAGGACCCTCTATCTCACCATTATTAACCCAAAAGCAAGCGTATCTTGTTAAACCAGTTATTCGTCCTCCTGGATTATCGCTCCAGTTAAGATAATGGATATTAGACAGATATAATCCAGTGTCTAATGCTTTAAGAACATCTTCCTGCTTTAGATCACCAGGCTTCATCTGTGGAGAACGGAGGTATTCACCAGTTTCTGCATAGTTTGTNGTTCTNTTATACTCTGCAGCAGTTCTTGANCTAACAAGCGTNTTNACCAATTCACCATCTTTAATGATNGGCACAACTGNAGGNGCNACCTCACCATTTGAATTAAACTTNGGAACCATACCAGTAGAAAAATCTTCTGAAATAGAAAAATGAGGNGANAATCTAACATCATCATGTCTCATCTTTCCGAACCCACTACAGCCCTGCTGTATGCTTGCTTCACTAATGCCATTCCATGAGAACATATCTAAAAAATCAGAAACAGCCGCAGGCTCAAACCAGGTTCTATACTCACCCGTATCGACACTAACAGGTTTAAGCTCCATCATCTTTAGTTTTTGTTTTGACGTTTGTAAATAACTCTCATATTTACCTTGATCCCAATCCGTACCCGCAAATGTCCCCTTAACCATCTGATGATCCTTGGTAACGAGTGAATAATCAAGACAAAAAGACTCAGTCTCAAACCAGTGTTCTTGACCCAGTGAGTTTGAGTTACCTCTATACATTCTTCCATTTGCCAATATNCCTACAAAGTCAACACCATGCACAGCCGGCATAATCGCATCAACAGCAGCATCAAAACTTAGGCCACTAGCGGTTATTACCTCATGGCTTGATCCGCTGCCAGATGGCATAACAATGTATGGGTCTTCTAAAATTTCTTTTGACTCCAGCCTCATTCTTTCAATCTCAGTCTTCCCCCTTGATAGATCAATGTCAGAATCACCCGATAAAGTAAAACTACCAGTGCAAGTCCTATTATTTGCTATCATTTTTAACTGTATATCCGCATCATCAACCAACCCAGTCTGGCGAATCTTCGCATTATTAAGCCGAATAAATTGACTATTCTCTCCAGTACATGAAACTGTAAGAATTTCATCTTTCTTTAATTCGGAAAATAATTTTTTTGATAGTGATTTAAACTTATTTTTCATAATTAAGCACCTCCAAATACTTGAACTTTATTAAACAAGCAAACTGGCGAAGCATGTCCTACTCTGATAATCTGATTAGGTTCCCCTTTTCCACAGTTTGGAGTTCCATAAATACCAAGCGTATCCTGATTACCAACCATTTTCAGACTATTCCAAAATGGATTACTGATACCCCTATAATTGGGATTTTTAATTGTCTTAGTCAGTTTACCATTCTCGATCATTTTACCATATTCGCACCCAAACTGGAACTTGTTCCTATAATCATCAATGCTCCAGGAACGATTACTTTCCACATATACACCTTTTTCAACACTAGATATAATATCATCAAATGTCGCATCACCTGGTTCAAGATTAATATTCGCCATTCGATCAATTGGTGCCCGNTTCCATGAACTAGCCCTAAAATTAGCTACGCCATTCACCCCTGATCTAATCTGACTCTCCATTCCGCCAAGGCCACGAACAAGTATACCATCCTTAATCAAGTGTTCACGGTCGGCTTTTAGTCCGCCATCGTCAAAACCGTACGATGCAAACTCTGATGATACAGTTGGGTCAAAGGTAATATTCATGTGTTCTGAACCATATTGCAGATTACCAAAGTCTTCTAGCTTGACAAAACTCCAACCCGCATAGTTTCTCTCATCTCCAAGTATCCGATCCACCTCAAGNGCGTGACCTATACTCTCATGGATTTGAAGCATCATCTGGTCAGACGCAATAACTAGATCCATTTCACCGGTAGGCGTCTCATCGGCTGTCAGCAATTCAATTGCCTGCTCACCAATTTTATTTGCCTGGGAAACAATTTCCATCTGATCTAAGAATTCCATCCCAGTCTGACGACATGTACCTCTCATACCACCAAATGTACGTGTTTGTTGGTTTGATCCGTCAACAGCCGTTGCTGAAAGATCAAACTCTAGCATTAAAAATTCTTGGATAATATCGCTACCATTTGAGCTAATATAGTGGAAATTGGTTTCTATAGTTCTTGCTAAAGAACTAGCGCTAACTATTTTATCTGATACTTTTAAATGTTTATATGCTTCTAATAGTAAAACATTTAGCTCTTTCGCACTTATTTCCCCAACATCCTTAACGAAGGGAGATTTGTACGTTCCAACGCTTTTAGGTCTAGCTTCAGGTGTAAAACTATGTACCGAATATTTTGATGCTGCCTTTGCCTGGTCAAACGCATTCCTAGATGCATGCTCAACTCCAGATTTACTTATATCCGGAGTACCATAATACCCGAACTGACCATCAACAAGTACCTCAACCATTATTCCGTGCGTAGTATAACGACCGTTGGACACGGGAACTCCATCACGAATCATTCTTGGTGATTGAGCCTCATAAACCTCTCTAATACCAACCCAATCGGCTGGCACACTAACGGCACCTAACATGTCTTTAATATTTGTATCTACTTTCATATGTTTTCCTTTATATGTCTAAACTTAAAAATTTTTTAGGATCTTTTTGTATGCATGATATTACCTTTTCAAATGCGTTGATTATATCCTCAGTATCTTGATCCGAACCTATTAAGTAGTTCTGCTTAAGCCATACTGCCTCTTTGTCGGCGAACCTTTCGGTATTATTATGGTCAAGTTCCTTATAACGCATGCCCTCTAACCAAGGATATTCTTTTGGATTTATAGAAAATAAAGGCTCTTTATAAAGTGGCGACCATCCTTTATATGTAAAAACACCCTCTGCNTGCATAGCCTTAAAAAAGACTTCCCTTTTCACTCCATTAAATTCTTGTTCAATATATCGACACATATAAATATGGTTTGATGATCTTGCTCCTTCAATTCTTTTCATAGGAATTAAACCGTGCATACCACTTATCGCATCATCTAATTTATTNCTGTTTTTTTCACGCAAATTAAAATCATCGATAAGTGTATCAATCTGAGGAATAAGAATTGCAGCATTCAACGAGCTCATTCTCAAATTACTTCCTAGTCTATGGTGCTCGTACCACTTACCAGTTCTCACTCTCCCACAGTTATGATAGGAAAAACAAGCATCCATAAATGATTCACTATTACTAACAATTGCACCACCCTCACCAGCACTCATATTCTTTGAAGTCTGAAAGCTAAATATTCCACCAAGNCCCAAAGCACCAACTTTTTTCCCTTTCCACTCTGCACCATGGGCTTGTGCAGCATCCTCTATAACAGGAATTTTATATTTTGTTGATATTGTCAAAATTTCATCCATATTTGAAGGAGTTCCTCCAGAATGAACAGGCATTATTGCCTTAGTTTTTTTGGTAATCAAACTTTCAATCGACCAGGGATCAATATTCCCCGTTTCAAGACAAATATCAGCAAACACAGGTACAGCATTAGCAAGGACTACTGCTGTAGCAGTTGCTATAAAAGTATAGGAAGGTACAATAACCTCATCCCCAGCTTCTATTCCTGCGGCCTTAAGGCAGACCCAAATAGCCGAAGTCCCAGAGTGAATAGCAAGAGAATATTTTGCATCCTGCATCTCAGAAAATCTAGTATTAAACTGATCAATTGTATCACTCCCAACACCCCACTTGTCATTCTCAAAAGTGTTTATTAGACTGTGTTTTAATTCATCAGTAACTCTNGGCCAATCTGGAAAAGGTCTCTCACGAACCGGGTTACCACCAAAAATTGCTAGATCAGAGCTCAACGTTATTCCTTTATTTTATNCANCATTAATAATACAAAACTTACGAATCTCTTTATNTCCCTACAATCTCATCAATAAGTAAATAATTTAATTAATTATATCANANTATGNCATTATGACTGGTTTNATAAATTTAAAATTCTANAGTATGCCATATTNTCATATTTACATANATTTATTGCATAATATCTATTTTGGTATNTGATTTGTAGAAATTAAAGTGATTAAATAATTAAATAAAAAATAAGGAGTTAATTATGAAATTAATAAACTGGACGCCNAGGCCTGTATCGTTATTNGATGACATGGATAAAATGGTAAAAACGGTTNTTAACAATAGNCAATATTCNCCAANNATNANCGANAACTGGGTNCCNGCNGTNGATATTANAGAAGATNATANNTCATTTGTTTTATCTGCNGATATACCNGGANTTAANAAGTCNGATATTGANCTATTANTAGANAANAANNTNCTAAAAATAAGTGGNANNCGAGACTATAATAATGCAAATGATAATTCNGAATATCACTACCAGGAGCGTACACATGGAAGTTTTCACAGATCGTTCAAACTTCCAATAAGTGTGGATGAGGAAAATATTTCCGCTACATTTAGGAATGGTATATTGACAGTGGTACTACCTAAAACCGAAGAAGCACAACCAAAACAAAGAACTATAAAAATAAAATAAGCTTCTTAGATAGCGGGTAGATTTTATCTCCCCGCTATCTAATGCTTAACTTTCGCTATTAAACTCAATCTCTTGATCCTTGCAAGCCATCGTTAATTCTTTTCGTATATTTTTTGGTCCAGAATAGAATAATGTGCACTTTTGGTTATTATACTTGGATTTAATCTTCTTTAATTCTCTATTCCAGTTTGGATATCCTGTGCTTGATTTGTTTTTTGAGTGACTTACAAGGTCTATATTAAAATTGTCTTTGTACAGATCTTTAGACACATACAACATACTTTTTGGAAGCTGTGCAGCGACCCTGTCTATAAAAAAAATATGATAGTCAAAGTAATCCAGCTTAAAATCTTTTTCTAGCTCATGTAAGAGCTTTTTAAACCANTCNAGATAAAAGTCATTANCNCTNAGCCATACGAAATATANATTTTTNACTTTAGACTTTATACTGTTGTTTCTTTCACGAAANGCAATATCNTGNAATATTGAAGCAAATTTTGAAACACCGGTGCTGGCAGCAACAATGATTACGTTCTCGCTGTTTAATATTTTATCACTTGAAGAACCATATGGCCCATCAATCCTAATACTTAGTTTGTCAATACTGCTTTCGTTCAGCATTCTAATCGTTCTCTTGTATATTTTTTTTGGCCATGAGCCACTTGCCTTGATATTTAATAAGACTGAATCATCGTTCCTTGCGCTTATAATATTAAAGGGGTACCACTCTAACTTGGATATCCAAGGACAGTTAATATATACATATTCGCCAGATTCATACGTAAACCATTGTGGACGTTTAAATGAGAAAGATATATTTCTTTCTGGTAAAATCTGCAATGACTCTATAGCTATATGATCTCTGTTTTTTGTCCTGTTTATTATAATATTATAAAAATAGATCAACCTTGGAACCAACAGCCACTGGAGTACGCTTAAATCCTGAACCTGCACTTTATAAGATTCTAATTTTGAGACCGAATTTTCATCAATACTAAATTCTTTTCGATTAGGATTAAACCATGCTATCGGGTTTACGGCTAGTCCACTAATTAGATCTGGATAATTATTTACTAATTTGAGAAACTCTTCAAAGTCTATGGTTCCGCTGTTATCAGCATCTGCTGTTTTAAAAAACTCGTCAACAATTAAATCTATCTGATTTAGATCGAACTCTAGATTGTTTTCTACAAGTATATTCTTTATGAGCACCTTTAGCTCCTGATGGTCAATTTCACCGCTTGCGTCAAAGTCATGTATGTCAAAAGCGAATCTTATTTTTTCTTCTTTTTCACCATTCATTAATGATTCTATTCCCGAAAGAAACTCATCTGAGTCAATATAATCGTTATGATCTCTATCAAAAATATCAAATATACGATTGACCATAGCTTCATTATTTAGGAATAAGCCTTTTTGAAACTCATCCCGATCAATTCTATTATCTTCTCCTGCAATCTCACGGAATTTATTTTTTAGCTCAATTAAAAAAGGTCCACTTAGTTTATGCGATTGGTTTACCATTTATTCTAATTTTATCTTAGTTTGTAAATGAATACATTTAAATTATCCAGAGTAATGACTAATATAGAACAATTATTTAACCGATTATAGTCAAATGATACACGATACAATATTAAACACCATTGGCAACACGCCAGTTGTAAAGATTAACAAAATTGGGAAGAATCTGAAGTGTAATCTTTTTGCTAAATGTGAGTTTTTTAACCCGGGTGGATCAGTAAAAGACAGAATAGGCTGGAAAATGGTTGAAGACGCAGAAAATTCTGGACGAATTAAGCCTGGTGATACCTTGATCGAACCAACATCAGGAAATACAGGTCAAGGAATAGCGCTAGCTGCAGCCATAAAAGGCTATAAGTGTATAATCACAATGCCTGAAAAAATGAGCCAAGAGAAGCAAATCGTATTAGAAGCTCTTGGTGCAATAATTATACGCACACCTACCGAAGCACTTTCTAGTGATCCTGAGAGCCATATATCTGTCGCAAAAAAACTTCAGAAAGAAATAAAAGATTCACACATCTTAGATCAATACTCAAACCCATCAAATCCTGATGCTCATTATCAAAATACGGCAGAAGAAATAATCAATGACTTTGGAGATAATCTAGACATGGTTGTTATTTCTGTCGGCACGGGAGGAACAATTACAGGAGTAGCAAAACGATTAAAGGAGGTAATACCAGAAATTAAAATTATTGGTGCTGATCCTGTCGGTTCGATCCTTGGTGGTGGCAATGAAATAAGTTCATACCTGGTTGAAGGCATTGGATATGATTTTATACCGGATGTTTTAGATAATAGCCTAATTGATCAGTATATAAAAACCGAGGATGAGGAATCATTCATCATGGCCAGAAGACTGATCAAAGAAGAGGGCTTACTCTGCGGAGGGTCTTGCGGAGCAACAATGGTCGCCGCACTGAATGCAGCATCCATCCTTGAACCTGAACAAAATTGTCTAATTATTCTTGCCGATAGTATACGTAATTATATGACAAAATTCCCTAGCAATGATTGGATGAATAAAAACGGNTTTAAGATCTGATTAATTCTAGAAAGTATTTATTAATCCTTATAGCAATTCCCGTATTGTTATGGGGATTAGTTACCGCATACTATATTCTTTCTTACCCTGAAATAAGGTGGGACTGGAAAACAATAAAAGCAGATAAAGTATATTTCCCAAACAATTTTATGTGGGGAACCGCAACAGCAGCTCACCAGGTTGAAGGAAATAATACGAATAACAACTGGTACAATTGGGAGCATCAGAAAGATAGTAACGGTAGCCCTAGAATACACAATAAGGATAAATCAGGCATAGCAGCAGACCACTGGAATCTTTATAATAATGATATAGGCCTGATGAATGACTTGGGCGTTAAATATTATAGATTTTCCGTAGAATGGAGCAAAATAGAGCCTGAAAAAGGTGTGATTAACAAGGATGCACTTGACCACTATCGCAATGTTTGTACCGCTCTAATTGACTCTGGACTGACCCCAGTAGTAACACTACATCATTTTACACATCCAATGTGGTTTGAAAACCTTGGAGGATTTGAAAAAGCAGAGAATATTAAATATTTTATACAGTTCTCAGAGATTGTTTTCAACAGGCTTTCCGATATTGTACCTATATGGTGCACCATCAATGAACCAGCGGTGTATGTGTCTCAAGGTTATTTTAATGGTGTTTTTCCGCCTGGAAAAAGGGATCCTACTCTTGCTGGATACGTTATGAAAAATTTGTTAAACGCACACGTGAGAGTATATCGACATCTAAAAACACTACAAAATGGTGATGATGTTCAAATCGGCCTTGTAAAAAATATAACTCAGTTTGATCCGTTAAGAAGGTGGCATGTTCTGGATTGGTATCTTAGTCAAAAATTAAATGATGTATTTAATAACAACACAATAAATCTTTTAACTACGGGACAGTTTGATTTTTATTTACCAACTATGGCCGATATATATTTTAAGAATGATAACGCAATCAACGCATTAGATTTTATTGGTCTGAACTATTATTCTAGGATGCATGTTAGAGGTCATCTGAGTCCAACAGCGCCATTTACTTTTGAACTACGCCCTCAGGATACACAGACTGATATGCCCTATGCCATCTATCCAGAAGGTTTCTACAGAGCAGTTAAAAATATAAGCAAATTAAATGTTCCCATTATAATCACAGAAAATGGAATCGCCGATGACAAAGATGACCGGAGAAAACTTTTTATCGAAAGATATCTTTACGCACTTTATAAAAGTATACTAGATGGATATGATGTTAGAGGATATTTCTACTGGTCTCTAATAGATAATTTTGAATGGGCCGAAGGATATATGATGAAATTTGGCTTGTATGAAGTTGATTTTATTACTCAAGAAAGAAAACTCCGACCAGGGAGTCAAGCTTTTAGTAAAATAGTTAATCAGCCTGGTGCAGACAAACGCGGCTATATTGTCTCAATAGGAGAAAAGGCACCTGAGCTATTATTAGAATATACTGATGGTCGGAAAATACATCTGTCTGATTTTCGAGGAAAGATTGTCGTTCTCCAATTTACCGCCAGCTGGTGTTCAGTATGTATACAAGAAATGCCTCACCTTGAAAAAGATGTGTGGCAAAGATTCAAAGACGATGGACTAATCCTAATAGGCATCGATAGAGATGAGCCATTA
>PAVC01000021.1 GCA_002713885.1 Fidelibacterota bacterium
CGTATAATCTTTTTCCATTTGAGTCTACTTTATTAATTGACACATCATGACCAAGTTGACTTGCTTGTAGTTTAAGTCTCTTTGCATTTTTCTCACTTCCAAAAGCACCTATTTGAACAACATATGGTCCTAAATCAGGCCGCTTTTTGTTAAAATCAAAAACCTGATTTAAAGGTTTATTGTTATCACTTAAAATATCTATACCTGTATCAACATTTGGAAACATACTATTGATAATTAAGGCATAATATCGAGCAGAGTCTGCTTCGCCTATGGCATTAAAACTGTTTACCATCAGATTAGTTACGCGCTGAATATCTGCATATCTAGGATATTTTATTGGTATATTTTTCAATAGCGTTGCTGCTTGTGTATATAATCCCCGAGCATAAAAATACTCGCCTATTTTCATGGCAGAATTCGGTGCATATTTAGAGTTTGGATATTTTTTTAATAGATCCTTATATAGTTTTATTGCTGAATTTCCATCTTGAATCAATAGCGCTTTTAAATATAAAACACTAGGGTTATTTGGATATTTTGAGATTAATTCTGGTAAATTTTCTTTAACGCCCTCTATTTTACCTTCTTCAATAAGCGATAAATAAAGTTTGATGTTTTGTCCGAAGGAAAGAGAAACCAGTAAGAATACGAAAACAAATCTATTCATTTATAATTTCTAATTGGTTTAATATTTCATCTACTTGGTATCCTAGCTCCGCTGGAGTTTTGATAAATAAAGATAGTTTTAGCTTCATAAGCATGATAGAAATCGTAGCATTTCCATTATCTATTAATTTTTCAATTAATGATATTGCAGCTTGGTCTTCCCCTTTTTCGTTTAGTACATTAGCTAATCTTAATGTAGCAGATAGGTCCATAGGATTTTTTTCAAGTACTTTTCGATAAAAATTTTCTACCTCACTATAGCGCCCTAAATCAAATAGTGCAGATTCCATATTATCAAAGACCATATATGATTGTTCTGGCGAAAGATTTATGAATTTTTCCCAGTATTCAATCGCNTTAACCAAATCTCTATTCATCATTCTTATATCGCCTAAATATTTGTATGGCAATCCAAATTCTGGGGATTGATTTATAGCTTTATCTAATAAAGATTTAGCTTCTTCAAATTCATTTTGTTTAATTTTTTCTTTACTTTTATAGACTATATACTTTGATAGATTATTTGTATCAGAAACTCCAATAATTTTTTGTAATTGTTTAGCCTTATCAGCCGCATAGTCCCAGTCTTCTATTTTTTCACCAATATTTAGTAGAAAGGTTNTTNCCCATTCATTTTGTTTATCAATTATAAGGATCTGCTCTGCTTCTTTTCTCGCCTTAATTAAATCACCAATTACTTCATAATCCATAGCTAAAGATTTATAAATATCTACTTTTGTAGTCTTATTCAAATTTGGTCTAACTGTTAACGTCTGATGAATTTTTAACGCCCNCTGAGGTTCTTCATCTCTAAGAATATTCCCGAGCTGCAAGTATGCATCAATGTGATCAGAATCTTGTTTTACAACATCTCTTAATAATGAAACAGCTCTACNCTTATCAGTTTTAAGCATCGCATTAAGAGCNTCAGTGTATAAAGAATCGGTTTTTTTTTGTATTTTAGGCTTATAATTAAAAAATATCCAAAAGCCAATCGCTGTTATTAGTATAACAACAATTATAATATAAACTGAATACAATATTAATATTCTCCATCCTCAGACTCATATATACCTTCATCAATAGCAACATTTCTGAGATCATTAAGCTCATCTGTAAGNATGCGATTCTTATTTTGCAAACTTTTAATTTGAGTTTTATGTGAGAAAATTACAAAAACAGATGTTAGAAATCCTGCAATTACACCAAATAATAGAGTAAACAGTATTACCACATTTAGATAAGAACTTTTAATACTATAATTAAAAAAATGTATGTCTACACGCTCAACAGAGTTTTGGGTCATAAATACAATGATAATTAAGTTAAAAAGAATCAATAAAAAAATTTTAAATAGATGCATTATGCTGCCTTTGCTTTATTNATTATTTTACCATGTAATGTTATATCTCTTGATTTCATAATTAAAACNGGAACAATATCTTTAATATTAGCATGCTCNTTATCAAAAATGACCCATTTATTTGATTCTGTCCTCCCGGCCCATTTCCCTGAGTTTCTTTTACTTTGCTTCTCAATGAGTACATTTTGAATTTTACCTATATAACTCTGATTTCTTAAAATAGTATGGGATTTTTGTAACTCAATTATTTGCTCTAATCTATTTTGTTTAACCTCGTCACTTATCTGATCCTCATATTCAGAGGCCTTAGTGCCTTTTCTAGGAGAATATTTGAAAGTATATGCTGAATCAAAATTCACTTCCTCCATTACACTCATAGTTTCAACAAAATCTTTTTCTGATTCACCTGGAAAACCAACAATGATATCCGTACTGATTCCAGCATTTGGTAATATTTCTCGGATTGTTCTAGCAATATTAATAAAATGATCGCGAGTATATGACCTGTTCATCCTTTTTAAAATTCTATCTGANCCGGACTGCAATGGGAGATGTATCGAATTACAAATATTATCATATCTAGCCATAACCTCTAANAATTCAATGGTTATATCTTGAGGATGGGGAGAAGTATATCTTAATCTTTTTAACCCATTTACTTTGACAAGATTCTCTAATAGAACATGAAACTTAGAACCATCATAATTATATGAGTTTACATTTTGCCCTAATAGAGTTACCTCAGAGAATCCATCTTTTACTGCATTTTTAACTTCACTAACAATTCCATCAATACTTCTGCTCCTCTCTCTTCCTCTAGTAAAAGGAACNATACAGAAGGTGCAAAACTTATCACATCCTCTCATTATTGTAATCCACGCATTAATTCCTTCTTTTCTACTAGGAAATAGGTCATCATAGACTTCATATCTGGAAAGTTGTGTATCAACTTGACTTTTCTTATTTGCTTTATGGCGGTTCAATAACTCTGGTAGTTTTCGATAAGAATCTGGCCCAAGTACTATATCAACATAGGGTCTATTTTCTAGTATATCATGCTTTAGACTCTGTGCCATACATCCTAATACCCCTATGATCATAGAAGGTTTATTTTTCTTAAGAAGATTATATCTCCCTAGGAGAGAGTGGACTTTATCCTCAGCGTGCTCCCGGATAGAGCAAGTGTTAACAAAAAGCACATCAGCATTATCCGGATCATTAATTGACCCATAGCCTTCTTTTTTAAGGAGAGATTCTACCAATTCTGAATCAGACACATTCATCTGACAACCGTACGTCTGAATATGGTAGGTCTTATTCAATGAATAAATTATATTATAAGTAGGTGGTTATTAATTACCTGCTTGGGTGAAAAAATAATCAAGAGGGTTTTTGGGAGTTCCACGGTAATGAACTTCATAATGAAGATGAGGAGCAGTAGACCTACCTGTGTTTCCAGTCTCTCCAATTATATCACCTCTTTTAATTTTTTGCCCATGCCTGACAAATATTTTTGATANATGAGCGTAAGTCGTGGAATACCCAGAAGNATGTTTCAGTTTAATATGGTTTCCAAANCCACCAATATAATATGCCCTTTTAACTACGCCATCAGCCGGTGAAAATATAGGAGTACCAGTTGGAACAGTAATATCTTGNCCTTGATGAAAACGACGGATATCATCTATAGGATCTTGCCTATAACCAAAACTTGAATTAAGAAANCCACCACTTACGGGNCTTATAGANGGAATATGACGAATACGGTCTATNTCACCTTTAACTCTATCATAGATTTTCTCATAGCTAACTAATTCAAAATTTACNTGCCTAGATAACTTTTCTATATCTAAATGCAGTTGTGAAATTTCTTTACTCACGGCTGGAGCTAAATTATCCAGCACATTTNGTTTTTTAAGCCTTACTCCCCCAATACCTAACTTGCGTATATCTTTGTCTACTTNAGGCATACCCGCATAAGTACGTACAGCTTTATCTTTTTCTTCTATATCTAGAATNTGCTGATCTAGTTCTTTGAGTCNTGATTGGATTTTATCTATGTTAGAAACAACTGAAGAGTAATTTGCTTTAAACTCCTTTAATCTTTTATCATAGAGAACTTTGCTAACATAATCAGCTCCTATTAATAAAAAAGAACTTAAAATAATTAGTGTGACTGATACTAACGCTAATATTTTAGCATTACTGAAGTGCCACTGGTTAACGAGGTTGTCAGACTCAGAGTGTAATATATATTTTCGATTTGAAATCATAGATTCTATTNTTGTTTNTAATTATCCAAAATTCGCTGATATTACATAATATAGATATTAGTAAACAACCGCTTTATTCCTCTTCTGTAAGTCCATCNTCTTTTTGATAATGATAATTTTTATCTATATCACTATCCTCAATACCGTAAGCTTTTTTTATCTCAATTATATTTTGCTCTTTTTTAATAATCTCNCTACCGATCTTATTTATTTGCTTAATGATTTCAAAGAATTCAGTATTACCTGTAAAATTGGCCATATTATCATCCTGGGCATGATGATAAACTAATCCTCCAAGCTTTTCATAGTGTTTTGATTTTTCCTTTTGTAACTGCAATATTTCAATTTTNATCTTTGATATTTTAGTAAACTCTTCTCCTTTTGCTACCGCAACTCTACTAATCTCCTCAGCTTTTTCCACTGCAGAAGCGCCCCACTCTTTCATGTTATCCTTTAGATCACCCCAAAGTTTATTCATTTAATATTCCTATTTGGCTATTATTGGTTTTTTTCGACTATATAAATCTAGTATCAAGTAAATATATTTTATTAATAATAATTACAATTATTTATGTACATCTATCTGATGAACAAATCTCANTTCTTTAATTTCATTTAACAATTTTATAATCTTAGAAGCAACAGGCTCATCTAGACGAATAACGGCGAAAGCTAAATTTTTATTCTTCTCTCTGCTTAATAGATAAGCCGCAATATTTATTTTATTATCACCTAATAACGTACCAACTTTACCTATAACACCTGGAACATCATCATTCTGAACAAATAATAGTGTACCATTAGGGTTTACCTCGATTTTATAGCCAAATATATTAACTAATCTCGGCAAATTATCATCAAANATACTGCCATCTATTAGTACTTCTTTATCTGTTTTAACCTTAGTTGAGATTAAATTTGAATAGTTTGAATCAGATGTGGAAAAATTTATACTAACATCTATTCCTAATTCTCTTGCAAGAGCATCTGCATTAATATAGTTCACCCTTTCTGGAACCCTTAACTGTAAAAGGCTTCTTAAGAAAGATANACCTATAGGTTTTGTATCACTAATACTGCCNAAACAATTTATACTTACCTCTGTAATTGGTCCTCTAGCTACTTGACTATGAATACGGCCTAGGAGNTCAGACAAACGCAAAAATGGAGCTATTTCTTTTAACTGTGAAAAATTTTGAAAAGGCATNTTTATAGCATTATCTAGCTCGTCATTTATTAAAAAGTTTTTAACCTGGTTACATATTGATTGGCTGACCCCTTCTTTTGCCTCTTTTGTGGAAGCACCTAAATGTGGTGTTAGAATAATATTTGGTGCTGATATTAATGGGCTATCGATAGGTAAAGGTTCAGATTCAAACACATCTAATGCTGCTCCTGCAATTTTATTTTCTANTAGTACTTTTGATAAATCATTCTCATTAATTATCCCACCTCTAGCTACATTAATGATTCTTGCATCTTTTTTCATTTTTATCAAATTATTATAGTCAAAAAGATCTTTAGTATCTTTGGTCAAGGGAATGTGCAGTGTAATGTAGTCAGAGTTTTCAATTAAATAATCTAGGTCACATATTTGTAATTCGTCTTCGCGAAAAAAATCTTCTGGTAGGAATGGATCATAACCTAATATTTTCATATTGAATGCCTGGCTACGCTGCAATACTTCTCTGCCAATCTTCCCTAGGCCTACTATACCAAGTGTCTTATNACGTAATTCTGAACCTATTAACTTATGACGATTCCACTCTCCTTTTGATATNNCTTCATGACCNNAACTAATATTTCTTGATATAGCTAATATTAAAGCCATGGTATGTTCGGCTGCNCTTATCGTGTTTGCATCAGGAGTGTTCATGACAACAACACCTCGCCTTGTAGCGGCTGAAATATCAATATTATCAACTCCTACTCCTGCTCTACCTATAACTGATAGGTTAACAGCATTATTAATTATTTTTGAATCTAAAGTNGTCCCGCTTCTAATAATCCATCCATCAGCTGATTGAATATGTTTAAAATTTTCATCAATATTCTCGTCAACAGCATAAATAACCTTAATATTGTTATCTTTTAAAATTCTGATTCCATCTTCAGATATCGGATCGGAGACAATTACTTTCATTTGTTTACTTNCTAAAGNTTTTTATTTTTTGGATCTAATTAGGTTTAATGCNGACCCGGCACAAAACCAATCAATCTGGGTTGTATTGTATGTATGATTACAGGTTATAGTATCGCTAGAACCANCAGAATGCANTAATTCGATATCTATTGTTTTCCCCACATTAAATTCATTGAGATTGATAAAATTAAAAGTGTCATCTTCAAAAATTTTTTCATAATCATCCTTATCCTTAAAAGTGAGTGCAAGCACACCCTGCTTCTTAAGATTTGTTTCATGTATTCTTGCAAATGATCTAACTAAAACCACCCTCACACCAAGATGTCTTGGCTCCATGGCTGCATGCTCTCTAGATGAACCCTCACCATAATTTTCATCACCAACAACGATAGTGGGTATATTATTCAATTTATATAATTTTTGCACTTCAGGCACTTCTCCATATGATCCATCGATTTGATTTTTTATATGATTTGGCTTCTCATTAAATGAGTTGATAGCACCTGTTAATAGATTATTCGAAATATTATCCAAATGCCCNCTGTAAAATAACCATGGGCCTGCCATAGATATATGATCTGTAGTGCACTTACCTTTGGCCTTAATTAATAATTTTAAGTTTTTGATATTTTCCCTGTCCCATGGTTCAAAAGGCTGAAGCAGCTGNAAACGTTTTGAATCAGGATCGACATTAATAACTATTTCTTGTCCCNCNAATTGATTTGGGTCATTATAACCATTATTTTCAACAGCAAATCCATTTGGCGGGAACTCTATCCCACTTGGTTCTTCAAGTATTACCTTTTCACCAACTTCATTGACCAGAGTATCTTTTAAAGGATTAAAACGCAAATCTCCTGCAATTGCCATGGCCGTGACTATTTCAGGAGAGGCAACAAAACCATGAGTATTTGGGTTTCCATCTGCTCGTTTTGCAAAATTCCTGTTGAAGGAGGTTATGATAGAATTTTTTTCTTTTTTTTCTGCTCCTTCTCTTGCCCANTGGCCTATACAAGGCCCGCAAGCATTGGCCAATACTAATCCGCCTATTTCTTCGAACACATCGAGATAACCATCTCTATCAACGGTATATCGTACCTGTTCCGAACCTGGAGTAACAGTAAAATCTGATTTAACCTTTAATTGCTTTTCTATTGCCTGTTTNGCNATTGAAGCTGCTCGAGTAATATCCTCGTAAGAAGAGTTCGTGCATGACCCGATTAAACCTACATCCAGCTTTAATGGCCAATCATTTTTCTCAGCTGTTTTAGCAAATTCTGAAATAGGCGTAGCCAAGTCAGGAGTGAAAGGCCCATTGATGTGAGGCTCNAAANTANTNANATCTATAGTTATTACTTCNTCAAAANANTTTTCAGGATCATCATAAACCTCATTATCACCGGTTAAANAATCATTANATTGATCGGCAAGGTCTGCTAGNTCNCCNCGNCCGGTTGANCGAAGNAANTTTGCCATATTATGGTCATAAGAAAAAATTGATGTCGTCGCTCCTATCTCTGCACCCATATTACANATGGTNCCCTTACCAGTGCAGGANAATTTCTCTGCCCCNGGTCCAAAATACTCTANGATTGATCCAGTGCCACCTTTTACNGTTANNATTCCTGCTANTTTTAATATTACATCTTTTGCGGATGCCCAGCCATTAAGCTNTCCNTTTAAGCAAANNCCAATAAGTTTCGGAAANTTTAGTTCCCATGGCATNCCAACCATTACATCAACTGCATCTGCNCCTCCNACACCAATAGCTACCATCCCTAGCCCGCCAGCGTTTACCGTATGACTNTCTGTGCCAACCATCATTCCACCGGGAAACGCATAATTCTCTAGAACAACCTGATGAATAATACCCGCTCCTGGTTCCCAGAAACCGATACCGTATTTTTTTGATACAGACTCTAGAAAACTATACACCTCAGAGTTGGAGTCTTTTGCAGAAACAAGATCTTTATCCGCACCTACTTTAGCCTGTATAAGGTGATCACAATGGACAGTGGTAGGCACAGCAACTTTTTCTTTCCCTGCCATAATAAATTGTAAGAGCGCCATCTGTGCTGTTGCGTCCTGCATTGCGACTCTATCTGGATTGAAGTTAACATACGAGGATCCACGCTTTAAACTTGTAAACGTTTGTTCTTCTACAATATGAGAAAAAAGCACNTTTTCAGTAAACGTGAGCGGCCTTTTTAATAGGTCTCTAGCATGTTTAGTTTTAGAGTCAAGACTGCTATATAAATTTTTTATTATTTCTAGATCAAACATATCCGTTATCTTTGGAGGTTGGTTTTGGAACATAAAATGATCATAATCATTAAATATTTATACCTTTATATTAATCTATTTTTTTCATCCTTAAACAAATTAGTTAACTAAGTATTAGACATAATTTTGGACAACAATATTAAATACCTCATTACAGCTATTTTTTTTATTATTACTTTGTATGGTAAGACTGATATAAAAATATTAAATAGCACAGAAGAAANTTTATATATCGAAATAGAAATAGNTGCGATAACGGCAGCAGATCTCTATCCTAAAAGTATCTTTGTTGGTCTTCCAAATAGAATCTTACCGGAAACTAAAATTATATATAAAGANGTATCTCCNATTCCTTTTAAATCAGAACAATCAAATTCATATATTTTTTCCTGGACAAAGATTCAAAAACTAAAAAATTTAAATATGGCAGTATTAAAAATTGATCCCAGAATTAGTAATAATTCATACATTAATAAACTACGTATTGAGATGAAATATCNAGAAAGNAATCAGAATCATAGATTAGCTNNGAAAAATGAATCAATAATCCTATCCAATAANATTATTAATTGGNACATAGCTAAAAGATGGGTCATAAATAATAAAAGAAAGGTGTCCAGAGTTTCAGAGCAACCATCTGGTAAGTGGGTAAGCTTGCAAGTGTATGAAGATGGTATATACACTATCAGCTCTAGCTTGTTAAAAAATACTGTTGATGATATTGACAACTATGATCCGAGAGCTTTGATGCTATTTATGTCATCTGCTCTGGGAAGAGCTATGACACAAGATACGGATATACCAATATCGGAGAATATGATTGAANTCCCCATAGTATTTGAAGGGGAGTCAGACGGAATTTTTGATGATGATGATAAAATAATATTCTATGGAAGAGGTCACTCTGGATTTGATATTAATGGTGATATCGTAGAGTGGAAACAAAACCTTTATTTTAATTCAAATAAGTGCTGGATATTATTACCAGAGGATCATTCATTAAGAGGGAAAAGGATACAACCATCCATAGAACCGGAGGAAATAAGTCTTACTCTGGATTACGGGTTATCCTATTACCATTATGAATTAGATCTTGTTAATCCAGAATTATCTGGCCTTAATTGGTTTGGAGCCCAAATTGCTTCCGGAAGTTCTCAAGTAATATCAACAAATAGTCCACATGCCAAAGAAAATGTTGATGGAATAATAGAGTTAAAACTCAAAGGATATTCAACAAATGGTTCGATAAACACATATCATAGTATTGATTTAAATGCTAATGGGCCAAATATAAATAAAATTGGAAATACTGTGTCATGGTCTGGAAACGGTACTAGAATAATTTCAGGGTATATTCAGGGGGAAAATCTTAATCAAAGCAGTAATTCATTTTTTATTCAAAATAATAGTACGGATAACAATTCATCACCATATATTGACTACTTAAAAATTAAATATGGTAGAAAACTAATATTTGATTCCAACGTTATAGAGTTTTTTTCACCCATTAAAGGAGCAAACATCAGGTTTAATTTTGATTCATCTCTGCCAGAAAATGTATTGGCATTAGATATCACCAATCCTGCTGACCCGCAGCAACTTTCTATTATAGAGAACCAAAAGATCGAGGTCGTATTAAACAATAACAATTTAAGTAGATTTATTATTGTTAATAAAAATAATATACCAAGTATAAATGAGATAGACTATAATTCTGGAATTGTATTTAATAGCTTAAGAAATGAAAATATTACTTCGGATTACATAATAATTGGACCAGAGAATTATTTTAATGCTGCTCAGCCTATCTTAGATCTAAGAAACCCATCGATATATGCATCATTAGAAAATATTTACAGGGAATTTTCAGCTGGGAATGAAGATCCGATGGCAATAAGATCATTTTTACAATGGACACAAGAGAATTGGACGGATCCGCCTATACATTTGCTTCTACTTGGTGATGCGGGGTATGATTATCGTAATATTAGCGGCGAGTCTAGTATAGTTGTCCCTACGATACAGGTGCAATCTTATATTAGCTACCCATCTGATGACCGCTTGGCTACTATTTATGGTAGTTTACCAGAATTAAGCATAGGAAGATTCCCCGCTAAAAACATCAATGAAGTAGAGAATTTTGCGGATAAGATTATCTTTATTGAATCTAAATCAAATTTTGGAGCTTGGAGACAAAAAGTAACTCTGGTAGCTGATGATGCTGCTAGACCTGAACCAAATCACGGTGGAATTGCTACGGGCAAGAGTCATACTCTTAATTCAGAGACAATTGCGAATTTGATACCTTCAAAAATAAATGTTGAGAAAATTTACATGTTAGAATACCCTGAGGTAAGCGATGCTTCAGCTTACGGCGTGGTTAAGCCCGATGCGACTGAAGCAGTTTTTAGTGCTCTAAATAGTGGCACAGCGATAATAAATTATATAGGCCATGGCTCTGCTTTTCAATTGGCACAAGAAAAATTATTATATCTTAACCGAGGAGATATTGATAAAATAAAAACAAATAATAGAATGCCTCTCTGGATTGTAGGTACTTGCTCTTTCGGGCATTTTGATGATCCAATAGCAGAATCATTTGGTGAAGAACTAATCAGATATCCCATGGATGCAGCAGCTGCAGTTATCTCAACCTGCCGCCCTATAACAGTAACAGGAAATGAAAGATATACTCAAGAAATTTTTGAGATCATATTTAACAACAATCAAATTTCAGAACTAGATATTGGAATTATATTGCAATCGATTAAAAACGGATCGAGTGAGAGTGAATATTTTCATCTATTTGGTGATCCAGCAATGAAAATTTCAATACCGCATCAATCATTTAATACAATAGATATTGATCCAGATACTCTATCAACACTTAGTAGCGCCATAGTAACTATTAATCAAAATTTGATAAATGATAATGTTAATGGAATCATTATACTTAAAGATGCAAATAGAGAAGTAACNAGAACTTATAATATCGCGTCTACAGAACAAAATATAACCTACACACTCCCCGGNCCAACATTATTTAGAGGTAATTTTAATTTTTCCGGTTCAAACTCAACAGTCCAGTTACGAGTGCCACAAGATATATCATACTCAAGTTCACCAGCAAGAGTACTAGTTTATTTACATGGTGATGAGATAGATGCTATAAGTGAAATTAATCCAGTACAATTAGTTGGTGGAGAGGCTTCTTTAGATATGAATGGACCAATAATAGAAATTAAAACAGAAAATGGAAGAATATTAAGGAATGGAGATCACAAAGAAATAAATGAAGACCTGGTCTTGAGTCTGTCTGACCCGTTAGGAATTAATCTAACTAAGGAGCTTGGACATTCAATAATCCTTGACAACCTNCTAACAGATGAATCAATAGACATCACTGACGATTTTTTTTATAATGACAATAGCATAACAACAGGAGAAATCGACATAAAAGATTTCGGAGAATCAGANATTAATATTAGAGTTAGCGCATGGGANAATGCAAATAATCCAGCTGAAAGACAAATATATATTTATTCAACTGATAATAAAGANCTCAGACTTTANAACGTATTTAATTTCCCNAATCCANTTAACGAAAAAACAAAATTTACTTTTGAGCTTTCATNTGCTGCAAAAGTCAGTATTAATATTTATACTATTGGTGGTAAAANAATTAAACANCTAAAAAGCAAGAGCTTATCAANTGGTTTTAATTCTATTGAATGGGATGGTAGAAACGAGTTTGGTAGAATTCTTGCAAACGGCGTATACATTTACAAGATTAATGCAGAAAATAATATGGATAACATTTCATACATCGGAAGATGTGCAATATTTAAATAGAAAGATGAACTATTCATGTCTTCATCATTTGTAATTCTTGCATCAAGTTCGCCAAGAAGAGAAAATATTTTAAAACAAATCGGAATAGATTTTGAGATTATTCCTAGTAACATTTGTGAAGATGCTGAGCTCAATCTAGGCCCAAGAAAATTTGTTCAATATTGGAGTGAAAAAAAAGCAAAAGTAATTTCAAAAAAAAATAAAGATAAAATAGTAATCGGCGCTGATACAATTGTTTTCTTAAATNAAAAGATTCTAGGTAAACCAAAGGATAAAGAAGAAAGCTACAAAATGTTAACCAATCTATCGGGTAAAACACATAAGGTTCTTACCGGGGTATCTATCGCTTACAAAGAAAAAAATATTTTAAGAACCTTNAGCCAGATNACAAAAGTTACTGTTAGAGATATTCCAAAAAATGACATATTATATTACATTGATAATTATTACACCTTAGACAAGGCAGGTAGCTATGGAATACAAGATTGGTTCTCAATTTGGATAAAAAAAATAGATGGATGCTACTATAATGTTATGGGACTGCCTTTATCAAAATTCTACAAGAACTNTCTTTTGGTAAAAAAAAGCATTAAAAAATGATAAAGATAAACGACAATCTAAGNATTAGTAGTAAAGAGCTTAATTTTAGAATGACTAAATCATCTGGCCCAGGNGGTCAAAATATCAATAAAAATTCTACAGCAGTTACTCTCGAATTCGATATTNTAAGCAGTATGTCATTACCAGAAAAAATAAAACAAATACTTTTAAATACATCGCATTCATACTTAACAAAAGCCGGGAAAATAATTATTAATGCAAATACTTATAAATCACAACATAGAAATAAAACCGAGGCAGTATCNAGATTTATTACATATTTTAACAATGTATTAGTGACTAAAAAGAAAAGAATAGATACAAAACCAACAAAGTCATCAATTGAAAAAAGATTNAATGAAAAAAGAAAAAATAGTATAAAAAAAAGTTTAAGAAAAAAACCTAAATATGAATAATGCTAAAGTTGCTCTAGTGAAGAATAAATCATACTGTTAAATTCACACGAATTATTATATGGCACAGTTTTATAAAGAGTTGCGAGAGCTTAGGCTTTCGAAAGAGATAAGCTTAGAAGAGTTAGAAACAAGGACAAAAATAAATATAAAATATCTTGGTGCTATTGAAGAAGGTAATTTTGAAATACTACCCGTCCCATACCTTAGGCTTTTTCTAAGAGCTTATGCAATTGAAATCGGTGGTGACTCTGAGCGTTCGCTTGAACAACTCGATGCATTTATTGGCCATAAAAAACCTAAAATAATATCGTCAAAGAATAATGATGATACGATAGAAAATAATACCAGCCTTGAAAAAATAAACATTGGTAGCCTATTTTCGAATTCAAGCCTTAAACTGCGTAAAGANATAATTACAGTTTCGATACTCTCTATTTTCTTTATTTTTTCAATTATTATAATAAAAAAGATATTTTCAAACGAGGTGGATTATTCAGAAACGCTATCAGAACAAAAAACTATTAGACAAACAGAATTAATCACTGAAGAAAAATTAATAACAAATTATACTGAAGATAAATTTATTGAAGAATCTTTATCAGTTGATCCNCCCTTCTTTTTGACGCTTTTGTCAGGTAGTGACATAGGNATAAGCATAGAACAAGATACNCTTGAATCTTATGTGAAATATCTTAACCCTGGGACAGAACTAAATCTTGAGGGTTTTATATCTGAAGCTGAGTTATTATTTACCAGTACAAATAAACTTAGAGTACGCTTAAATGGAATAGAACTCAGTCCTGTAAAAAATTATCTTCATCCTTTAAGATTAATTATTAANTCTTCTCCTCCAAGTTTTACCGCAAGGCTATATAAGCCTATAAACTAAAAAGTTCTCACTAAATTTAATTTATTATAAAACGATCCATTTTTTTNAAAATGGATAAAAATCTAGTTTTATTAATATATCATATATATCAATTATTTGTTGATATATATTCCCTAAATAATTAAGATTATGGTGAATTGTGGGTAATTATCCCTACAATTCATTACATCATGACGTTAAGTTCNAATACNTTTACAGGCGAGTATCAATATTCGCTAGATACAAAAGGCAGGATTAATATTCCTGCTAAGTTCAGACAATCTCTGTCAAAGGATAATCAAAATACCTTTATAGCCACANGGGGGCAAGACCCTTGTATATGGATATACCCGCTAATAGAATGGAAAAAAATTGAAGATGAGCTAAGAAAACTGTCATCTGTATCAGGCATCCATAGAACTTTTGTTAGGCAGATCGCCAGATCTGCTACCCCTTCCACGTGCGATAAGCAGGGGCGGATTATGATTAGTCCGTCCCTGATATCCTATTCNAGTCTTAATAGGGAGACATTAATTATTGGCATGATAAATAAAATTGAAATCTGGAACCCAGATATATTAGAGAAAGTTGATAAAAATAATATAAATAATGACCCAAATGAGTTCAACGCTTTGTCAGATAAGATTGTGTTATAATGGCGGACACATCTNCCCNGAGAGAATCAATTCATATCCCAGTAATGCCAGAGGAAGTTATCTCCTTTTTAGATATNCAGAAAAATGGAATATATGTTGATGGCACGTGCGGGTTAGGCGGACACTCAAANCTTATTCTAAACGAACTTTCTTCAGANGGGTTTCTAATAAGTATCGATCTCGATCAAAATGCAATAGAATTATGTAAAAATACGATTGATGAAAAAAATTCAAGATTTCACATTGAAAAAAANTCTTACTCAAACCTACCAAATATATTGGAAGACCTAGGTATTAACAAGGTGGATGGAATTTTATTAGATCTAGGACTTTCATCAATGCAACTTGCTTCTAATGATAGAGGATTCAGCTTTACAAAAGATTCTTGTCTTGATATGCGATTTGATCAATCAAATCCCATAAAAGCTGCAGACTTAATAAATAAATCTAATGAGNCTGAATTAGCAGATATNATTTATCACTATGGCGAAGAAAGACGATCCCGCGCCATAGCAAAAAAACTAATTCAAGCAGTNCCAATCACTAATGTGCAAGACNTGGTGATCGCAATCAAAAGGAGTACTCCGCCNCAAAATAGAAATAGAACAATGGCACGAGTTTTNCAAGCATTTAGAATTGCTGTAAATAAAGAATTGGAAAAGTTATCAGAATTCTTATCAAAATATGCTNACTATCTAGAAAAAGGTGGAAAAATAATAATTATTAGTTTTCATTCCTTAGAAGATAGACTAGTAAAAAGAAATTTTAGATACTATAGTGAAAAAGGCTATCTAAAAATATTAACAAAAAAACCANTAGTCGCTAGCGATACTGAACGTAATTCTAATAGCAGATCTAGAAGTGCAAAGCTTAGGTGCGCAGAAAAAATATCATGAGAAAAAGGACGAGAAGATCAATAAAAAGTGGAAATTTTATCCAAGGTTTCCTGTTTTTCATATGTACGGTTGGTAGCATAGTATGCCTAATATTTTATCTCTGGGTTTTTAAAGAAATAGATGAATCATTTCTGGCAATCGAGATCCAAAATACTACTGCCAGAGAATTAAAAAATGAGATTGATGAAATAAAAAACAAGATAGAAAAACTCAGTAGGTCAGATGTGGTCACTGCAAGAGCGAAGAAAGAATTAGGCATGGTTGTAGCTGAGCCAGAGACGCTTATTGTTGCAATAAATAAAAATAAGGGAAGTGATCTTTGACTAAATCTTTCATAAAGTGCAAAACCCGTATAAGAATAATTACTTCTGTGGTCATTTTATTCTGGGTAGTACTTTGTGGAAGATTGTTTAGCGTACAGATATTCCAAAGTGGCGAACACCGAAAAAACCTGGTCGCACAAGCACATCGTAAAGAATCCATACCAGCAGAAAGAGGAAATATCTTTGACAGAAACGATGGTGCCTTAACAAGAAATATAGCTCACTATACAATAAGTGTTGACCCATCTAAGATTACAGAAAAAAATGACTTAGCTAAGAAATTGCATAAAATTACGGGTAGGCCTCTTGACTATTATATAAACAAACTTAATTCGAATAGAAATTTTGAGTTCCTCGAGAGGAACCTAAAAAACAACATGATTGAAGAAAAACAATTTCAATCGATCAGCGGACTCAATATAAAAAAACATTACAGAAGGATGTATCCACACGGTTCTATCGCTGGACAAATATTAGGATATACTGATACTGATGACATCGGGATATCAGGAATAGAGAAAGATTATGATAAATTTTTATCAGGGACACCTGGCCAGGTTATAAAAAGTAAAGGATGGAAAGGTAAATATCAATCTAGGAGTGGGCTCCCATATTTTCCTGCGGTCAATGGCAATAATGTTAAACTTACTATAGATCTAAATTATCAAAGCATTCTTCAAGAAGAGCTGAAAAGAAGAAAAAAAGAAACAAACTCAATCTCAGCAATGGGCATCATTATGAACCCTCAAACAGGTGCCATACTTGCAATGGCATCAGTACCAGATTTTGATAATAATTATTTTTCTAATTATAAAATAGATAATCATCATTGTCGTGCTATCACAGATCAATTCGAGCCAGGATCTACATTTAAAATTGTTGCTGCAGTTGCTGCGTTAGCAGAAAATAAAATAAGTCTGACGGAAGAATTTAATTGTGAAAATGGTGTGTTCACATATTTTGACTCTGAAATTGAAGATCATGAACCATACGGGCAGCTCACTCTTTCACAGATTATTAAGCATTCTAGCAATATAGGGATTATAAAAATTGCAGAAAAATTAGGTAGCAAAAAACTGCATAAGTATGCAAGGCTCTTTGGCTTTGGTTTAACAACAAACTTAGGTCTCAATAGAGAAACGCCTGGTACTTTAAAACCCGAAAAGACCTGGAGCAGGATATCCGTTGGACAAATCTCAATGGGGCATGAAGTCGCTGTCAGTACTATACAATTAGCTACAGCCTTCTCTGCTATTGCAAACGGTGGTTATCTGGTGAAACCATATATAGTGGAACAAATAGTTCAATCGAATAATAAAATAGAGAAGTACAATAATATTAGCTACAAAAGACAGATTGCTGATGAGAATATTATGAAAGAAATAAAAAAAATGTTAAGACAGGTCGTTACTAGTGGTACCGGTGTGGAAGCAGAAATAGCCGGTTGGGAGATAGCTGGAAAGACTGGGACCGCTCAAAAATATATCAATGGAAAATATTCTAATGATGAATTCATTTCTAATTTTGTTGGATTTTTTCCTGTCAGTGAGCCTCAAATTTTATCGGCAATAATACTTGATGAACCTGATAGCCCTTTGCATTGGGGTGGAAAAGGTGCGGCGGTGGCATTTAAAAGGATAATGCAAAGAATAATAAATATGGATGATAAAATAACTCCGCCAGTCAAAAAACAAGAAACATATGCATACACTGAAAATAGTAACCCCATCAAACAATCAAAAAAAATTAATGATCAAATACCCATTTCGCTGAGCACAATGAATAGNAACAATGGTATTAGAGTTCCAGATGTCAGGGGAAAAAGCTTAAAGANAGCAATTAAAATAATTTCTNATGCTGGTTTAAATATTAAAGTAGAGGGATCAGGTCAAGTTATATCGCAAAGCCCAAGGCCGGGTACTATCTTACATCATAAAGAAATTTGTCTGGTTCAGTTAAAATGAATAATAGTCTTTTTTCATTAGTTGAAGATTTAGTAAAAGNTGAGAAAAGCTANAAAGAGATCAATATATCTGGAATTAAAACAGATTCAAAAAAAGTTTTACCTGGCGATTTATTTATAGCTGTTAATGGGAACAATTTTGATGGTCATGATTTTATTGATCAGGCGATTAACAATGGTGCANGAGCTGTTATTACTAATGGCAGAGATATGAATATCGATCCAATACCGCAAATAAAAGTTGCAAACCCGAGGAAAGCCGTTTCTCATGTGTCATCAAAATTATTTGGAAATCCTTCTGAAGATTTAACAGTCATAGGCATAACCGGAACNAATGGAAAAACAACAACAGCATACTTGACCACCCAAGCTCTTAATAATGCAGGATATAAAACTGCTCAGATTGGTACAACGGGAATAATTGCAGAGGGCTTTGATCAGATAAAAACACTAACTACTCCGGATGCAATAAGTTTACAAAAATTATTTTATAAGTTTAAGNAGCTCGGGTTNACTCATGTTGTAATGGAGGTTTCATCGCACGCGCTAGATCAATACAGAGTAGCAGATATAAAATTTAATATTGCAGTGTTTACCAATCTAACGCCGGAGCACTTAGACTATCACCAATCTATGGAAGCATATTATCAGGCTAAATCTCGTTTATTTAAAATGTTAACCCTTGATGGTTTAGCAATAATTAATGGTAGTGATTTAAATAGTGAAAGGCTTGCATCTGAGANTGTTGCTCCTGTGCTATTATTCTCAAAGAGGAATGGAGATACAATACATTTTTCTAATGCAAATTTGAATCTAAATGGGATTCAAGGTTCAATAAAAGCAGGACAACTNAAATACAATATCAAATCGAAAATGATTGGTGAGTTTAATCAAGAAAATATACTATCAGCCGTCTCAATCCTACACTCATTAGGCTTAGAAAAAGAAAAAATTACACAAGGAATTAACAAGTATNCCTGCGTACCTGGGAGATTAGAAGTGTTTGAACTTGCAACAGGCGCTAAGGCAATAATTGACTATGCGCACACGCCTGATGCATATGAAAAGGTTTTAGGCACACTGCGTGATCTATTAGATAAGAAAAATAATCTATACGTAGTATTTGGTGCTGGCGGAGAAAGAGACAAGAAAAAAAGACCGGAGATGGCNCGAATTGCTGAATTATTTTCTGATAAATGCTTTATCACTCCTGATAATCCAAGAAATGAGGGTATTGATGATATTAATCAGGGTATTATTTCTGGATTTACTAAACGGTGCTATCAAATATTCGATGATCGCGGTAAAGCAATAAAATCAGCCTTCGGCTTGGCTAAAAAAAATGATATGGTGGTTATACTCGGAAAAGGTCGTGAGGAATATCANGAAATAAAAGGTGAAAAATTATTTTACTCTGACCAAAAACTTATAAGAGAATGGCAGTGAGAATTAGTATAAACAACTCGGAGAAACTATCAAAAATTATTAAAGAGATAACCGGTGTAAGATTGACTAGTCCAATAACAGGGATTACGACTGACAGCAGGGATTGCGAGCCCGGTGATTTATATATAGCATTATTGGGAGATCGCAGTAATGGCCACCACTATCTTCAAGATGTGGACGCAATGGATGCCTCTGCGGCTCTAATAAGTGAGCGAAATTCCAATCAAGAACTAAATCTGTATCAAATTATTGTTGAAGACACAAGAAAAACTTTAGGTCTGATCGCAAATAACTGGCGTAATATTTTTAATATACCCGTTATTGCAATTACAGGTTCAAATGGAAAAACNTCCACCAAAGANTTACTATATCACGTATTAAAAGATAAATATAATGTNCATGCAACAGNNGGGAATTATAATACTTCTATTGGTTTGCCATTGTCTTTATTCGGAATTAACAAGAATCATGATATATCAATCATTGAAATGGGCGCTAATCAACCAGGTGACATTAAGTATCTTTGTAAAATTGCCGAACCAACACACGGTCTAATAACAAATATCTCATCCTCNCACTTAGAAGGTTTNCAGTCTATTGAAAATATTGTAGAAACANAAGGTGCCTTATTCCATTATCTAGAAAATGGCATTTCTTTCATTAACTATGCTGATGAAAGAGTAAAATCAATAAATAATAGTGGAAATAAAGTGACTTATGGGCTTAATGCAGGATGTGATTTCCCAGTTGATATCCATCATGACGATGATGGCTCAATACTATTAACAATAGATGCTCAAGAAATTAAAACTAAATCAAAAAATCTTTCTTTTGTAAAAAATATTATAGCCGTATCTGCAGTAGCTGTGACTCTAGATATAGAATGGGAATTATTGCAAGAAAGAATATTGACGTTTAAGCCCCCTAAGGGTAGATGTAAAGTATTAACCTATAATTCAATAACAATAATTGATGACACCTATAATGCAAATTTAGAGTCTTGTGTTGCAGCAATAGATTATTTAATGGCATTTACTGGATCAGGAAGAAAAATTTTGGTTTTAGGGGACATGCTAGAACTAGGAGTCGCTTCAACACAGCAACATGAAAAACTAGGCTCAAAATGCTCTGAGGCAAACCTAGATGCTGTTTTTACTATTGGCAAAGAAACTATGTCAACACAGTCTGTAATCAATGGTGTCCCAATCAACCTACATTATCATAATTCTGATGATTTGATATCATCATTAAAGTCTCAATTAAAAGATAATGATAAAGTTCTTTTTAAAGGGTCTAGGGGAATGAAAATGGAAAAAATAATATCAGGAGTTTTTGAAGCATAATGCTATCCAAATATTTCTTATCATTAAAAGAATCAATTAGCGTTTTCAACCTTTTTGAGTATATAACATTCCGTTCAGCAATAGCTGCAATGACTGCGCTTATCATTTCGTTTATAATTGGTCCATATATAATTAATAAACTGAAAAAACATCAAATTGGTGAAGAAATTCGTAATAATGGTCCGAAAACGCACTTAATTAAAAGGGGCACGCCTACTATGGGAGGAGTGATCATAATATTAGCAGCACTCCTCCCTACCCTTATGTTTTCTAACTTAGATAATACCATGATAAAAATAGTAGTCTTATCTACAGTGTGGATGGGGGCGATCGGATTTATTGACGACTATATGAAAGTTATTAAAAAAATCGAAAAAGGTATGATTGCCCGTTATAAAATGATGGGACAGATCGCTTTAGGTATTCTAGTTAGTTATTGGATTGTCAACAGTAATGAATTTCTGGGTTTTAATACAAAAACTACTGTACCGTTTTTAAAGAATATTGAACTAGATCTAGGATACATATATCCTCTAATGGTGATAATAGTAATCACCGCAACATCTAACGCGGTAAATCTTACAGATGGACTTGATGGGCTAGCAATTGGATTACTAGCTATTTGTTTTTCTGTTTTTTCTGCNGTCTCTTATATAACTGGAAGAATAGATTTCTCTGATTATTTAAATATACTATATCTTCCTGAAGCAGGTGAATTAAGTGTTTTCTCAAGTGCCATGGTAGGAGCCTGTCTGGGATTTCTTTGGTTTAATACTTCTCCAGCTGAAATATTTATGGGCGATACGGGGTCTTTATCTACGGGTGCTGCATTAGGTACACTAGCTATANTATTGAAAAAAGAACTGTTATTGTTCATAATTGGTGGAGTGTTTGTTTTTGAAACTATATCTGTAATAATTCAATTGCTATTCTATAGATATACGAGGATTAAATATGGTGAGGGAAAACGTTTTTTTAATATGGCTCCGATTCATCATCATTATGAATTAGCGGGACTTAAGGAGAGCAAAATTGTAGTCAGGTTTTGGATATTAGGAATCCTGCTAGCACTATTTTCACTGGCAACATTTAAAATAAGATAAAAAATGGATTTTAACATAAATAAAGAAAATCTAATAGGTCAGAAAATTACTGTTATTGGGTTGAAAAAAAGTGGTTATGCGGCTGCAGTGTTAGGGCATGAATTAGGCGCAAATATATTAGTGAGTGAAATAAATAANGATACAGAAATAATTAGTAATAAAAACAACTTAATTAAAAAAGGTATTCGCGTAGAAACAGGGAAACATTCAGACCTAGTGTATGATGCTGATTTTTGGGTTATCTCTCCTGGAGTAGCTAAGGATATAGATATTATAAACCAAGCATCAAAATTAGAGATTCCAATTATTGGAGAGATTGAGTTTGCCAGCAGATTTACGAATTTACCTATTATCGCGGTCACAGGCTCAAATGGTAAATCAACTACGGTAAATATTTTATATTCAATGTTAAAAACAGATGCGCTGAAACCTATATTAGCAGGAAATATTGGAATACCTTTTTCAGAAAAAGTTGTTGATGAAATAAAAAACCCTGATATAGGCAATATATATATTTTAGAAATATCTAGCTTCCAGTTAGAGTTTATAGATCAGTTTAGAGCCATAATTTGTGTCTATCTTAATATTTCGCCTGATCATCTTGACCGCCATAAGAATATGGATGAATATAAAAAAATGAAACTAAAAATGATTAAAAATCATAAGAACAATGATACAGTTGTGTATAACGAAGACGATTCCATTCTTAGTTTAGCTTTTAATGATTATAAAATACAAAAAGTCCCATTTAGCATATCCAATAAGACTCAATTCTTTAGCGTGAATGAAACNAAAATTTATAATAAAAATAACAAGCCATACGTTTTTATAGATGATATCCGATTAAAGGGTAAACATAATTTATCTAACCTAATTGCAGCGGCAACTGTTTCAAAACTAATGAAAGTAGATGATAAGATAATTAAAANAACAATGCAAAGTTTTAATGGAATTGATCACCGTTTGCAGATAGTAAGAGAAATAAATAACGTTATCTATATAAATGATTCCAAAGCAACAAATATTCACTCAGTTATAGTTGCGATAAACAGTTTTGAAAAGCCTATTATTCTATTACTAGGTGGTAAAAATAAAAACTCAGATTTTCGGCTACTTCTTCCGCATACCAAACGTCATGTAAAGCACATAGTATCTTATGGAGAAGCCGGAGGGGAGATCGCTACCGCTATTGGGGATGCGGTAAGACTCAATCGTGTAAGCAGTCTTAGCCAAGCGGTGGCATCTGCCCATAATCTGGCCAGTCCCGGTGATATAGTACTTATGTCTCCGGGCTGTGCCAGTTTTGATGAATTCAAAAATTTTGAAGGACGAGGTAAAAAGTTTACTGATTTGGTAAATGATTTNGCTGGAGTAGCATGCGACTAAATATCACTATTCAGCACTATGACAAACCGTTATTGTTTACCATTCTATTTCTCAGCGCATTTGGTACAATTATGTTGTACAGTGCTAGTTGGAATGAATCATATATTCGATCTGGCGGACTAACAGAATCATTATTTTTAGAGGNACATTTAAAAAGGGTTATCCTCGGTTTCTTATGTTTGTTCGCTTTTCTAGTTATTGATTATCGAAACCTTAAACCAATGGCTCCATATTTATTAACGATTTCTTTCTGTCTTTTAATAATGACAAAAGGATACTATCTAGTGAAGGGTATTAATAGCCCTGCTAGGTGGCTACACCTAGGTATTTTTTCGATTCAAACTNCGGACATTGCAAGACTTTCACTAATAATCTTTCTGGCATATTATTTAGATGAAATAAAAATGCAAATAAAAAATCTATATAATGGTTTTTTACCATGCGTCACTTTAATTGGTGTTATGATGGCATTTATAGTTATACAACCTGACTTTAGTACTGCCTTTATGATTGGAACTGTCGGGATGGCGGTAATATTCATAGCTGGGGCAAAAATATCACATATTGGCTTTTCAATCTTAGTGGGCATACTGATGGGTATTCCA
>PAVC01000022.1 GCA_002713885.1 Fidelibacterota bacterium
AATGATAGAAACCTTCCTGTAAAGGTAGAATACTACCTGTCCAATGGCAGCCTAAATAAACGAGAGGTAATGGAATATAATAAGGAAAAAGAGCTTATTCGTAAGGGAGAAGTGAATAGTAAAGGACAATATATTAAATTAGTTGTATATAGCAATAATGAGCCATGGAGTGAGGAATATCAAAAGTCGAATTATTCTGAAAAAGAGAGAATTAATTTTACAGATCAGCGTTCAACATTTTTTATACCAAGGGGGGAACATGTTACACAAATTGTCTTTGAGACTATTGATGGGTTACAATATGGAAAGATTGAGTTGGACTATGATTATTTAAATTTTCTATCTGAAGAAAGATGGAGAGAGCTTCCGTCGGGTAAGGTTATTAGGCAGTTTAACTACAAGTTTGATCTATTGTCTGGTGTAACTCAGATATGGGAGTATGGGAAAAATGGAGAATTAATTTCTGAAGTAGCCTTAGACATGGTACCCGCAGACCAGCTTTATAGAACGCCTCCTCCACGTACTGGGAATATTCTTGATGAGTATGATATAATCGCAAAAGAGATTAAAGAAAAACGCATCATTACCTCAAAAACACCTATTATACCCTATACAGAAAATGATCAGTTAGTACTAAAAACAGGCCAAGCTCTAGAGGTAGATTATATTGGAACAAACCAGAACGGAATACAATTCAGGCTAAGGGACAGTGAGGGGCTTCTTACAGTACCTTTTGAGAATGTCCGCTCTTTGACCTCCCGTATGGGAGATGTAATTTATCCGGAGGCAATTGAGTATAGAAAAAGTCAGTGAAAAATAAACGATATACATTACTGCTATTATTGTCCACACTCTTTGGACAGACCTATCCTACCGGGCAGAACTATCCTCCACCAACTGATTTGATTACCATACCAACAGCTGCTACGCTTATGCGTGGTAGTTTTTCACTTGGAATGCGTATACAAGGTGGTGGTGGTATGATTTTGGGACTTCGTGCAGGTATCACGGATCGTTTCCAGTTTGGACTATCCTATGGATCCTCTAATCTTATTGGCGATGATAGTCTGCGCTGGTATCCACGTCCTGAGGCAAATCTAAAGTACATGCTTATGGATGAGTCTATAACCCTGCCTGGGGTTGCTATTGGACTTAACACCCAAGGGTTTGGGAATTTTCATGAGGGAGATTCACTAAATCGATATGATATGAAAGCNTATGGATTTTACATGAGTGCGAGTAAGAATTGGAAAACNGTTTTTGGTAATCTTGGGCTACATAGCGGTGTAGGCTATAACTTTACTGAGATCGATGATGGCGATGAAGATCCAAATGTATTTTTTGGAATGGACATAGAGCTTAANCCAGAGTTCTCTATTTTAATGGAATATAATGCTGCGTTAAATGAAAATAATATGACAACAGAAACNCTTGCAATTAGCAGNGGAGGCTATNTAAATGCGGCGATTAGNTGGACCTTTGTCGAGCACCTACATCTTGAGCTCAATCTAAACAATTTATTATTTGATNAGGATAAGGTAGATTATTTTAAACGGGAAATAAAAATAATTTACATTGAATATTTTTAGTGTTTATGATAAGACAAGTATCATTTGTTTTCTTTTTTATCNTTTCAATTATNNTNGCTCAGTCAGANCTTGAAANTGGNATNCNGTATTATAACCNAAGACATGANGGTTGCATAGAAGACAAAGCTGNTCCNGAGCCAATCACCAAAGCNNTATCTTATTTTGAGNAANCTTTAGGCAATNANGCTGANAANGATAANGCCTCTNTNTATCTNTTAAAGTCGTACTATTTTAAGGCAAANTTCACTGAGAACGATAAACGAAGAAAAAAAGATTTACTAAAAAAAGGTAAAGAACTTGGTCAGAANCTTGTAGCTGATTTTCCTGAGTCTGTAGAGTATCGTTACTGGTATCTGGTTAATCTTGGAAGCTGGGCAGAGGTATATGGTATTTTCGCTGCTGCCAGAGAGGGTGTGGCAGATCAGATGAGATCTCANTCAAAAAAAATTATAGAAATTGACCCAGAATATGAGAATGGCGCAGGTTATTTTATGCTAGGAGCCGTACACTATAAATCACCATACATTCCTTTTTTATTANCATGGCCAAATAATACGGATGCAATAAAATGGTTGGANATATCTTATAATACTGGCGATGCAAAGCTTGCGCAAGGTGTATACCTATCTCAGGCACTTTATAAAGATGGGAAAAATGATGCGGCTGTTAAGTTGTTAGATCAAATCATTGAAGCAACCCCAACTGAAGATGATTACGCTTCCGATTGGGAATGGATCAAAAAAGCAAGAGTGCTTCACTCAGAGTATAAATGAGTTAAAGACTCATTTTTGTAGAAATGTCTGATCTTAAAGAGTCTACAATATCTACTGCAGTCGTATACAAGGGTGATTTTTTAGATGTAAGGCGGGATGAAGTGTTATTACCCAATGGTGAAACTGGAACCAGAGAGTGGATAAATCATCCAGGCGCTGTAGTTATCATTCCCATTCTACCTGATGGTAAAATAGCCTTAATAAAACAATTCCGGTATGCCGCAGGATCTGAATTCATTGAACTTCCTGCTGGCAAGCTTGATGCTGGTGAAGACCCAGAAGATTGTGCGTTACGTGAGCTTGAAGAAGAGATCGGCTACAAGGCAAACAAGATCAAGTTTTTAGCTAATATTNATCCTGCGATAGGATTTGCAAATGAGATAATGGGTGTATTTCTTGCAGAAAACTTAGAGAAAACAGAACACAATAGAGACAAAGATGAATTTCTAGAGCTTNTCCCAACCACGCTGACAGAAGCAGTAAATCTTGTCTGGGAAAATAAAATTACNGATGTCAAATCAATCATTGGTTTGCTTTGGTTGCAGAAAATCAGGATTAGCAGCTAACAATTTTGTTTTTCTTTCAAAATAAAAAATATATCTATCTAATAGCATTCTTTACTGTTTTATTTGGACAGGCTAAGAATAATAAAACTTATTTTCAAAGTGATAAGTTTGTTTTAGGGGGTTTTATGAATGCAACTGATGGAGGTTTGGATTTTGAAGCTCTTGCCAATATAGAGTCTAAATATGGTGTATATGGGAANATTTGGTTGAGCCAGATCGATTACTACAGCAACACAGATATTCAATCTAATATTTCATTAGGTTATAATAAGAAATTTNANACTGGATTTTCATTAGATCTTGGATGCGCATACAATTATTCAATTAGTGAAGATCCTGAACAAGTACCTGAGCTATATTTTGGTACAGACATAAACAATATTTCTCTTTGGACATATATTGGAAATAATGGAATCAGTTTTGAATCATGGTATAAACCGGATATCGGTGAATTTAACAAATCAAACATAGATCTTTTATTGTACGGGTTTATAAAAAAGGATGGTTATGATTTCAGTGTTAATATTAGTAACCAATTAACTAAACAATTAATCGGTGGAGTGATGCTGGGATACGAAAAGTATAGTGAAAATAATGATATTACTTTTAAGAAAAATAATAAAACGAAATCTTTTACAGTTAGAAATGATTATAGTGGAATATCTAGCATGATATATCTTGGGTTTTTGTTAATTCATTAATTTTATATCAAATGGCATTATCTTCAGATTTCATCAAACAAAAAGCGCATGAGATTGGTTTCCATAAAGTTGGAATCACAAATGCTGTTTACACAAAAAAAGAGCNCGNNAACCTTGAAACCTGGTTGTCCCAAGGAAAACATGGTGAAATGAATTGGATGAAAAAGAGAAAATCTGAGCGTGGTAACATTTTTGAATATTTTCCAGAAGTAAAAACCATCGTCTCACTGGGATATAATTACTATGTGGGTAAGAATCAGTCTGACATACAAAGCAACTATAAGATTAGTAACTATGCATGGGGAGATGACTATCATGATATCATCAAAACGAAATTATTTTCTCTTCTTGAGGAAGTAAAAAAACAGGGCCCTGGGATTAAAGGATTAGTTTGTGTTGATACGGCTCCTTTGATGGAAAAAGTCTGGGCACAGAGAGCAGGGTTAGGATGGCAGGGCAAGCATACCAATTTAATTAGCAGTGATTATGGTAGCTGGCTATTTCTTGGAGAAATATTACTTGATATTGAACTAGATATTGATGAACCATTCTCTGAAGATTTGTGTGGTAGCTGTACAGCCTGTATTGATGCCTGTCCAACTCAGGCTTTAGATGAATATATATTAGACTCATCAAAGTGCATAAGCTACCTAACGATTGAACACAGAGGAGAATTTTTTGAAGGNCAAGATGANCTAGACGGCTGGNTCTACGGTTGTGATGTTTGTCAGGAGGTTTGTCCTTGGAATATCTCATTTTCAAAGGTGTCAGATGAATCATATTTTGAGCCAAGGAACAAAATTATCGAAAACACTGACCAAGATTGGAACAATCTTAATCAATCAGATTTCAGTACTATTTTTAAAAAATCTGCTATTAAGCGAACTAAATTCTCAGGACTGAAAAGAAATATTGCTAATAATAAAAAAATGAAAAAAAACTGCGAGGATAAAAAATGAANAAAGTAGGTGTTGTCTTATCTGGCTGCGGGCATCANGATGGCTCAGAGATTCATGAAGCTGTTTTNACACTGCATGCTCTCGAAAAGGCAGATGCGGAGGCTATTATCATGGCGCCCGATATGGATCAGTTCCATGTGATTAACCATCTTAATGGGAATGAAGAATTATCNGAATCTAGAAACATACTAGTAGAGTCAGCTCGTATAGCAAGAGGNAAGGTGATCGATGTTGCTTCTGTAAGCGGACACCAGTTAGACGCATTAATATTTCCTGGAGGNACGGGAATGGCAAAAAANATTTTTGATTATAGTATGGCAGGGATTAATTGTACCGTTATATCTGATGTTCAAAGACTNGTCGTGGAAATATTAGAGGCAGATAAACCTTTGGGAGCAATTTGTATTGCGCCAGTTATGATAGCGAAAGTACTTGAATACTTGGGGAGAACAGGCACTGTCACCGGAGGATTTAATGTTGAAATCAACAATGATATTAAAGCGATGGGTATTAATGCGGTAGAGGTCGGAGCAGAAGAGATAGTTGTTGACAAGGAAAATAAAATAGTAACAACCCCAGCATATGTTGATGCAAAGTCAATGAATGAATCATGCACTGGGATAGAGAAATTAGTAAACAAAGTTTTAGAGTTGATTTAAACTAATCCACGGATATATCTACAGAGCCTACTCCCACAGAGACCTCGGCTTTNATCGTGGCCCATCTTTTCTGAGTCTCTCTACTGTTGTATATACCATCCCCTGAAGAAATAAGACCCTTTACGTTTACTGAACTGAGCATGTTTTTATTAATAATNAGTTCAATATTTGTATTCGTTGGTAGTTTTAGTTCTAATGATCCTACTGTTACATCTATATCTAAGTGAGAATCTTTATTTGCTGAGCCAGACATGTCAATCTCAGCAGAGCCGAGACCAACATCAAAAATATAATTAGATGCGTTAAAATTGCCCAGCCCAAGACTATTAAAATCAGCTATTCCAGTAGTAATATGAACCTTCTCACATTCAATAATATTTGACTTTGTATTTACTAAGGTTACATCACTCAGGCCACAGTCCATAACCAATTGAGATATTCGAAGCCCAGAAAAATCAAGATCTACTTTTCCTAAACCAAAATTTAGGTTCATATCGGTTGACATTTTTGTTGGCATCTGAAAATTAATTTTATAGTTATCATTACCATCTTCAATTAGACTGTTGATCAATGATTTATTATTGTCATTATTATTAGCTTTATCAGGCTTTATCTTGATATCTAGCCTTGATATATTATTTTTATTTGTTAGTTCAACGATTGGTTTAGATAGTGTAGAGTTAAATTCAATATTCCCAGTAATAATATATCTGTTATTACTTGATCTNATCGTTAGGTTGCCTATACTACAGTCAAAATAGACTCTAAGTGCATCATATTTNTTTACCTTATACTTATAGTCTAGAGTTTTATAATCATCAGACTTTCCCATGAGCAATGNCACCGCTAAAANCGTAATAGGTATTAATTTATTTTTCATTCTTAGATTGATTACTGTCAATTTGTATTTATAGAGATTGGACCATAATTAGAATATATTTTACAATCTATAGTGCCCTGTTTTATCTTTCCCTCTGCAATAACTTTCGTCGGGTATACTTCTTCATCTAAAGGAATCTCAGAGCTGATAGCGTCTTTTGAGTTTAGATTATCACAATGTGTTTTTATAAAAAATGGTAAATCTGATGGTAGNCGTAGCGAGACCGATCCTCGGTTAGNACTTAGGTCAATGTTATGATCTTTTAAAAATGAATTATAACCTTTATTTATTATTAAATCGCCAANCTCAGAATTAGCTATTATACTTCCAAATAGATTGTTGCCGCTTATATTTCCAAAGTTTGAATTGCATCTTGTATTTCCTATGATATTATTCATATTGATCTGACCTTTNCCTGTAAATAGTGTTGCATTACCTTTTACATCATTTATAGTGATGTCNCCGATATCTATATTTACCTTAAANTCCGAATTGCAGTTTTTTGCAATTAAGTTGCCCACATTTATATCAAAAGAACATTGTTTACCATCAAAATAAGATATCTCAGTATCTCCTAGAGTTGTTGCTGATTTTATCTCGCCTTTTATTTTTTCTAGTTTAGCGATTCCATTCTCAATGCTAGTAAATATATTCCCCTCGCACTGCATTATATCTATGTTTCCACTAATTACATTTAATCTTATGGTTCCATTCGTTTTTTTTATATATATATTTCCGCCTTTTGTGTTAAACACAATATTGCCGGATAAATTATTTAGTTCTGTGTCAACACTTTCTGTTTTTAGATTGACTGATCCTCTCAATTTGTTTATTTGAANATCACCATTTTTTACGAATCCTTTAATATTAGTGTTTATAGGAATATGAAGATCAATAGTAGTTATGATTTTATGGNCATACCTTTCAGATATTTTCTTAATGCTGACATTTTTATTATCATCATCATGATATACATTTATTTGGCTATTCTTAAGTATTGCTATCGCATTTTTATTACTTACCGCACGAACTCTATTATCTATAACTAAGTGTGACCCAGATCCTGCGTGGCCGGTTATTTTAATTATACCACTAAGGTTTTCGAGTGCAAATGTATAGGCGCCATTATCGAGAATCTCATCGAAGCTATATTCTACAGCTGATCTGTATAGATTCTTTTCTTCGGTTTGGACAAAGATCTCTTGGGATAACNAAGATGATATTATAAATGAAAAAATAAATATAATCTTCATTGCTAACTGAATTATTGAAGGTCGATCTTCAATAAGAATGAATCTCTATAAATTTGTTTCACTAACTGTCTTTTTCACTGCGGTCAATGTATTTTCTAGTGAGCTTTTTTCTGCATNCGTCAGGCTGAACTCAATAATTTTTTCAATTCCTCCAGATCCGATTACAGTAGGTACTCCAATAAAAAATCCATCAACCCCGAATTCGCCTTCACATAATGCAGCACAAGGGATAACCCTTTTTTTATCCTTGAGATATGCTTCTGCCATTTCCATTGCACACTGAGCAGGTGCATAGAAGGCTGAGCCATTTCCAAATAGTTTAACGATCTCTCCGCCAGCAAATCTAGTTCGGTCTTCTATNTCTTTTAATCGGTCCGCAGAGATCAGGTCTGTAACAGGAACCCCACCTATAGTNGCTANCCTTGTTATNGGAACCATGCTGTCTCCGTGCCCTCCTAGTACCATGCAGCTAACATCTTGTACTGAGTAGCCAGTTTCCATTGCAATAAATGCTCTAAATCTTCCTGAGTCTAANGCACCAGCCATTCCCACGACCTTATTTTTCTTAAACCCTGAAACCTTATGNAATGCATNGACCATTGCATCAAGAGGATTAGAGATAACAATCACAAAAGCTTCAGGAGNATAATTTTTTACATTTGTAGCTACATCTTTCATAATCCCAAGATTNATAGACATTAAATCTTCNCGATCCATTCCAGGNTTTCTAGGGATTCCAGCAGTGATAATAATTACATCAGAATCTTTTATATCATTATAGTCTGATGTACCAACTATGTTAGTATCGTATCCATCATGAGGGCGTAATTGCATAATATCTAATGCTTTACCCTTAACCATTCCTTCTGACTGGGGGATATCAAATATAACAACGTTCCCTAATTCTTTTTGTGTAGCAATCAGTGCTAGATTCCCTCCAATCTGACCTCCACCAATTAGTGTTATTTTTTTTCTTCCCATTGTTTGATATCTCCGTTAATTATTTAGTATTAGAGACAGAAGCTATGCATATTATTATATAACAAAAAACCCCACAATTGNGGGGTTTTAATTAATCTTTATTTTATTGATTCTTGGTCTCTTATACTATGTTAACAATCTTTCGATCTCGTCCTTTACGCCTGAACTCAACAATACCATCTTTCGTAGCAAATAAGGAATCATCATTAGCTCGTTTTACATTACTGCCTGGATGTATTTTAGTACCTCTTTGCTTAAGGATGATGGTGCCAGCAAGTATAGACTGTCCATTACCAACCTTTAATCCNAAGTATTTTGCGTTTGAGTCTCTACCGTTTCTTGAACTACCNTGTCCTTTTTTNTGTGCCATAAGGTNTANTTCTCTTNTTTTTCTTTTTTAGNNTTTGGNNNNCTNTTNNTTTTTGACANNTGNATATTTTGTATTTCAATATTTGTATACCATTGCCTGTGTCCATTTTTTCTTTGGTATCCTTTCCGTCTTTTTTTCTTATAAACCAAAATTTTTCTTTCTCTTCCATGATCGATAACAGTTGCTGTTACCTTTGCNCCAGAAACCTTAGGATTACCAAATTTAGTTGTTTTACCATCGTGCACCATCAGCACATCCTCTAAAACAAGTTTTTTTCCTTCNTCAAGNNATTGTTTTGGCACACACAATTTTACACCTTTTTCGGCCTTATACTGTTTNCCTGATATATTTACTATTGCATACATAATATTAAAAAAGTTGGCGAAGTTACGCTATTGAGTTATCCTTATCAAGTGACATCTCATTGGTAATGTCTTCTCCTGACCTTGTCTTGATAAATTTAAATTCGTCCCTACCAATATCTTTATTGGTCTCTATTTTTATGTGAACAAAATTTTTCCACATAAGCCCTCTAAGGATATTTCTNTTATCATTTGTTATGAACTCNGCAATTTCCTCATGCAGTTGCAANCTTATNCGCAGGTCGCGATGCTTACTTTTATATCTTCTCAGCCAGTGTTCTATCCTTGTTAACAAAGTTTCTCTAGAAATAATCCTTCCAGAACCTAGGCAAGTGGGGCACTCTTCACTCATTGAGTCTAATAGGCTTACTCTTATTCTTTGTCTGGTCATTTCTAAAAGTCCAAACTCGGTGATTGGNGAAACGGCTACTTTTGCTCTATCTTTTCTTAATTCTTTACGGAGTTCATGATATATTTTTTTCCTGTTTTCTTCATGACGCATATCAATAAAGTCAATCACAATAAGTCCTGATAGGTCTCTNAGTCTTAGTTGCCNAGCAACTTCTCTTGCTGCTTCAAGATTTATTTTTAAGGAATTTTCTTCATGTAATTTTTTTCCAACAAATTTTCCACTGTTTACATCAACAACAACCATTGCCTCTGTTTTTTCAATAATTAAATATGCACCACTTTTTAACCATGCTTTTGGTCTCATTAGTTTTTCTATCTCTGNGTCAATATCAAAACTTTCAAAAAGAGGGAGCTTTAGTTTATAGAGTTCTAAGCGTTCTGCTAGACTCGGAGAGACCTCTTCCAGATACTTTTGTGTTTTTTTGTATAACCGTTTGGAGTCAATAATGATTTTTTCAACATCTGGAGTCAATAAATCCCGGACTACACTTGATGCTGTCTCTAGATCTTCATATACTAAAGCAGGTGCATTTTCGTTATCAGCAATTTTACTAACCTTGTTCCAGCTGTTTAATAAAGAATTGAAATCATTAACTATATGTTCTTCACTTTTACCTTCAGCAACAGTTCTAATAATTATTCCTGTATCTTTTTGTCTTAGTCCTTTTGCAATTTTTTTCAGTCTTCTTCTTTCAAACTTGTCCCATATTTTTTTTGAGATACCTATATAGTTTTCATAGGGTACAAGGACTAATAATCTTCCTGGTATAGCTACCTCAGTAGTGACTCTAGGGCCTTTCCCGGCAAAAGGCTCTTTTATTACTTGTACAAATATTTCTTGATTTGTTTGAAGATCAACCTCAATGTTATCTGGCTTGCCTTTCTTTTTCTGATTTTTCTCATCTTCATCTTCAATAATATAGTCCGGGTTTGCTATTTCTGAAAAAGGTAAAAAAGCATTTAGGTTGTAGCCGATATCTACAAACGCAGCCTGCATCCCCGGAAGTACATTTTCTACTTTACCTTTATAAATATTGCCAACCATTCTTTGTTTATCCTGGCGCTCAATATATACCTCTACAATTTGCCCNTCCTCTTGGATAGCAATTCTTGTCTCTCCCATACTCTCATTTATGAATATTTCTTTTTTCATCGTTTATCTACCTATTTTTATATAACNAGATTAAGTGATTATAGCGCACGGTTAGGCACAAGCTATTACCACTTAAAAAGTTACTNTTTATGTTTGGGGGAGGATAGAAAGGTAAGAAATTTTGTCCCAGTCCATTCGGGATGATATAAAATTTGTCTTTGTCGTCAGAAAAAAAATTGAAATTTATTTTCCCTCTAAACTCCCAGTATACCTAAAGATACTAGTAGTTGTTTGTTCTATTCAAGCAATAAAAAAATAATTATTACTTTTACTATCTAATTTCTATTTTTTAAATGATAATTAATGAAAAATATCAATGAGTAAGATTTATGGACAAGCAAATTATATGTATAGGCGGTGGTGGCTTTGGGAGAAATCCTAAGCAAAGAATAATTGAAAATTATATCTTAGAGCAATCAAATACTGGCAATCCAAACATACTTTTTATACCAACAGCTAGTGCTGAGGATAAATCATATATTGTTAATTTTTATTCATGTTTTAGTGGGCTTAATTGCAATCCTAATCATATTAGTTTTTTTGGGAGGACGCCTCGGCTGGANGGAATAGTTAACAAAGCAGATGTTATTTATGTTGGTGGTGGGAATACTAAAAGTATGCTTGCTGTTTGGAAAGAGTGGAAACTAGACAAACTATTAATGAAAGCATATAANCGTGGTGTTGTCTTATCAGGTGTAAGCGCAGGAGCTATATGTTGGTTTGACAAAGGCGTGACAGATTCCTGGGCAAGTAATCTTAATGTAATAGATTGTATGGGCATTCTAAGCGGGAGTTCTTGCCCGCATTATAATTCAGAAAAAGATAGAAGGCCTAGTGTCCATAAATTTATTAAGGAAGGTAAATTGTCCTCATTATATGCACTCGAAGATGGTGCAGCCATACACTTTAAGAATGACAAACTATATAAGAATATTTCTTTTGTGGATGATGCTAAGGTGTTTATAGTAGAGAAGGATATAGGTGAGATAAAAGAAAATGTTCAAAAAATGTATTCCTTATTATAGTTAGTTTAGATCTTCTTATTTATTAAAAAAAAATTATAATTGTGGATAATGATCTTAAACTTGCGATAAATGCTTCATTAAAAGCTGGTGAAATTATAATGCAGTACTACTGTGATGATTATGAGATAAAGGAAAAGGGATATCATAATCCAGTCACAACTGCTGACAATGAAGCTGACACCTACTTAAAATCAACATTGATGAGTGCCAGACCACAATATGGTTGGCTATCAGAAGAGACTGTAGACTCAAAAAACAGGCTAAATAAAGAAAAGGTATGGATAGTTGATCCTCTTGATGGGACTAAAGAGTTTATTGAGGGCGTACCACAATTTGTTGTAAGTATCGCGCTGGTCGAAAAAGGAATTCCTATTATAGGTGTTCTGCATAACCCAGTCACAAAAGAAACATTTCATGCTGCTAAAGGGGAAGGAGCTTATTTAAACCAGGGTCAATATAGATGCAGTATTAAAGATTCTACAAGAGATATGGTTATTCTTAATAGTAGATCAGAGACTCGAAGAGGCTTGTGGGAACCATATAAAAAACATTTTAAAGAGCTACGACCAATAGGAAGTGTAGCCTATAAAATGGGTTTAACCGCGATTGGTAAAGCAGATATATTTGCAACGCTTAGGCCGAAAAATGAGTGGGATATATGTGCCGGAACATGTTTAATAAATGAAGCCGGGGGTAAAGTAATTAATCTTAATGGAAAAGAAATAACATTTAACAATCAAAAAACTTTAATTGAACCAGGCCTTATTGCTGGGTATAATTTATCAGTAGAAAAAACGTATAAAATATTTAATGAAAAATAATTTATGAGTGAAAAGAAAATAGAATATATAGAAAAAGTTTTGGATAAAGGATACATTGAAGTAGTAGATATGCTCGGAGATGATCTTACACCTGTGAATGCTGCAAGGGTTTCTTTTGGTGGCAGATCTGATAAATTTACAGACAAGGACAGGAGGTTATCGAAGTTTCTTATTAAGCATAAACATTTTTCTCCTTTTAGGCATCAACATGTTATGATGATAATTAAAGCTCCGGAGTTTGTAATGAGGCAGTGGTACAAACATGTTGTTGGAATAGAGACAACCTCTGACCACCCAACAAAAGATCATGCTTGGAACGAAATCAGTGGACGTTATGTTGAATATTCAGATTTTTATATGCCAAAAAATTTTCGTGCCCAGTCGGATGATAATAAACAAGCGAGTGAAGGCCTAGTTGGAGATCAAGCCAAAGCTGAAAAGCTTTGGCGCGAGGCTCAAGGGAATTCCATAAGTGCTTATGAAAAAATGATTGATATGGGAATGGCAAAAGAGCAAGCAAGGAGCATTCTCCCTCTTACAGTATACACACAAGTCTGGTGGACAGCCTCTTTTCAGTCTATCATGAATTTCATTGAACTCAGGGATGAGGCTACTGCACAAGTAGAGATACAGGAATATGCGAGGGCATTAAAAAAGATAATGCTAGAAATTTTTCCAGAAACGACAAAGCTGTGGCAAGAAGTATACTGGGATAAAGCGGAGTAGTTATTTTTTAATATAAAAGATAATAAATACTATCTAAATGCTTTGGAAGATTACACAAAATGTATTAACCACTATTGTAGTGCTATACACAGCAATTCACTGGGGTATAGCGTGTATACCTGGTATATTTTTAGTCTTATACACATTTGAATTAACAAATGAATCCATTCTTTTTTACCGCGCTACATATATAGGAATAAGTTTAGGCTTAGCTTATGTTATGTGGATGTTGGCGATAATACTAATAACTTCTATTCTTGGGTTTATTTTTAAACCCTCTATTGATAATGTTCGGGTTCCATTTCTTTCATTTACCTCAGTTCGCTGGGCCTTTTTAAATGTAATAGATCGTTTAGCTAAACCGTGTGTCCATCACATGGTTCCTTCTTGGATAACTGATTTTTATTATAGGGCATTGGGGTGTAAGATCGGAAAAGATTGTTTTGTTAGCAGCGATAGAATAAATGATCCTTATTTGGTAACAATAGGTGATAACTCAATCATCGGATCAAAAGTTATCATCACTCCACACTTAGCAGAAAAAAATGATTTAGTTCTTTCTCATATAACCATTGGTAATAACTGTCTTATTGGTCTTGGTGCCCAGATTAATCCTGGATGTGTTATTGGTGATGGTTCGGTGATTGCTTCTAGGGCTATAGTCCCTAAATATACTAATATCCCCGCTGGTGAAGTCTGGGCTGGGATACCTGCAAAAAAAATAAAGAAGAAATAATATAAATATTTATTAGCAGGATTTTCCTAAATAAAATATAAGATAGAATGAATTTATTTAACCGTGCTGAAATAATAGATCAAAATTTTTCTAAGAGTTTAAATAATAGTACACTCCCAGATAGCGCGATTGAATTAGCTTTGCCTGATGTTAGTTTAGGCTCAAATGATCTGATATCTATTTTTGAAAGTCAAATCTACAGCCGGCATATGGATCTCAAAGCAAGAGAGCTGAAAGAAAAAGGTCAATGTTTTTATACCATCGGTAGTTCAGGACATGAATCAAATGCAGTATTTGGAAATATTTTTCCAATAACAGATATTGCATTTTTACATTACAGGAGTAGTGCTTTTTTTATCGAAAGGTCAAAAAAATTATATAGTAGTACTCCATTATATGATATGGCTTTGTCTTTTATGGCATCGTCTGAAGATCCAATTAGTGGCGGTAGGCATAAGGTTATTGGAAGTAAAATGCTTAATATTCCACCACAAACTAGTACAATAGCAAGTCACATACCGAAATCGGTAGGGACGGCTTTTTCTATAGATCGAGCCTGTGATCTAGATATAAAAGAAAGAGATCTAGATAAAAACAGTATTGTGATATGTAGTTTTGGTGATGCGAGTGTTAATCATGCTAGTGCATTAAGTGGGTTTAATACTGCGAGGTGGGTAAAGAGTAATGGAGGAAATGTCCCGATCATTTTTATTTGCGAGGATAATGGATATGGGATATCTGTTCCTACTCCAAAAAACTGGATAAGAAATACATTCTCAAATCAAGAGAACCTTAAATATTTTGATTGTGATGGTTTAAACCTTCTAGATACAATCAATACGGCACAAAAGGCGCAGGAATATTGTCGTTTTAAACGTTCTCCTGTTTTTCTTCATATGAAAACTGTGAGATTAATGGGCCACGCAGGGTCGGATATAGAAAGTAGCTATCTTAGTATCAGTCAGATTGAGGAAACAGAAAAAAATGATCCACTATTACATTCGGCAAGAATAATTCTTGATAATAAATGTTTAAGTGCAGATGAAATATTAGACTTATACGAAATAGCGAGAATAAAAATACATCACATTTTTGAAAAAGCTACCACAAGGCCAAGATTATCTGATTCATCTGATGTAATGGATACAATAATCTCAAATGATATGAAGGGGAATATACCGGCTCATTCTGATGAAAAAATAAGATCTAATATTTTCGGAAAAGAATACAAAAGGCTTGACCAGCAAAACCATATGGCAAAATTGATTAATTATACGCTTAAAGATATTATGCTTCGGTTTAATAATGCATTAATCTTTGGAGAAGATGTTGCAAAAAAAGGAGGCGTCTACCATATTACAGCTGATTTATTTAAACAGTTTACGGTTCGTAGAGTTTTTAACAGCCCACTAGATGAAACTTCTATCATTGGTTTTGCAGCGGGTCTCGCTCATAATGGGTTTTTACCAATACCTGAAATTCAATTTTTGGCTTATTTTCACAATGCTGAAGACCAGCTTCGGGGTGAGGTAGCAACTTTATCTTTTTTTAGTCAGAGAAAATATATAAACCCAATGGTAATTCGTATTGCAGGTTTAGCTTACCAGAAAGGATTTGGAGGGCATTTTCACAATGATAATTCATTAACAATATTCAGAGATATCCCAGGTATTATTCTTGCATGCCCTTCCAATGGGTCTGATGCAGTAAAAATGTTAAGGACAGCTGTCAGACAAGCATATACAAATGGAAGAATTGTAGTTTTTATAGAACCGATAGCTTTATATATGGTTAAAGATTTACACAAACCCAAGGATAATAAATGGAGTTTCAAATATCCTGATATTAATGAGGAGCTACCACTAGGAGAATTTGTTACTTATGGTAAAGGAAGGGCGTTGACTATTATTAGTTATGGTAACGGTATTTATCAATCTTTAAAAGCCCAGCCTGAAATAGAAAAAAAAATCAAAAAGAAAATAAAAATTATAGATCTTTGTTGGCTGTCTGATATTAATATAGACTCTATTTTAAGTGAGATCGGAAATTCTGGTAAGGTTCTTATTGTAGATGAGTGCAGAATGTCAGGATGCCATGGAGAGGGTTTGATGGCATTATTATATGAAAAATCAAAAAATAATTTATCTATAAAACTTCATGCAGCTAAAGATAGTTTTATTCCACTTGGTGTCGCAGCAACCTCGACATTACCTAACTGCGAAACGATAGTCCGTCATTCGATAGAATTATATAAAAATGCATAAAAAAAGAGTCATTGTTATTTGCCCTGGGAGAGGATCCTATACAAGAGATACATCTAACTATCTTAGTGACTTATCTCCTGAAATAAACAAACAACTAATTGGTTTTGACAAAAAAAGAGTTGCTGAAAATCTCCCGAAAATATCTGACTTAGATAAAAATAATTTTAGAGCCAAGACACATATGACTGGTGAGAACGCATCCCCACTAATATATACCTGTAGTATCAATGACTTTATGTTAATAGATAAAGATAGGTATGATGTTGTGGCCGTATGTGGAAACTCTATGGGTTGGTATATTGCCCTAGCCTTGGGTGGCGTAATTAGTTATGACAGAGGATATGATCTTATACAAACTATGGGAACATTGACTCATAATCATGGATTAGGCGGTCAAATTATTTATCCAATTATTGATGATGAATGGCAAATTGATTATGTAAAAAAAGAAATGGTATTAAAAGANATAGAAAATGNTAAAGCATATATTTCAATTCATCTNGGNGGATATATTGTTATAGGTGGTGAACAAAAATCTTTAGATNTTTTATTAAAAAAATTGCCTNCCAATGATAAATATCCTTTTCAGATTCCTTTTCATTCAGCTTTTCACACACCTCTACTTGATCATGTAACATCGTTAGCGCAGTCTAGTATGAATAATAGTATTTTTAATAAGCCGAAAATCCCATTGGTTGATGGTAGGGGGTATATTTGGTCACCATGGTCTACAAATACAAATGCACTGTATAATTACACGTTAAATCACCAGGTAATAAAGTCATATGATTTTTCTTCTTCAGTGACAGTTGCTCTAAAAGAATTTTGTCCTGACAANGTGATACTCCTTGGCCCAGGAAATACACTGGGTGGTGCAGTAGCACAGGTTTTAATTGATAATAACTGGAATGATTTAAAATCAAAGAGTGAATTCGTTCAAAAACAANAAAATACCCCATTTTTAATATCAATGGGGATAGAAGAACAGAAACAAATAGTNGTATAGATTTATATGACCTACGGTTACTTTTTTTAACTTAATGATTTAATTTATAATCCNAGAAAAAGGAAAAAATAATGGAATATATAGGCCCGGATTTTTATAATATATCAGATTTGCTGACTGAAGAAGAATTNTTAATACAAAAAACGGCACATGATTTTGTAAATAATGAATTTAAACCTGTTATAAATGAGCACTATGAANAGGGCACTTTCCCTATTGAGATTGCTACAAAACTTGGAGAACTTGGTTTTATGGGTTCTTCTTTGCCTGAAGAAAGTGGTGGGGCAGGAGTAAGCGGCGTGGCATATGGATTAATATTACATGAACTNGAAAAAGGCGACTCAGGACTCAGATCATTTGCAAGTGTACAAGGCTCATTGGTAATGTACCCTATTCATTCGTATGGCTCAGATGAGCAAAAGAAGAAATGGCTTCCCGGCTTGGGCTCTGGAGAATTAATTGGATGTTTTGGTCTTACAGAATCAAACTTTGGATCAAATNCTGGTGGTATGGTAACCACAGCTAAAAAAGATGGTGATGATTGGATAATTAATGGCTCGAAAATGTGGATAACAAATGGAAGCCTGGCAGATGTTNCACTAGTATGGGCAAAAGATGAAACTGGAGTTATNCGTGGATTTTTATTAGAAAAAGGTATGAAGGGATTTACTTCAAATAATATCCATGGAAAACTAAGTTTAAGAGCATCAGTTACTTCTGAATTATCAATGGTAGATGTTCGAGTACCAGATAATTCAAGGCTACCAAATATTGAAGGATTGAAGGGACCGCTTTCATGTCTTACTCAAGCGAGATATGGTATAGCATGGGGAATGGTAGGAGCTGCGATAGATTGTTATGAGACAGCTTTAGATTATTCTCTAGAACGTAAACAATTTAGCAAGCCAATAGCGGGTTATCAATTGACCCAGGCAAAATTTGCTGAGATGTTAACTCAAATTACGATGGCACAGCTAACGGTCTATCAGCTTGGGCGGTTAAAAGATCAAGGAAAAATGAGATTTGATCAGGTNTCCCTTGCGAAGAGAAACAATTGTTATGTGGCAAGGAATATTGCAAGAACATGCCGAGGAATATTAGGAGNTAACGGAATTATAGAAGACTATTCTCCAATCAGGCATATGGCAAATATAGAGACTGTTTTTACNTATGAAGGAACCCATGAGATGCATACACTTATACTGGGACAGGCAATTACAGGTATAGCGGCNTTTGATTAGTATATAAAGATAAATTAAAAATTATCTTTTAACATTTTCTTTAGTTCAGCCTCGTGCATTTCTTCAGTCGCTATCATGGTTCTAGAAAATTCTTCTAACATGATAGATTCCCCTTCAATGTTTTTGAGCAACTTATAATATGCCTCAATAGCAGACCTTTCATGGTCTAAACATTCATTGAGAATATCCTCAGTTGAGTGTTTATGAGTTTCCAGTAGTTCACCAATNTTAAGTGTCGGATGCTNGCCCAGNCTTGTAATATGTTCTCCTACTGCCTCAGCATGAGTTAGCGATTCTGTCGCTTGCTCACGAAGCCAANTNACTACGCTTAGTCTGTACGGCCCTTGTACCATAANGGCATAATGTGTGTATCGCACAACGCCAGCCAACTCTAGTTCAAGAATATTGTTTAAACAAGCTAGTACTTTTGTGTTATCCATATAATAAAATTAGGCCACACTAGACAAATATAGTAAAGTATTTATAAACACTAAATCAGACTTAGTGAGCCATAGGTTTTTATCTTATTATTCATCTCAATCTTTGCAAAACCATTAATATCAAGGCCACAAAAAACACCTTCTATAATTTTAGTATTTTCATAAAATGAAATTTTTTCATTGACATGTAAGCAGTTATTTAACCATTTATCAATTATTTGTTCTGGCTTATCAGAGAGTTCATATAGTAAACGCTCTATACTATTTAAAAACTCTGCTGCAATTAGTTCTCTCTGATGCGCATGATTTGAGATTTCAAGCATTGTTGTCAAATGATCACGGATATTTTCAGGATGCTCTGAAATTTTTTCATTCACATTTATTCCAACACCGATAACAATTTTTTCTATTTTATTTTTAATTATTTTAGTCTCGCATAATATGCCGCCAAGCTTCTTTTCACCTGCAAAGATATCATTTGGCCACTTTAATTTTGTTTCAACTCCTCTTTTATTTAAAGATTCAACTACTGATATACCTGTTGCAAGCGAGATAAGTCCTGCGNATGTATATGGATACTGTTTTTCAATGATTAATGAAAAAGCCAAGCCCTTTCCCGCAACCATTATCCATAAATTGTNTCTACGACCTTTACCTTTTGTTTGATTATCAGTGACAATGACAGTTCCATGNNGGCTGCCTTCTTCAATTAATTCCCAGGCTTCATTATTAGTNGATTCTAGGCGATTATAATATTCAATATATTTGCCTAANTCTTTTGTCCTCAGATTTGTTTGGATTAATTGTGTAAATATCATNGTTAAATAAATAATAAAACCAGTTGCGCATAGGTTGAGATAATNCCAATAATTANACCGNCTATTGTTTGTGATAAAGTATGTGAATTGGTTATAAGACGAGAAACAGCAGTTAGGGACAATATTAATAACATTGGGAAAAAATATTTATAATCTAATAACCAAAAGATTGTTACACCTGATGATATAGATAATGTGTGAATAGAAATTTTCCAGTGGCTTGTAATTAACCAAACTATGATTGTATTAATGAGGCTACAAAACATAATCCCCTGAATAATAATAGGACTATTTATTTTTCTTAAAATGATAAACCCAATAAGAAAGAAAAGTGCACCGAAAGCCATGGGTAATAATCTCTCTTTTCGGTTTGATGCGTCTAGGTCTTTTATTAGGCCTTGGTTTTTGAGATATAAAACAGCTACAACAGGTAGTACAGTGCTAAAAAAAAAAGATAAGAAGAATATAAGATCACGATTATCTATTGTTGACATTGTTTGATAGATAATAAACCAGAAAGTGAAAGTTGAAACAATCATTGGATGTAAAATGTAAGAAAGTATGCTGCCGATATTATTCAACATTGCACTATAAAGAATAATCCCCAAAAACTTCTCTAAGAGTATCTGACATTTCACCTAGTGTACATTTACTGTGAACACATTTTATAAGGCCTGGCATTATATTGTTATTTGATTTCGCCAAGGTTTTTAGTTCATTCAATCTCATTTTGACAGAATTATTATCTCTATTATCTTTATATAATTTTAAAGAGTCTATTTGCTCATTTGCAGAATCTAGATCGATATCAAATGTGTCTAATTGTTCACGCTCATCATCTTTGTATTTATTTACACCAACGATAATCTGTTTTTTATTATCTATATTTTTTTGGTATTCATAAGCACTTCTTGAAATTTCATTTTCTATCCATCCACTTTTAATTGCAGATATTGATCCACCCATTGAATCGATTTCATCAATAAGATCGAAAGTCTTTCTCACTAAATTTTCTGTTAATTCTTCAATTAAATAGCTTCCCCCAAAAGGATCAGAATAATTTATAATATTTGTTTCATGGGCAATTATTTGTTGGGTCCTAAGTGCAAGTTTTACCGATTCATTAGTAGGTAATGATAGTGCTTCATCGCGACTATTTGTGTGTAAAGATTGTGTGCCTCCTAATACCGCTGACAGGGCTTGTATTGTAGTCCTTACCGTATTATTATCTGGTTGCTCTGAAGTAAGAGTAGACCCTCCAGTTTGAGTATGAAAACGGCACATCATTGCTTTTTCATTTGTNACACCGAACCTTTCTTTCATTATTGTCGCCCAAATTTTTCTAGCTGCACGAAATTTAGCGATCTCTTCAAGGAAACCATTATGGGAATTAAAAAAGAATGATATTTGTTCACCAATTTTGTTTGGATCAAGTCCATGGTCAATTGCAGCNNAAACATATGAAATACCATTAGAAAATGTAAANGCAAGCTCTTGTTCNACAGTGCTTCCNGCTTCTCTAATATGGTATCCTGAGATTGATATAGGATTCCATTTNGGAAGGTTNTTTTCACAAAATTCTATAATATTTNTTGCTAGGCGNATTGAGGCTTTAGGNGGGTAAATGTAAGTGCCNCTGGCAGCAAATTCCTTTAAAATNTCNTTNTGGACAGTCCCTCTTAGTTTGTTTAAAGAAATACCTTCATTTTCAGCTGTGACAATATAGAAAGATAATAAAATAGAAGCGGTTGAGTTAATTGTCATAGAGGTTGATATTTTATCGAGAGGAATATCGTCAAATAGTAAATTCATGTTATCTAGTGTTGAAATAGGAACGCCAACACGTCCAACTTCTCCTTGTGCCATTGAATGGTCTGAGTCATATCCTATTTGAGTTGGCAAATCAAATGCAACGGATAGTCCCATTACTCCATTGTCTAGAAGATACCTAAATCTATTATTTGAGTCTTTTGCTGAGGTGAAACCAGCATATTGTCTCATCGTCCATATTTTAGATGAATACATTTCAGGATATAATCCCCTTGTATAAGGGAACTTGCCGGCTTTTTCTTTTTTCATTTTGATCTAATCTAGTAGTCCTATTTTACCGATGTGAGACAAACTATGTAAAAGAGTTTTTATTTAGTTTGATTTTATTATAGGTATATTCTGTTATGGAAATTCCGATACGATTTCGATTATTACTTTTTTGGAAAAGCATATTCAATCATCAGTATAAAGCTCCTAAAATTAAAATAAGTAAAGAAGGAAAAGGCGTAAAATCAATCTTGTTTTTTTTGCCTGAAAAAAAAGAGGATGCGAAAATAGCTCATTATTTAATTAAAGCGGATAACCCATTACCAGGTTTTACTATTGGTTATGTTTGTAATGAAAAATCTATTTCTTATTATCCAAAGAGTGTCGGTATAAAATTTATTTCTTATAAGGATACTGATTTAAATTATTTTCATATAATTAAATCTGAAGCTTTATTAGATCAGATTAAATCAATTCAATATGATGCTCTGGTAGATTTAAATACGAGTTTCTGTGCTCCAACTTCTCTATTGGCTTTTGAACTGGATATTCCTTTAAAAATTGGATTTAATTCATTGATAGCAAATAAAATTTATACTATAACTTTAGAACGCAATGAGAACACGTTTTTAGAAAATAATTTTCAATTGATAGAGCGTTTATTAGGATTAAAACTATGATTAAAGTATTAATTCACATTAAATTTTTTAATTATTTGAAATAAGATTATAAAAAAAAATAGATAATAATTGACATAAAAGTTGATGAAAGAAGTTTCCCCAACTATATTACCCGCCGATTTCAAAAGGAAAAATTAATGTTAGAAGGAATTATTTGTCCCGTTTGTGAGAACACTCTAGAAGAGATTGATCTTAGTGATTCTCTAGTATGTATTCACTGTAGGGCTGATCTAAAAGATAGAAGGTATCTAGATTTTTTAGAGTTTTTAATGGCAAATGGTCTTGTGGACAATCTAGATTTTTTTGATCCAGAGGTTTACAGTGAAGATGTTGATGATCTAGACCAAACAAAAGAAGAAGAAGGGGACCCTAGCGAGTTTGAAAAGAAAAAGGATCACTACAACATATATGAGAATGAACTTCTTCCTGAGGATAAGACAGATGAGAACATAAAAGAATACTCTCAGTTCGAAGGTTTAAATGATGAGTGGGAAGATTTTAATGAAAGAGATTTTAATAAATCTAAAGGGAAATAATAATGGAAAAAGATAAGAAAAATATCCAGCAAATTAATATAGAACTTGATTCTGATGTGAGCAGCGGGGAATATGCTAATTTTGTTGTAGTAACCCATTCTCCTGCAGAGTTTGTTCTAGATTTCACAAGAATTCTCCCTGGTGTCCCAAAGGCAAAAGTACATTCTAGGATAATAATGGCGCCTCCACATGCTAAGACATTTCTTAGAGCTCTTAATGATAATGTAAATAAATTTGAGTCAAAACATGGAGAGATTAAGTTGCCAAAAAATGAAGATGGGTTTTCACCATTCGGTGTGAGACCACCTGATGAGTCTATGCCAAACTAAATATTTGGTGGGTGTGAAGTAGCATACCAGACCCACATTTTTCCTCTTTTTAGTTCTCTCATTTTTATTATTACCCAAATAGATAATATTATCCATGAAAATATATATCCCATTATAGAACCAAATAGAATATCCAGTGGATAGTGCACTCCGACATAAACTCTCGAGAATGCTATGACTGATGCTACGCTATAAAGCGGCACCTTGTATTTATCATAAAAGTAAGATAGGACCGTTGCAAAAGCGAAACTGTTGGCCGCGTGGTTAGATGGAAAACTCCATTTACCGCCTTTTGAAACAAGTAGATTTATATATTCATAGAATTCATGAGATGGTCTTATCCTTCCAATCCATGGTTTAATTATCTGAGCACATATAGCGTCAGACATTCCGGCTGCGAATAATAGAATCACAATTGTAAGCTTTCCTCTTTTACCTCCAAAATATCCCAGGTAGCCAATTAGAATTATACCAGTAACAGCTAAAAAATTTTGATTGGTAATGATTGGCATGGCAATATCAAAAATAGGATTAGAAATAGTTTTATTTAATAAAACCATCAACTGTTTATCAATATCTATTAATCTTTCTATCATTTTTTCAATTTAATAATCTAGAAAATACTTGTCGCCGGATAGTGATAAACTTAATTTAATCAAAGAATTTAAAGCAGGATAATAAAATAGAAATCAATGAGTTCCCCCACTACTTGGTTTTTGTTTATCCTGCTTATTTTTTATATACAATTAGTTAGGAATTATCTAGAATTTAGTTTCTAGTCTAATCATCATTACTCTGCCAAGCGAAGGGCCACCTATTATTTCAATGTGTCTATGATCCAATAGATTATTTATAGTAAAATTCATTTTTAGATATTTATTGATCTCATATCCTAGATGAAGATCAAATATCCCATATGAGTTAATTTTACCAAAGTAAATACCAGATGACCAGTTAAAGCCATCAACGTATCTTCCATTAAGCGATACGGTTAAAGGATATTTTATTGGGTTAAATTGTAGTTTAAATCCCGCTTTATGCTTTGGTGAATTTACAGACTCTTTCGCTTTTGTTAGTGGGTTGGAAAATTCTGTTGTTCCCATGTATGAGTATGTTATGTCCATATTCCATTTTCTGCTTAAGAATACAGCGAGACTAGCATCAAACCCCCAAACATCTACATCACCATAGTTTAAGTATCCAATGACAACAGGTGTCGGGACACCAGGCAATGTATCTCCTATAGATGCAACACCCTCAAGGCCCTGTCTCCAGGTCTCAAGTGCTTGATCATAATCTTCTTGGTCATTGATAGTAATTGTACCATCAGCACCGTCAATATTTGTTATACCGTTTTGATTATAGTCATCTGTCAATATTGATTTTTTAATTACCAGAGGAGTTATAAATGTCGCACCACTTACAAAGCTATTATAGTGGCTCGTGTATACATCCAAAGTGCCAAAAATATTACTGGCTAGGCGTCCTTTATATCCTAGTTCCCATGTACTAACCTTTTCAGATTCTAGCTCAGGCTGATCAGTCAGTTTTCCTTGAAAATAACCTTTGATTTTTGGATCAACAGATGGGAAGAAATATATCAAATCAGGGTTCATTGGTCTATAAAAACCCTCAAACGGATCATACCAAACATTCTGGCCAGAGCTATTTTGAGTATAATTATAGCCCCCATTAGATCCTCTTGCAAATACTTTAAAAATACTAAATCTTGTAACAAAAATATCTAGAAAAAGAGCCTGGTTGGATGGCGTATTAAAAGCTTTAGCCCAAGTTAGGCGCCAGTTTTGATTTTCTTTAGGCTTATAGGATAAACCGACTTTCGGCGAAACTTGTAATCCATCGGTTTTGTTAAAATTAAAATTCCAATTTAATGGACTATAAGAGTCGTTATATCCATCATTGTTGAATTCAATAAATTTAGTTAGACGATCATGAACATCAAGCCTGGTCGCCTGAATAAATTCTAATTTTTCATTTATTTTCCAGTTCAATTGGTAGTAAGCACCAAACTCATTAACCTTGTAACGATTATCTTCTGCTGCTTCATCAATCCCTTCATCGATATTTTCATCGATTTTTCCATCTCCATCATTATCAATTCCATCAGCAAATACAAAAATATGAGTACCATTGACCAATCGTGCACCTTCTTCAATAGCATCAATCCCAGCATCAAAAAGGCCGTTTCCATTATTATCAGTCCATGGAAATCCATTTCCATCTATATCATTAAAATCATCACTATCATGATCATTATCTATTTTGTCCTTTATCGCTCCTGATACGTTATCTGAGCCAAATATTGCGGCATCGTAAGGGTTAGATCCCCATGCTGCCACCGGGCTATAGTTTGAGATTTGGTTTAGCGAATCTATATTGCGGTACGATTCTCCTGTTTCATAGAAAAAACTATCATTTTCATCGTAAAAATGATTTGGTGAACCAGCCTCACCATTACCATTATTATCTCGATAGTCACTCATCTTTCTGTCTGATAGTATAGTGCCTCTTGTGTCGGGCAGTGTAAGAAAATAATCAACACCCCATACAAATCTAAGATCTCCATTAAACCGCTCAATATAGTGCTGTAACTGAAGACTAAATTTTTGAGATCTATCATAGATCAAGCTTCCGGTTGCGAGATTTCTTGTTGGGTGATCAGAGGATCCAGAATAACTTGTATTTAAGTAAGTCTGCAAGAACAAGTTTTTATAACGTAGTTTAGATTGATAGTAACGATAGACCCATCCATCAGCCAAATATCTTGCTATTCCAGTTATATTAATATTTTTTGCCCAGGCATATCCATGCGAAAAACTAGCAGTGATATCAGAGTTTGGTTCCCAATCCATACGAAAATCATATCTTACGTTTTTTACGTTAAAATCAGGAAAATCTTTGATACCATCATCATTCGCATCTTCCATTAATTTAGGCAGACCACCATAGTTTATCACAAAATCTGATTCATCATTCTCATCAATCATTCCATCATCATCATTGTCGATTCCATCCGAGCCCCAGCTATCATTATAGATTCCGTTTGAATTGGTATCAAATATTATATTACCATGATCATCAAATTTATATTCACCAAACCCACCTTTATTTGTATCCCAATGTCCATAGTAGTTTCCGAATCGGTCAAGCCATTCCGATCCTATTTCATCATACTCATCAATTTCACCATCATTATCATTGTCCACTCCATCGAACCAAATCTCTCCAGGTTCATCAATGCCTTTGTCAATTCCTTCATCGATAGCACCGTCACCATCATTATCAATCCCATCAATATATCCACGTCCGACATCATCATAGCCAAGTGCATAAAGAATTATTCCATTTTCTAAAAAATATCTTCCATAAGGGTCATCCAATGCTTCAGCAACCATCAAGGAGTCAATTATTGGAGAACCCGCCTCAGCATCAGGAAAGGGTCGATTATCAATACCATCACCAATTTTAGGTCCAGTCCAATCGGTAAAATCTCCTGAGCCCCAGTCTAAATTTTCATCTACAAATCCATTTCCATTATCATCTATTCCATTATCATCTATTTCACCTTCTAGCCACTCAACTGGCATCCTTGGGCTGCCAGACTCACCGCCAATTGCGCCATCTTCAATCCTGTTGTGAACGAAGTTAGCTCTACCGATAAATGATGGAGAGTGTCCCTCATACTCATCCTCATTATAATGGTGCCAATCTTCACCTTTCAGTGAAACAGCAGAAAATTTAACGCCGATGTTGTTGAACTTATGTGCTATCCTGAAAGTATTTTTCTCGAGAGGTATCGTGCTTTTCTGGTTTAGGTATCCTCTTTGAATATTAAACTTAGTCCCTTGCGATCTTAATGGAGAGCTTGTAACGATGTTTAAAACACCACTGTGTGCATTCGGGCCNTAAAGNGCGGAGGANGGNCCTAGNACAACNTCGATCTGTTCAACATCATCGAAAGACACAGGTATCACATTATAAGCNGTAAGTCTNANNGANGGCACATTTGCCATTCTCCCATCTGTNAGNGTTANTANNCTNGAACTAAAAGAGGAATTAAAGCCTCTAGCTGTCATGTTNTAGCTNTCAATNCCAGACTGCGTAAAATCAATCCCCTTAGTCCCTTTTAAATAGTCACCAAGGTTAGTGTTGCTCTCTCTTCTAATCTCTTTTTTTGAGATTATAGATATAGCTGCTGGCGCATCTTCAATTCGTTCTCTTCGCCTTGATGCAGTAACCACATATTCATCAAGCTGAATCGCCTCAGGCTTTAAAAGAATCGTAATTCTTTTTTGTTCTGTATCAGGGATTATTATTTGTTGCTTGTANGTAGAATAACCGATGTATGAGGCAATGATTGTGTACGTCCCAGCTTCAATATTTTCAATACTAAACCTGCCCTCGTTATCAGAGGCAGCGCCCAAGCTTGTGCCTTTTAGTGTAATATTGGCAAAAGAGAGGGGTGACTGGTTTGACTTGTCTAGGATTTCTCCTTCAAGTTTATATGATTGCCCAAAAACCATATGGTTAGTGAGCACGAAAAAAGTAATNAGTGTTTTGTAATTCATTTTGATATTAAAATAAAAAAAACAGCCTCTTGAAAAAATCAAAAGGCTGTTTTTNNGTTAAATCAATTTTGAGATTACTTCAGGAATAACATTTTACCTTGTAATCTTCTACCATCTGACTCAACATCATATAGATACATTCCACTTGGAACGACCTTGCCATTTGTACTTTTACCATTCCAGCTAACATCATACGTACCAGCATTAACTTGCTTATTCATAATGGTAGCTACTTTTTCACCCTTGAGTGAGTAAACAGTAACCTTTACATTGCTACTACGATCATTGCTAAACCTGATTTTTGTAGTAGGGTTAAATGGGTTAGGGTAGTTTCCTTTTAATTCAAAATTTTCAGCTGTGATATTATCATCATCTACAGTGCTGAGTGCTCCCATATATGTCCAATGTGAGTTCACATATTGTGACCACTTTGCAGGGAAACAATTAGCATAGCTTTGAACCCATAATCTTCCACCAGCACGATTCCATAGACCACCGTAGTNATAGTAATCATCCCAGTCAAAACCATCCATTGAAAGGTCATGGCCAGAATCATCAACTACTACTGGCGTTCCATCAGTATATACTAGTGCTCCTCCAGCTGTTGCTTGGGCCTGGGTAACTGCTCCTAGGATGTATGGTAGTAATGCGCTTCCTACCTGCTCTAGTGTNNAACCNNCGGTAAGCCATTGGGTGACTTGTGTTGTAGCTGCAGCAGGTATGCCTGCNGCTACAATTGCGTCTACGGTAGCTTCATGCATATCCCAATAGTAAAGGGTATAGCTAAGTACAGAGTCAACGATCATACCAATATTTGGAATTCCGGTAGTTGGATCAATTGCGCCACCCATTACTGCAGCTGTGACACCGTCACTGATACCATTTAATGTAATCAGCACGTTCCAGGTAGCATAGTATCCGGTAAACTGTAGTGCTTCGTCACCANTAAATAGNNCTCCATCTCCACCACCAAGTAGGTCACCTGTAGGATCGAAAACATAGAACCAGTCACTAGTAGTAGCACCATCTAATGTGCCATCACCATCTAGATCGANACCAGTTCCGCCTGCCATGTATGGAGGATTATCAGTAGGAAGATTTATGGTAATANNCGCNGCNGCNGCNGCCTGCGCTACANCGCCTATAGTGACAGAGTCGACNGGTATATCACTTCTTCCAAGCATACCGTTCAATAGTCCTAGGTCAGCCTCAGCCTGAACGAAATAAGGATCGCCATCACTGACTAAACCAATGCCAGCATCNGTACCATCATGTGCTTCCCAACCAATGTTTAAACCATCGATTGCAGAAAAGTTGTCATCCGTGTAATTAGCCTGAAAATAGCCCCAGTTTTCCATATTCGTTCCGACTCCATAGTCAGTACCATATACATTGTTAACCATGTCTGGTGCGCTAAATGATGCAAATACATTTGATGTAATTATNCCCCAGCCCCATCGTGCACTGTTTCCAGTTATGAGTGGTTCATGNCCNCCATCGGTCCACGTNCCAGCNTCTTGAATCGGCAGAAATACTTGGTCTGTTACACAGTCCTGGGTATTTGTAGTTGGATAAACACTNCCTTCGTTGATTGTATATGCACCNGTTGTGAAATCAGTATTAAGNCCTAGACCAAAAGCNGCNAATGCNGCTGNAGATCCAAGTGGAACNCTTACTACTGCCATAGTGTCTCCCACAGNCCAATACGGNANNGANNAATCAAACANNGANGTATCTGCANCTAGGCCAGCNTANNACAANNTCATANGTTGCNGCAGAATCATCATACGTAGTTGTGTGCGCGTTTCCATCATTTCCGGTTTGATTAATATCTCTAGATACGATTACATATTTTACATCTAGACTATCTAATTCATAATTACCATCAACATTTTGAGCGGGTAAATTATTTAGACATAATGTAGTGAAAAGAAAAGTGAATATCAGTTTTCTCATTTATTCCTCCTTGGTTTATTATAGATAATTACCCACCTTCGGGTGGGCATTTAAATTATCAAGTNTCCCTAAAAATAATTCAATATANGGTAAGTATCAAAGTGCTTTATTTTTTTTGATTAGACCTGCCCCATAGTATCCANAGGCAAAATAAAAACATAATACTACCAATAATNAATANTGCATTTAGTATAATATCGCCTAACATATGTGGATATNTCTTTTTACTAAGTTTTTCATGATAGGGAGATAGTTAATTAAATTACCGTCCATTTTATAATAACATAACAACCAAAACCAAATGAAAATCGCGGTATTAGTAAAACAAGTTATTGGATCGGAGTCTGCATTAGTGATCTCTGAAGATAATACCTGGGTTAAAGAAGAAAATGCTTCGTTTGTTATGAACCCTCCTGATAATTATGCCATAGAAGAGGGACTGACCATCAAAGAAAAAATCGGTGAGGGTGAGGTAGTTCTTGTTAGTCAGGGTCCAACTAGGGTTCAAAAAGTAATCAGAGAAGGTCTCGCAAAAGGTGCAGACCGAGGTATTCATATTGAAGAAAGTGGACAGATTGAAACAGACCCATTATCTATAGCGAAAAGTATCGTCGCTGCAATAAAAGATGAAAATTTTGATCTAATTCTTTCAGGCCTACAGTCCGATGACACAGGAATGGGACAGACCGGGGTTTTAGTTGGCCAGATGCTTAGTATGTCCACGGCAACGCTGGCAATCGAGACCGATATAGATAAGGAAAAGATCAGAGTTAAGAGAGAACTTGAATCGGGATGGTTTCAGTGGGTCACGCTTGGAGCACCTGCTTCAGTAAGTATTCAGTCTGGGATAAACCAGCCGAGGTATCCTTCCTTGAAAGGTATTATGGGAGCAAAAAAGAAAGAAATAAAAGTTGTTCAATCTCAAAACTCAGAGAAAAAGCAGTCTATGGACAAAGTTTTTGTGCCGCAAACTTCTAAGGAAACAGAGATCATTGACACCGATCTTAATTCCACAGTAGACAGGATTGTGGAGATTTTAAAAACGGAAGTGAAAGTGTTTTAATNATGAATATTCTTGTCGTTATTGAAGATAACCATGGCTCTGTGCACCGTATGAGCAAGGAAGCGATTGCCGGTGCCCAAAAAATTAGTGGAAGCATTACAGCGCTGGTCATAGGTNATAATTCGGATGCTATTGTCGATGAGCTTTCATCTATTGCAATAGATAAGACGTTAGTCGTAAAGCATGAGCTTGTCTCATCGTATAACTCAGATGGCTACACAGAGGTTATAGCCCAAGTAGTTCAGTCCACTAACCCAGATATTATTATTGCTGGACATACTTATCAGACTCGTGATTTTATGCCTAGGGTCAGTGCTAGAATTGATATTCCATTCATTCCTGATATCATNATGGTAGAACAAGATTCTTATACGAAACAAGTTTTNAACTCAAAGTTAAATTCTTCAGTATCATCATTGTCGGATAAAAAAATATTAAGTTTTCAGTCCGCCTGTTTCAGTGAAGAAGATATGTTGTCAGGTTCAAACAGTTCGAAAAATTTTGAGGCTGATCTAGATTCATCAATGGTCAGATCAATCTCAGAAGAGCCTTTCCAGGAGAGCGCCTCTGAGGTAGATCTCGAAAGCGCAGATCTTATAGTGTCTGTTGGTAGAGGTATAGAAAAAGAAGAAAACATTCCGATTGCTTTTGATCTGGCGAGTGCACTATCCGCAGAAGTTTCGGCAAGCAGGCCTGTTGTTGATGCCGGCTGGCTTCCTAGTTTTCGGCAGGTTGGCAGCTCTGGCAGCACAGTGTCTCCCAAGCTTTATTTTTCATTAGGTNTTTCTGGAGCGATTCAGCATGTTGTAGGGATGAAAGGTTCGAAAAATATTTTGGCGATAAACAAAGATCCTGATGCGCCAATATTTGAGATAGCTGACTACGCTGTTATTGGAGATGTTCTNGATATCGTTCCCAAGCTGATTGAGACTTTGAANGATACATAAATTTATTANTTTCNTTCTATTACTTATTTACTAGATTATTATNGATTTGGTATGAATCGGATAGTCATACAAATTACCTATAGGTAATTAGAAACTTTAGAGTTGTTTTATGTTATCATCTGNTGAAAAAATCATTTTTATCTTTATTGCAATAGGTGCAATAGGTGCCTCTTTTATTACATTTAGAAAAATGTTCCGCGCGATAGGTGTAGGTACTCATCCTATAGACTGGAAAACAGCGTTTTTCAACCTGNCAAAAGGTTTAAAGGTATTTATCAGCCAAAATACATTATTTAAGTCTCGTCCAATAGTTGGGTTTATTCATGCCCTGGTTGCATGGGGTTTTACGCTCTATTTATTGGTTAATATTGTTGACGTGCTTTACGGTTTTNTTCCTGGGTTCCATTTTTTCCCAGACCATATTATCGGAAAACTTTACAGAGTTTTTGTTGACTTTTTTACTGTAACAGTCTTGTTTGGCGTTATCTATTTTTTGATTAGAAGATTTATTTTAAATGATAACAGACTAATGATAAATGAACCGGTCATGTTAAGTCCTGAGGCGCAGAANGGAATGCGTAATGACTCTCTTATTGTTGGTTTTTTTATATTGTTTCATGTAGGNGCCAGATTTTTGTCTGCTAGTTTTGAGATTGCTAAAAATACTGCTGATAGTTTTCAGCCTGCGGCCACACTAGTCTCCCTATTGTGGTCAAATTTNNCAGANGATANTATTATNCTTTATGAACATGTAACATGGTGGATTGCACTGGGTCTTATTCTTGGGTTTTTACCTTATTTCCCCTATTCAAAACACGCACACTTGTTTATGGGGCCGCTTAATTTTATGGTCTCAAAAGATAGGAAGTCTATGGCATCAATAGAGACAATAGATTTTGAGGATGATTCCATTGAACAGTTTGGAGCTGGACAGATTCAGCATTTACCTCAGTCACAACTTTTAGATGCGTATGCATGTATACAGTGTAGCCGCTGCCAAGATGCGTGCCCTGCGTATGAAACTGGTAAACAGTTATCACCATCCGCGCTCGAGATCAACAAACGTTATTTTTTAAACACACATTTAGATGAGTTCATAGACGGGTCAATACCGGATGCTTCTATTACAGATATATTATTAACAGATGAAGCAGCCTGGAGCTGTACAACTTGCGGGTATTGTGTTGAGGTTTGTCCTGTTGGGAATGAGCCGATGCTGGATATATTACGTGCTAGGCAGGATCTTGTTATGATGGAGAGCAAGTTTCCTCAGGAAGCTATGGAAACATTTGATAAAATAGAAAACTANGGCAATCCCTGGGGACTTAATCCTCAAGATAGAGAAAACTGGATGGAAGGCAGAGATGTGCCTCTAATGAAAGATAAAAAAGAGGCAGAAGTGTTATACTGGGCCGGTTGTGCTGGCGCCTATGATAGCAGAGGAAAGGAGATTTCTCAGGCAGTTGTAGACGTGTTAAATGAAGCAGAAGTAGATTTTGCCTCTCTTGGAAATGAAGAAACTTGTACTGGNGATTCTGCTAGAAGAATAGGAAATGAATATTTGTTCAAGACGATGGCAGAACAAAATATGGAAACATTTGAAAAATATAAGTTTAAAAAAATTGTNACGCAGTGCCCACATTGCTTTACCACCTTAAAAAATGATTATTCAGAGCTAGGCGCAAATCTTGAGGTGATACATCACTCACAATATATCGGAGAGTTAGTTAGTAAAGGTAAGATTAATCCAAAATCTTGGATGGACGAAGATGTCACGTATCACGATGCTTGCTACCTTGGCCGGCACAATGATGAGTATGATGCTCCAAGAGATGTGATACAATCCATCATGCGGGATGGAGAGCTTAAGGAAATGGAGCAATCAAGAGAGAAANGTTTTTGCTGTGGTGCAGGCGGAGGAAATATGTGGTACGAGATTAAAACAGGCGAAAGAATAAATCACAACCGATTTAAACAGGCAGCAGAGACCGGAGCCACAACCGTGGCAACAGCATGTAATTTTTGCAATATTATGATGGAAGATGGGATGAAAGTAACTGGAAATGATGAGACCATGAAGGTGGTAGATATAGCCGAGCTCGTTGCTCAGAGTTTTTCTAAATAGAATTTATTTTTTCTGTTTTATTAGTCTAGTCTTTTCTTTGACTCAAATCCGTTTTCNCCTAACCATTTATTNGCTTTTTCTATATTTTTCTCATTTAGGAGAAAGGTAATGAGATTTCCATTTTTTATTTTCATTGAGCTATGTACGGGCTCAAGGGATTTTTTTTGCATGATAACCATAGGCAGAAGAAAGCCTTTCATTGTCTCATCTGACAGGTCAAATTTTTTGTCTAGGGTATATGTAAATGAGCTGTAAGATGTTTTTCCTTGTTTTATTAGTGAACACCAATAGTCCATATCCGCAGAGTGTCCGAAAGGAATTTTACCTCCGGCATTTTTGATCATGGTTGGTGTTATGCCCTCAAAAGAATCTTTGATTCCAATAAGAACAGACATTTCTTTACTTAGGTGTTTAGCTCGCTGTGAAAATATATAGTTTACCTCTTCATTCCCGCTTAGTGCNATAATGCCTTTTCTGGTATCAGGCTCCGCTCTTTGAAGTGTACGGTTATCAAGTGCGTTTCCAAAAAATACTTTTATACCTTCATTCTCTGCGACTAAGCATGAATTGGGGTCTTCATCTATACAAATAATTTCATTCCCAGCCTGTTTTAATAGTCTTGATAGTAATCTTGACACTTCATGTGCACCTAATATAATCCATCCAGACTGGCTCTTTCTTTTTAGCTTTAATTTTTTGGCTACAGCGCCTCCAGTTAATCCAGCNNNGAGNACAGTAATTATAATTAGTAAAAACACAAGAGCCCTGAGTTGAGTACCGTCAAATCCATGTTGATCAAGTTCATAAACAAATAGAGAAGCAACTGCAGCAGCAACAATCCCNCTAGGTGCAATCCATGATAATAAAAGTTTCTGATTAAAATCCAATCCTGATTTATTAGTACCAATAAATACGGAAACAGGCCTGATTACAACGATCAATAGAAAAACTGTAAATAAACCAGAAAACCCAAGTCCGTATATTTGTTCAATTCTTACATCTGCTGAAAGCAGAATAAATAACATTCCAATCATAAGCACGGTAAGCTGTTCTTTGAACTCNAGAAGATCTTGTTGAATATACGTTTTGGAGTTTCCGATTGTCATTCCTGCAATAGTTACAGCAGCTATGCCACTTTCAGGGCTAATAGTGTTTGAGATTTGAAACAGAGCAATAACCCAGCTTAGGATAAATACATTCTCTAGACCATCAGGGATTAGGTTTCTAAACCTAAATATTATGGTCAATAAATACCCTCCGGAAACTCCTAAAAGGGCGCCAATTGCCAGTCTAAATATGATATGATAAAATCCTTTTATAAATGATAAGCCTGATGGGCTTATTGCAATCTCCAATGCTACCACAGCAATGATAGCACCGATTGCATCTAACAGAATTCCCTCAGCTTCAAGTATAGTGCTTACGCCATGATGAACTCTGATCCTTTTTAATAGAGGAGTTATAACTGTAGGGCCTGTAACAATGATCAATGTCCCAAACAATATTGATGTTCTAAAGTCCCAACCAAGAAATATAATCGTGACTAGAGTTCCGCCAATTAAAGTACATAATGCTCCAACTGTGATTAAACCNCGAATGGCCTTTCTNTCACGCATGATTCTACTAATGCGTAGATTCATTCCTCCTTCAAAAAGAATGATTGCAACTGCAAAACCAACAAGTATATGTAGNCCGGGTCCTAATGAATTAGGTTTAATCCAGTTCAACCCATCAGGGCCAAATAGTATTCCAGAAAATAATAATAATACTATACCAGGCAGGTGAAGGTGTTTGGAACCAACCTGNGCCAGCATACCTAAAACCATGGATAGACCTATGGTTAGTGCAGGATTATTCATAGATTAAAATGAATGATTAAAAAAAATGTAGCTTAATTTTTNAGTCCAATCTCTTGAAGCCGTTCTGCTAAATATTNACCGGCTGTATATTTTTNTGAGAGGACTACTTCATNTCTTGGATGCAAAAACAGAGGAATTGAATAACGACTATTATTAGATTGTTTTTTTGGGTTAACTACTCTGTGAGTAGTAGAAGGGTAGTATCCACCAGAAGCTTCTTTTAGCATGTCACCAATGTTTACAATTATGGTGCCTGGATCCGTTGTTATTTTATGCCATTTACCGTCTTTGTCTCTTGCTTCAAGGCCAGGCCTTGTACCAGCAACTAGTAGAGTAATAAGGTTTATATCTTCATGCGCTGCTGCTCGAAGAGATCTATCATCTTCATTTCCAGTAAATGGTGGGTAATGAATGATTCTAAGAAGATTTGTTTTGCTTCCATTGATCATATTTTTTAATGGTTCACGGAACTGTGATCGAACTTTTTCCGGAGTATTTTTTTCTATCCACTCTAGAAATATCGATGTCATAGTTACTAAGTTATTATATAATTCTAGAGTAGCACCTGTTAATGTATTTGGTAAACGGCCCCATGGATAGAAATGATAAAATTCTTTATGGTCCTTTACCTGATAACCTTTAGCATTTTCCGTNCCTGTAGGGAAATACCCATCTTGCTTGAGAGGATCAAATAAATAATCATGTTTTGAGTNNGAGCTAAAGAAAGTTTCCCATTCTTTATAAACACCGTCTACTAATTCAAAATGAATAGGATGATCAGATATTACTCCAAAGCCAGTTTCTTTAAGCGATTTAGTGAACTTAGCAGGAGCGTTNCTGTCATTATATTGAATTTTAGCTACCTGCATATAAAAATTTAAATAACTAATCCAATGCTTTCAATTCTATATTTGCTTCAGCCGCATATTTGATTATTCTTTCATCCCGGTAAAACTCATCATAGTAAATCGTTTTGATTCCAGAATTTGCGATNAGCTTAAAACAATTATAACAAGGCGATGCGGTAACATAAATTTCAGAATTATTAATGCTTACTCCATTTTTTGCGGCCTGTACGATTGCGTTAGCCTCAGCATGGGTTGTTCTAACGCAATGACCGTCAATCATTTCATGACCAATTTCATCACAGTGCTGTAGTCCTTTTATACTGCCGTTATATCCTGTTGATAAGATGGTTTTATCTCTTACGATAACTGCGCCTACATATTTACGATCACAGGTAGATCTTGTAGACACCTCTTTTGCAATATTCATAAAGTAAGTGGACCAATTAACGCGTTTGTTAATAATTATTTACTCCTATTATATATTTTAACAGCATAACGAGGTTCACCAAAATAGATTTTATCCGCTACTTGTGCAAGCTCNGCGACAAGAATAAGATAGGCCCAGGTTGGAACAGTAACGCCTGCACAACCTTTAATGATAACTTTCTGATCTGCAAACTTATTAAAGTTCATAGTATCAATTTTTTTTCTAAATGATTTTTCTCTGATTATTCCTTCATCAATGAAATCATCGAGTAGTATTGTTTTCATATCTAAAAGTAATTTATTGTTGATTGTATTGACTCTACTAATCTATCAACATCATAAGAATCATTATATACATAAAAACTAATCCTTGCGGTAGAGGTTTCGCCCAGTGTTTTTAGCAATGGTTGTGCGCAGTGGTGCCCCACTCTGATACATATATTATCTTCATTTAAAAACTGAGCAAGGTCTTGAGGATGTATTTTATTCAGGTTAAAACTAATTACGCCTCCGCGATTTGAAGGGCTACCGTGAATGTATAACCCAGAAATTATTTCTAGTTTTTCTATAGCATAATCAGTTAGTTTTTTTTCATGTTCTTGAATTNTTTTCATACCAATATTATTTAAATATTCAACCGCAATTCCCAAGCCTATAGCTTGAACATAATTAGGTGTTCCTGCCTCAAACTTATAGGGAACTTTATTCCAGGTAGATTTTTCTAGAGTTACTGTTTCAATCATTTCTCCTCCGGCCATAAATGGAGGCAAAGATTCTAACATATCAAGCGTGCCCCATAATACCCCAATTCCTGTTGGNCCTAACATTTTATGGCCTGAAAAAGCNAGAAAATCACAACCTAGACTCTGAACATCTACAGGCATATGGGATACACTTTGTGCTCCATCGACAACAAATACTGCGCCGACACTTTTTGCTATACTTGATATTTTTTTAATTGGGTTAACAGTCCCTAGTACATTGGACATGTGAGTTATAGATATGATTTTTGTTTTTTTGGTAAAATATTTTTCAGATTGGGAAAGATCCAGTTCGCCTGATTCTGTAAGTGGTAGGTATTTTAATTTAGCTCCAGACCTTTTTGCTAGAAGCTGCCATGGTACTAGATTTGCGTGGTGCTCCATATGGCTAACCAGAATTTCATCATTCCTTTTTAATTTTGTTCCAAATGTGTAGGCTAAAAGGTTTATTGATTCTGTAGTGCCTCCGGTAAAAACTATTTCTTTAGAAGAAGAAGCATTTATAAATCTTGAAATTTTTTCTCTGGCTGATTCAAACAATTTTGTTGATTCAGACCCAAGGTTATACAATGCCCTATGAACGTTTGCGTTAGAACTTTCATAAACATTTTTTAANCCATTAATTACATTGTCAGGTTTTTGGGATGTAGACGCACTATCAAGATATACAAGACTATCATCACTAAATATTGGAAAGTCNTTTTTTTGTACTAGAGTATCTATAGTCAATTTAAAACATTCCTAGTTCTAGCTGAGCTGCTTCAGACATCATTCCTTGGTTCCATTGAGGTTCCCAGACAAGCTCAACATTTACGTTTTCAACATCTTCAAGCGCATTAATTTTTCTGTCTACCTCATCTGAGATAACAGGACCCATTCCACATCCTGGCGCAGTGAGGGTCATTTTTATATCTATTTTTTTCCCTTTTTCACCATCTTTAATATTTAGATCATAGATTAAGCCCAGTTCTACGATATTTACAGGGATCTCAGGGTCATAACAGGTCTTTAGTTGATCCCAGATCAGTTGTTCTGAAAACTCAGAGCTAATGCTATCACTATCTGGCATTTCTACTTCTATACCAAGTGCATCAGCATTCTTAGCACTTATTTGCGCCATATTTCCATTTATAACTATTGTATAGTTACCTCCAAGTGACTGAGTGATCTGGACAAGATTACCAGCGACCAGAGTTACCTTGTCTCCAGATGGAACCATATTAGCCTCAACATCCCGTATCAATCTTATTCTATTATCTTCGTTGGNATTCATACAGATATTTTATGAATTTTATCAACAGCNCTGGCAAAACCATTTGTCCGTTGTACGCTGATCGATCCTGAAAGGCCAACTAACTTCAATATTTTAGAATGATCTAGTGAATGTATTTCCATAGCCTNATGACCACTAAAAATTTTACATAATAAAGATAGNAGTCCTTTTACGATCAGGGCATCTGAGTCGCACCTAAATACATAATTATTTCCAATCTTTTGTCCAATAACCCAAGCCTGAGACGCGCAGCCATATACTCTTGTTTGTTCTGTCCTTTGGTTAATTGGTATCCCCTCAGATTCTTTCGCTATATCCATTAACTGAGCGAGTTTATCTTTTGGATCATCGAAAACAGAAAAGAGTTCTTCTATGTCAGACATTGATTTTTGGATGCTCATGTTTTATGATTCTCATTTAGCCAGTTATCAAACTCTTCATACAAATATTTTTTTATTTCTTCATGACTAATATTATCAATNAAGTCAGCGATAAAACCTCTGATGAGGAGAGACTTTGCTCCGATAAGGTCAAGACCCCTAGACCTCATATAAAACAATGTTTCCTGATCTAATTNACCCGTGCTTGACCCATGAGCGCATTTAACATCATCATTGTATATTTCCATTTGAGGGTTAGAATTCATTCCTGCATTTTTTGATAAAATAAGGTTTTTATTTGATTGCGCGGCATCTGTTTTTACTGCACCTTCTTGAATGATTACTCTTCCATTAAACACACCGCTAGATTTATCATCTAATATTGATTTAAAAATCTGGGAACTGGCAGTATGTTTTCCATTGTGCTCGACAATAATATTATTGTCAATCTGTTGAATATGTTTTGTCAATGAGACTCCGGATAGATTACAGTTGGAACCATTTCCATCCATGATAATATGGATATTATTTCTTCCTAACTCGCTGCCATCGCAGTATTGAAAAAAATTATAATCACTTTCTTTTTGCTGATTAACCATTACACTGGAGATGTCTATCATATTGTGCGAATTTTTTTGAATTTTTATATGGTTAAGGTTGCTATTTTTATCCATTGAAATTTGAGTCACACCATTTTGAAAAGAATTATTTATATTATTAATATGGTGTTCAATAAAAGTGCAAGAAGCAGATGTATTTATATTTAAAAGTATTCGAGGATATATTATTTCCGATTCACTCCCTGCGCTATTGTAAACAATTCGTATTGATCTATCTAAAACCACGTTTTTTTCAATATCAATTTTTATACCACTTCTCAAAAAAGTAGAATTGAGGAGAGCGAAGGGGTCCTCTTGATAGAGATGATCATTGTCTAGTAGTAGGTCTAGATTATCTGATATTGAAACGCCCTGGGGTAATTTAGAAGACAGTTCTTTTCTATAAACACCATTATAGAATACTATATCAATCAAATGATTTACTGGAATATTATTTGTTTTATATCCTTTTGAGGAAGTTTTGATTGAGTTTAGCAGGCCTGGCTTCAGGTTATATAATCTTGATAGATTTGTGTGCCTCCAGTTTTCCCATTTATTTGTTGGTAAGCCTAAAGCAAGAAACTTTTCAAATGATTGTTTTTTTATGCCAAATATTTTATCTGTATAAATATTAGATGTTATTGCATTTTCAAAATCAATCTTATAATCATTAACATTCATTTCTCAAGCCATCCATAGCCTTTTTCTTCTAGCTCCAAAGCTAACTCTTTCCCACCAGATTTAACGATTCGGCCATTCATGAGTACATGAACAATATCTGGTTTAATATATTTTAATAATCTTTGATAGTGAGTAATTACCAAGAATCCGCGGTCATTGTTTCGGTAATTGTTGATACCTTTTGCAATAATTTTAATTGCGTCAATATCTAATCCGGAGTCCGTCTCATCCATAATCGCTAGTTCAGGCTCAAGACATAGCAATTGTAGTATTTCATTTCGTTTCTTTTCTCCACCTGAGAATCCCTCATTTACTGATCGCTTAAGGTATGCAGTGTCCATTTCAACTTCTTCAAGCTTGCTTTTAATAAATTTCAAAAAATTTGCTGCATCATATTCTATTCTATTATTGTGTTTTCTTTTTGCGTTTACAGCCGCTCTAAGAAAATAGGTAGTGTTAACACCTGGAATAACAGTTGGGTATTGGAAAGACATAAATATTCCGGCTAAGGCTCTATCTTCAGGTGCCCAGTCTAATATAGATTCATTTTTATACAAAATGTCACCTTCAGTAACTGTGTAGTTTTCTCGGCCTGTGACTGTGTTTGAGAGAGTGCTTTTCCCGGAACCATTGAGTCCCATTATTGCGTGCATCTCGCCAGCTTTAATATGGAGATCTATTCCATTAAGAATCTTATTGTCTTCGACTTTGACGTGCAGATTTTTTATCTGAAGCATAGAAAATACCTGATTATCCTACGCTACCTTCTAAACTAACTTCCATTAGTTTGGTAGCCTCCATGGCAAATTCCATAGGAAGTTCATTAAAGACTTCTTTACAAAATCCGTTAACAATCATAGACACAGCATCCTCAGTATTAATGCCTCTTTGGTTACAATAGAATAATTGATCTTCGCCAATTTTTGATGTTGATGCTTCGTGCTCCATTGTTGCACTATGATTTCTGACATCAATAAATGGGAATGTATGCGCTCCGCACTGGTCTCCAATTAAAATAGAATCGCACTGTGAAAAGTTTCTGGAGTTTTCGGCACTTTTCATTATTTTGACCTGGCCTCGATAGGTTTGTTGACCTTTGCCTGCAGAGATACCTTTTGATATGATAGTGCTTTTGGTGTTCTTTCCAATGTGAATCATTTTTGTTCCGGTATCAGCTTGTTGCCTATTATTTGTAAGTGCAACTGAGTAAAACTCTCCTATAGAGTTATCGCCCTTAAGAATACAACTTGGGTATTTCCAGGTTACAGCAGAGCCTGTTTCCACCTGTGTCCAAGATATACGCGAATGATTACCTAAACAGGATCCACGTTTTGTGACAAAATTATAGATACCGCCTGCACCGGTTTCTGGGTTACCTGGATACCAGTTTTGTACTGTTGAATATTTAATCGTTGCGTTAGTATGTGCTACTAGCTCAACAACCGCTGCGTGCAGTTGATTTTCATCACGCATAGGGGCAGTGCATCCTTCTAGATAGCTAACATAGCTATCATCTTCTGCGATAATCAGTGTTCTTTCAAACTGGCCTGTTTTTGCTTCATTAATTCTGAAATAAGTTGACAACTCCATAGGGCATTTTACACCTTTGGGAATATAGACAAATGATCCATCGGTAAAGACAGCAGAGTTTAAACAGGCGAAATAGTTATCGGTGTATGGTACAACCGTTCCCAAATATTTTTTCACTATTTCAGGGTGGTTTATTGCTGCCTCAGAAAAACTACAGAATATTACTCCATGGTTTCTTAATTCTTCTCTAAATGTTGTTGCAACAGATACACTATCAAAAACTGCATCGACAGCGATACCATTTAGCATTTTCTGTTCATCCAAAGGTATTCCAAGTTTGTCATAAGTTTTTAACAGTTCAGGATCCAGTTCATTCAGACTTTTGATATTCTTCTTCTTTGGGGATGAGTAATAGCTAATACCTTGATAATCGATATTATCATAGCTGACATGTTGCCACTTAGGCTCTTTCATTTTAAGCCACTTTCTGTATGCTTTAATACGCCAGTCTAATAGCCAAGATGGCTCTTTTTTCTTTTCTGAAATAAACTGAATTGTTTCCTCACTTATACCAGGAGGCAATGTCTCTGATTCTATATCTGTGACAAAACCGTATTTGTAGTCTTCTTTAATCCTTTGGTCAATGATGTTGGTTTTATTATTGTTCATCAGTTAATTATAATTGGGGTTCAGGTCTAGGCAGAAAAAGAGGTGCCGCAGCCGCATGTGCGTTCAGCGTTTGGGTTCTCTATTTTAAACCCACCATTAAGCATATCATCGGAATAATCAATTGTGATGTTTTTAAGATAGAGCCAGCTTTTGAGATCGCAGACCACTTTAAGTCCGTTTGCCTCAAATATTTTGTCATAGCTTTCTTGATTATTATCAAAATCCATTTTATAATTCATACCAGAGCACCCACCACTGTCCACTGACATCCTAACGAAGTGATCGTCTTTCCCCTCTGCAGACATTACCGCTTTAAGTCTTTTCGCTGCTGCTTCAGTTACGAAAATTTGAGCATTTTTAAAATCATTCTGCGCTTTATCGATCGAAGTATTTTGTTTATCCATATTTATTCCCACTTTGTTTCAATTTTTGTTTCATTTGTTTTTGCTATAGAACTATCGAAACCAAGTTTATTTCTTGCTTCATTGGACATCATTTCAGGCTGCCATGGAGGGTCAAAGGTTACACTAACCGCAACATTATCTATGTTATCAAGGCTAGATACTTTTGACTTTATATCATCTGCCATTTGTTGCCCCATACTGCAACCAGGGGTAGTGAGCGACATTATAATATCTACATCAGACTTTTTATTCTGATTGTCTTTTATACTAATATTATATATAAGGCCAAGGCTCCATAGATCTACAGGAATCTCTGGATCATAGCATTGTTTTAGCAGGTCGATTATTTTTTCTTTTAGATCCATGACTTTTATGAAATATCAGCTAGGGTAAGATTATCAAAAAGATTTCTTATTGAATTATTAATTTTATTAATGGGGGTTCGTATGTTACAGCTTGTTAGATGATCACACCCTGATTCAAAGTAACAATCCATAATAGCAGTAGGTCCTTCTAGAATCTCAAAGAAATCATTTAGTGTAGTGTTTGCCGCTTTGTTCGTTGTTTTGTAACCACCGCGAGGTCCTTTAACAGATTTAACAATATTTGCGCTTGCTAGCTTTTGCATTGTTTTTGCAAGAAGCTCTCTAGGAATTCCATACAATTTAGATATCTCATTAACACTAACAAGCTTTTCTGAGGTTTCCTCAAGGTGTCTGACTGCAATAAGCGCGTACTCAACTTTTCTAGTAATCTTTAACATAATTTTAGTCTGGGAGTATATGTAAATAGATTATAAAAACAAAAGATTAAATACGACTATTTTTATCGTATATAAAATATTATATTTTGTTTTGCTTTTAACTAAGGACTTATTGAAACAACATAATTATTTTGTTCAGCAACATTTCCTATTCTAATTGCTTGTTCACCAAAAACAGAGATAAAGCGATTTGCTTCAGTCTCCGGAAGGGATATTAATAAGCCGCCTGATGTTTGAGCGTCACAGGCTAANAGTTTTTGTGTTGGTGACAGGGATTCACTGAAATGTGCAAATTTTTCAGCATAGTCTAAATTGCGTTTAGTTCCACCAGGGATAATTCCTTCATTAGCAAGGTCTATTACACCNGGGAGAAAATTAATTTGAGAAAAATTAATATTAGCTGATACTTGGCTATTATTACATATTTCTATCAGGTGTCCAACCAGTCCGAATCCTGTAACATCTGTAACCGCGTTAGGTTCAAATTNTTTTAGTGCTTCAGATGCTTTTTTATTTAGCATTGTCATTGATTTAACAGCTGATTCTATGANTGAATTGGTTGCTTTTTCTTTTTTTATCGCTGTTGAAATAACTCCAGTACCAATTGGTTTTGTCAGTATCAAACTGTCGCCTGGCTTAGCCCCAGTGTTTGTCCATAAGGATTCTTCAGATACTTCACCAGTGACCACTAGTCCATATTTTGGTTCATTATCATCAATTGAATGACCTCCAACTATTGGTATCCCTGCTTCAGCCGCTTTATCTGCGCCGCCTTGCATGATCTCAGTTAAGATCGTATTTGCAAGTTTTTGAATTGGAAACGCAACAATATTCAGTGCAAATAATGGTTTACCGCCCATAGCATAGATATCGGAAAGCGAGTTTGCTGCGGATATTTGCCCGAATGTATAGGCATCATCAACTATTGGTGTAAAAAAGTCTACAGTTTGCAATAAAACTTTACCATCATTCAGGCGTACCACTGCGGCATCATCTGTGCTAGTATAGTCTGAGATGATGGATTTATTAGACNCCATTTTAACGCTACCCAGAACCTGGGCAAGGTCTGAAGGACCAATTTTACAAGCTCATCCGGCTCCGTGACTTAGTGTGGTAAGTCTGATTTTTTCTTTAGTAGTCATTTCTTAAAATTACTTATTTTTATTTTCATAAAATACCAAATCAAATATTTTTCGAAGCCAACATATTATCTTTTGACATATTAAAACGCTTGGTAAATTAGAAAAGCTNTTATGTTGCTGATAANTTCTAAAACACAAAAGTAGCGAAATAATATACTTAATTATAAATTTTAAATAGTAGGAACCATGGGAAAAACATTTAAAACGATAGATGATGCTGTAATCCGCTTTGCCGGTGACTCAGGCGATGGTATGCAGCTAACGGGAGGTAGATTTACTGAAACGACAGCGGTTGTTGGAAATGATTTNAGTACTCTACCAGATTTTCCAGCTGAAATTAGAGCGCCTGCTGGTTCGCTTGCTGGCGTAAGTGCTTTCCAGATTCATTTTAGTTCGAAAGATATACACACACCAGGAGATAGTCCAGATGTGCTTGTGGCAATGAATCCGGCGGCATTAAAGGTGCATCAAAAGGAGATANTACCAGGCGGAACTATTATTCTCAATACGGATGCTTTTACAAAAAAGAATTTGAATTTTGCNGGATATGAAAGCAGCCCAGTTGAAGATGGAACATTAGATGATTATTTCACTTTAATTCCGATTGAGATGAATAAGTTAGTTACTGCTGCATGCGAAGGCTTAGAGATGTCTCGTAAATTTGTTGGCCGGACAAAAAACTTTTTTGCGTTAGGTGTACTTTATTACATGTATGACAGGCCACTTGATGCAACCGAAAAATGGTTAGAAAAAAAGTTTGCGGGTAAAGATACAATCATTGAAGCAAATAAAAGGGCTATGAAAGCTGGTTACAATTATGCTGATACGACTGAAATATTTACCACACGCTATAAGGTAGAAAAAGCAGTATTGCCAAAAGGTACTTATAGAAATATTAATNGNAACTATGCGACTTCATTGGGNTTNCTTGCTGCTTCTGAAAAATCTGGNCTAAAATTATTTTATGGTGGATATCCAATTACTCCAGCTAGCGATATTCTTCATACCTTAGCCGCTTGGAAACATTTTGGTGTTCAAACATTTCAGGCTGAGGATGAGATTGCAGGTATTTCATCAATTATTGGTGCTGCATTTACTGGAAACCTATCTGTTACAGCTACCTCTGGACCAGGGATAGCATTAAAAGGTGAGGCTATGGGATTGGCTGTTATGACAGAACTCCCGATGGTTATTATAAACGTTCAAAGAGGGGGCCCAAGCACAGGGCTTCCAACAAAAACTGAACAGGCGGATCTTAATCAAGCATTATATGGTAGAAATGGTGAGGCACCTCTACCCGTTATTGCTGCGTCCAC